>NZ_BAAARN010000010.1 GCF_039532215.1 Pedococcus aerophilus | reverse complement strand
GGTGTGCGTCCGATCCTTGAGAACTCAACAGCGTGTCAAAAATCGATGCCAATTACCTCGTCTCTGGGGTGGCGCGGCTTTCACCTTCGGTGGGGGTTGTGTTGTTCTGGAACGAAAATCCTTTGATTGACAACGAATGCTAGTGATTTTGCTAGTTGTTTGTGACTCAGTCAGTTTGACGACCCTTCTAGGGTTTCGCTTTTCCTGTCGCGCTTTGGCGTGGTGGGTAGCAAACATCAATGGAGAGTTTGATCCTGGCTCAGGACGAACGCTGGCGGCGTGCTTAACACATGCAAGTCGAACGGTGACGAACAGAGCTTGCTTTGTTCTGATCAGTGGCGAACGGGTGAGTAACACGTGAGTAACCTGCCCCAGACTCTGGAATAAGCGCTGGAAACGGCGTCTAATACCGGATACGAAACGAAGCTGCATGGCTATCGTTTGGAAAGTTTTTCGGTTTGGGATGGACTCGCGGCCTATCAGCTTGTTGGTGAGGTAATGGCTCACCAAGGCGACGACGGGTAGCCGGCCTGAGAGGGCGACCGGCCACACTGGGACTGAGACACGGCCCAGACTCCTACGGGAGGCAGCAGTGGGGAATATTGCACAATGGGCGAAAGCCTGATGCAGCGACGCCGCGTGAGGGATGACGGCCTTCGGGTTGTAAACCTCTTTCAGCAGGGAAGAAGCGCAAGTGACGGTACCTGCAGAAGAAGCACCGGCTAACTACGTGCCAGCAGCCGCGGTAATACGTAGGGTGCGAGCGTTGTCCGGAATTATTGGGCGTAAAGAGCTTGTAGGCGGTTTGTCGCGTCTGCCGTGAAAATTCGAGGCTCAACCTCGAACTTGCGGTGGGTACGGGCAGACTAGAGTGTGGTAGGGGAGACTGGAATTCCTGGTGTAGCGGTGAAATGCGCAGATATCAGGAGGAACACCGATGGCGAAGGCAGGTCTCTGGGCCACTACTGACGCTGAGAAGCGAAAGCATGGGGAGCGAACAGGATTAGATACCCTGGTAGTCCATGCCGTAAACGTTGGGAACTAGGTGTGGGTCTCATTCCACGAGATCCGTGCCGCAGCTAACGCATTAAGTTCCCCGCCTGGGGAGTACGGCCGCAAGGCTAAAACTCAAAGGAATTGACGGGGGCCCGCACAAGCGGCGGAGCATGCGGATTAATTCGATGCAACGCGAAGAACCTTACCAAGGCTTGACATATGCGAGAACGCGGCAGAGATGTCGTTCTCTTTGGACACTCGTATACAGGTGGTGCATGGTTGTCGTCAGCTCGTGTCGTGAGATGTTGGGTTAAGTCCCGCAACGAGCGCAACCCTCGTTCTATGTTGCCAGCACGTGATGGTGGGGACTCATAGGAGACTGCCGGGGTCAACTCGGAGGAAGGTGGGGATGACGTCAAATCATCATGCCCCTTATGTCTTGGGCTTCACGCATGCTACAATGGCCGGTACAAAGGGCTGCGAAACCGCGAGGTGGAGCGAATCCCAAAAAACCGGTCTCAGTTCGGATTGGGGTCTGCAACTCGACCCCATGAAGTCGGAGTCGCTAGTAATCGCAGATCAGCAACGCTGCGGTGAATACGTTCCCGGGCCTTGTACACACCGCCCGTCAAGTCACGAAAGTCGGTAACACCCGAAGCCGGTGGCCCAACTCGCAAGAGAGGGAGCTGTCGAAGGTGGGACTGGCGATTGGGACTAAGTCGTAACAAGGTAGCCGTACCGGAAGGTGCGGCTGGATCACCTCCTTTCTAAGGAGCACTGGCCAGCTTGTCTGGTCCAGGGCCTGGTCTGTCCCCGCACGTGGGGCAGCAGGTGCTCAAGGGTGGAACATCGATTATTTGGCGCTGACACTTCACCGTGTCGCAAGTACAAGCCGGCTTCTCCTGCAAGGGAGGGTGGGCAGTGGAAAGCACCGGTGCGGGGGAGGCGTCTGACACGTTGTTGGGTCCTGAAGGCTCGGGCTGCTTGCAGCTTGATCTCTTCGGGCCGGTTTACGGCCTTGGACCCACCCTTCCAGTCAAACCCCCTGGCACTTCGGTGCTGGGTAGGTGCTGGGGCTGGGGTGGGGCCGCCCGTATTTTGAGAACTACACAGTGGACGCGAGCATCTTTGTGGCTCAAGTTTTTAAGGGCACACGGTGGATGCCTTGGCACCAGGAACCGAAGAAGGACGTAGGAATCTGCGATAAGCCTCGGGGAGTCGATAACCAGACTGTGATCCGAGGATTTCCGAATGGGGAAACCCGGCTGGAGGCAAGTCCAGTCACTCCCGCCTGAACACATAGGGCGGGTAGAGGGAACGTGGGGAAGTGAAACATCTCAGTACCCACAGGAAGAGAAAGCAACCGCGATTCCGTGAGTAGTGGCGAGCGAAAGCGGAAGAGGCTAAACCGTAGCTGTGTGATACCTGTCAGGGGTTGCAGTTGCGGGGTCGTGGGACTTTTCGGTCAGTACTGACATGCTGGCATGGAGTCAGAAATGCGCGTTATAGTCGAAGGGCATTGAATGGCCCGGCACAGAGGGTGCGACCCCCGTAGACGAAATGATGTGCACTCCAGAGAAGTATCCCAAGTAGCACGGGGCCCGAGAAATCCCGTGTGAATCTGGCGGGACCACCCGCTAAGCCTAAATATTCCCTGGTGACCGATAGCGGACAAGTACCGTGAGGGAAAGGTGAAAAGTACCCCGGGAGGGGAGTGAAATAGATCCTGAAACCGTGTGCCTACAATCCGTCGGAGCCTCCTTGTGGGGTGACGGCGTGCCTTTTGAAGAATGAGCCTGCGAGTTAGTGCTCAGTGGCGAGGTTAACCCGTGTGGGGAAGCCGTAGCGAAAGCGAGTCCGAATAGGGCGTTTTAGTCGCTGGGTCTAGACCCGAAGCGGAGTGATCTACCCATGGCCAGGTTGAAGCGACGGTAAGACGTCGTGGAGGACCGAACCCACTTAGGTTGAAAACTGAGGGGATGAGCTGTGGGTAGGGGTGAAAGGCCAATCAAACTCCGTGATAGCTGGTTCTCCCCGAAATGCATTTAGGTGCAGCGTCACGTGTTTCTTACCGGAGGTAGAGCTACTGGATAGCTAATGGGCCTCACCAGGTTACTGACGTTAGCCAAACTCCGAATGCCGGTAAGTGAGAGCGTGGCAGTGAGACTGCGGGGGATAAGCTCCGTAGTCGAGAGGGAAACAGCCCAGACCACCATCTAAGGTCCCTAAGCGTGTGCTAAGTGGGAAAGGATGTGGAGTTGCATTGACAACCAGGAGGTTGGCTTAGAAGCAGCCACCCTTTAAAGAGTGCGTAATAGCTCACTGGTCAAGTGATTCCGCGCCGACAATGTAGCGGGGCTCAAGCACACCACCGAAGCTGTGGCATTGACACTTTGCCCGGCCAACACACCTGCGGGTTGTTGGTCCAAGCGTGTTGATGGGTAGGGGAGCGTCGTGTGGCCAGGGAAGCGGCGGAGTGATCCAGCCGTGGAGGCCACACGAGTGAGAATGCAGGCATGAGTAGCGAATGACGGGCGAGAAACCCGTCCGCCGAATAACCAAGGGTTCCAGGGTCAAGCTAATCTGCCCTGGGTAAGTCGGGACCTAAGGCGAGGCCGACAGGCGTAGTCGATGGACATCCGGTTGATATTCCGGAACCGGCGAAGAACCGCCCATGATGAACCTTTTGATGCTAAACGCCTGAAACCAGTTTCCAATGCCTTCGGGCTGAGGTTCCTGGTGGAGCGCGTGACCCGATCTGGTAGTAGTCAAGCGATGGAGAGACGCAGGAAGGTAGCCTCCGCGTGGCGATGGTAGTCCACGTCCAAGGGTGTAGGGCGAGCTGTAGGCAAATCCGCAGCTCACATAGCCTGAGACCTGATAGTGACCGCGTATGCGGGAAGCAGGGTGATCCTATGCTGCCAAGAAAATCTTCTAGCGAGGTTCGAGCCGCCCGTACCCCAAACCGACTCAGGTGGTTAGGTAGAGAATACCAAGGCGATCGAGTGAATCGTGGTTAAGGAATTCGGCAAAATACCCCCGTAACTTCGGGAGAAGGGGGGCCCGGATCCTGAAGACACTTGCTGTCTAGGGAGAACGGCCGCAGAGACCAGGGAGAAGCGACTGTTTACTAAAAACACAGGTCCGTGCGAAGTCGCAAGACGATGTATACGGACTGACGCCTGCCCGGTGCTGGAAGGTTAAGAGGACCGGTTAGTTCTTCGGAGCGAAGCTGAGAATTTAAGCCCCAGTAAACGGCGGTGGTAACTATAACCATCCTAAGGTAGCGAAATTCCTTGTCGGGTAAGTTCCGACCTGCACGAATGGCGTAACGACTTCTCCACTGTCTCAACCACGAACTCGGCGAAATTGCACTACGAGTAAAGATGCTCGTTACGCGCAGCAGGACGGAAAGACCCCGGGACCTTTACTACAGCTTGGTATTGGTGTTCGGTACGGCTTGTGTAGGATAGGTGGGAGACTGTGAAGCATGCACGCCAGTGTGTGTGGAGTCAACGTTGAAATACCACTCTGGTCGTTCTGGATATCTAACCTCGGTCCGTGATCCGGATCAGGGACAGTGCCTGGTGGGTAGTTTAACTGGGGCGGTTGCCTCCTAAAAGGTAACGGAGGCGCCCAAAGGTTCCCTCAGCCTGGTTGGCAATCAGGTTTTGAGTGTAAGTGCACAAGGGAGCTTGACTGTGAGACAGGCATGTCGAGCAGGGACGAAAGTCGGGACTAGTGATCCGGCGGTGGCTTGTGGAAGCGCCGTCGCTCAACGGATAAAAGGTACCCCGGGGATAACAGGCTGATCTTGCCCAAGAGTCCATATCGACGGCATGGTTTGGCACCTCGATGTCGGCTCGTCGCATCCTGGGGCTGGAGTAGGTCCCAAGGGTTGGGCTGTTCGCCCATTAAAGCGGTACGCGAGCTGGGTTTAGAACGTCGTGAGACAGTTCGGTCCCTATCCGCTGTGCGCGTAGGAAACTTGAGAAGAGCTGTCCCTAGTACGAGAGGACCGGGATGGACGAACCTCTGGTGTGTCAGTTGTTCTGCCAAGAGCACGGCTGATTAGCTACGTTCGGAAGTGATAACCGCTGAAAGCATCTAAGCGGGAAGCACGCTTCAAGATGAGGTTTCCATGGACTTCGGTCCGAGAGGCTCCCAGCTAGACTACTGGGTTGATAGGCCAGACGTGGAAGCACAGTAATGTGTGTAGCTGACTGGTACTAATAAGCCGATAACTTGATACAACAAAGATGTTACGCGTCCACTGTGTAGTTCCCGAGATACGGTCGGGAACCCGCTCCCACCACCGCGCGTGTGGTGGAAGCAACCGAGAAAGATATCTCCATAGAGTTTCGGCTGTCATAGCGAAGGGGAAACGCCCGGCTCCATTCCGAACCCGGAAGCTAAGCCCTTCAGCGCCGATGGTACTGCACTGGTTACGGTGTGGGAGAGTAGGACGCAGCCGGACATACTTTCAAAAGGGCCTTCCCACACGGGAAGGCCCTTTTGG
>NZ_BAAARN010000009.1 GCF_039532215.1 Pedococcus aerophilus | reverse complement strand
TCGCCGTGCGCAGCATGTCGGCCCGGTTCTGGGTCGAGATGGCGACCGTGACCAGGGGTTGGTCCACCGGCCGCGCCTCGGTCGCGTTCCGCACCACGGACTTCGTCGACTCGAAGAGGACGCGGTTGGCGGAATACTCCGCGGCGAGCTGGGCGTCGGACTTGGCCAACAGCCCGGGCCGCTCGTGCCAGATGTGGTACGCCCGGTGCCTTCCGGCACCCACCCACTTGATGCGGTGGCCGAACGACCGGACCCGGCTCGAGAAGTCGTTGTCCTCGTAGCCGTACGTCCTCATCCGGGCCTCGTACCCGTTGGTCCGGACGAACGCCGCGCGGGGGAAGAAGAGCATGCCGACGCCCCAGCGGGGGTTGAGCTGCGACGCCTGGTCGAACTCCCTCCACGAGGTGGGATCGGCGATCACGTCCTCGACGGTGATCCTCGGACCCATGAACTGGCACTCGAACGCGACGCACGTCTGCGGGTCGAGGTCCATGATCCCGAGGGCGTGGTCCACGGCCTCGGGTCCCCAGATGATGTCCGCGTCGGCTCCGAGGAAGTACCGGCCGCGTGCAGTCCGGAAGCCGGCGTTGAGTGCTCCCGACCTCGACCAGTGGTCGCTCGGCGTGTACACGACCGAGGCACCCAGCGAGTCTGCGACGTCGCGGGCCACGGCGGGGTCGTCGGAGCCGAAGTCGGAGACGATGACCTCGACCGGGCGGTCGGTGGAGGTGAGCAGCGACCGGATGGCCAGGGCGAGCCGCTCGGGACCACGGTTGCGGAACGGGATGACGGCGGACAGGTCCGGGGGCGTCGTCATGTCAGGTCCTTGGGTTCGATCGTGATCGTGACGAGTCCCCGCTCAACGGGGTGCTCGCCGGGCCGCTCGCCAGCGTGCTCGTCGGCCTGGTTGCCCGAGTCGTACGTCACCGTCTGCGTGCTTCCTGTCTCTCCGGTAGTCCGCGAGACGGCGAACGTGGCCGGGGTCCGGACGTCTGCGGTCCGGGCCCATCGTTCGAGGACCTCGCCCAGGGCCGCACCGTGGAGTACCGGGTCCACCCGGTGGCTGGGTGCGGGGTCTGTGCGGAGGGTGGCGGCCCAGGTGGTGATGGTGGTGTCGGGTCGGGTGGTGATGAAGGCGCACTCTCGCCAGGTGGCGTCGGTGACGTGGAAGA
>NZ_BAAARN010000008.1 GCF_039532215.1 Pedococcus aerophilus | reverse complement strand
GGCGGCCCAGGTGGTGATGGTGGTGTCGGGTCGGGTGGTGATGAAGGCGCACTCTCGCCAGGTGGCGTCGGTGACGTGGAAGAGGTGGACGTGTGACCCGTCGGGGTTCTCCAGCTCGATGTGCGCGGCGCGGGGCAGGTGGGCGCGGATCGCGTGCGCGGCGTCGTCGCGGTGGGTCCGGGCGGTGATGGTGCGGTGGACGAGGTGGTCGGGCAGGTAGGGCAGGACCTCGGCGTGCTGGGCCGGTGAGGGGCTGGGGCTGACCTGGGTCTTGGCTGCTTCCTGTCCGGCCTCGTGCCATTCCTTGGCCGTGCTGCCGGTGCGCAGCCAGGTGCCGTTGAGCTTGGCGCCTCGCCCCTGGAAGGTGGAGTCGTGGCTGGTGATCTGCCCGGTGTGCACGCGGCGAAGGTTCATCACCGATCCGCAGTGGCGCAGCCTGACTCCGGAGCGGACCATGCGCAGGCCGATGTTGTTGTCCACCGCCGAGGTGAACGACTCGTCGTAGCGGAATGCCCGCAGGACGTCGGTGCGGACCATCCAGGTCGGGTGTCCGGCGAAGCCGCCCTGGCGGTAGGCGCCCAGGAGGGTGGGGTACGGGTCGCCCCAGGAGGTGAGCTGTCCGGAGTCGTCGTCGAAGGTGACGAAGGACCCGACGCAGCCGTGCTCGCCGGCGTGGATGTTCTCGATGGATCGTTCGAGGCGCCACGGGGGCATGATGTCGTCGTCGTCCATGACGGCGGTGAACCAGCCGCGGGCTTCGTCCAGGGCCCTGTTGCGGGCGACCGAGATCCCGGCGTCGTCCTGGCGGACGTAGCGCAGGCGGGGGTCGTCGAACTCCTCGACCACGGCTCGGGTGTGGTCGCTCGAGCCGTCGTCGACGACCACGACCTCGAACGACTGGACGGTCTGGCACAGCACGGAGGAGATCGCCGTGCGCAGCATGTCGGCCCGGTTCTGGGTCGAGATGGCGACCGTGACCAGGGGTTGGTCCACCGGCCGCGCCTCGGTC
>NZ_BAAARN010000007.1 GCF_039532215.1 Pedococcus aerophilus | reverse complement strand
GGCACGGGGGTGTGGCAGTACCAGCTGGTGGTGCCGGCCACGACCACGGCGGCCGCGGTCACGACCCCGACCCGGCAGGTCACGGGCTTCGTCGTAGTTGTCACCTCGATCAGCCCATCCACGGGCTCGACGCAAGGCGGAACCCTAGTTTCGATCACGGGCTCTGGTTTCACCGGCTCGACATCCGTCACCTTCGCAGGAGTGGCTGGCACCTCCCTAACGGTGGTGTCAGACACCTCGCTGAAGGCCGTCACACCAGCGCATGCTTCGGGCACCGTAGACGTGCAGGTCGTCACCCCAACCGGGAAGTCTGCGACCTCGGCGTCTTCCAAGTACACGTTTGTAGCCCCGCCAACGATCAGCAAAGTCGCCCCAACGTCTGGGCCGCTGTCCGGTGGAACGACGGTCACCATCACAGGCACAGGCTTTACGAGCTCTGCAACGGTCAAGTTCGGCAGCGTGAACGCTGCTGGCGTCACCGTGCTCTCGAGCACCCAGCTGACTGCGGTAAGCCCCGCCGGCTCGCCGGGGAGCGTTGATGTATCCGTTACTACGAGCGGTGGCACCTCTCCGGCTGGTAGCTCGGCCAAATTCACATACGAGGGATGCATCAGAGGAACCCGGCACATCTCTGCCGACGTCACCAGCACCATGACCTGGTCACCAGAGTGCGTGACGGTCTACATCCTTGATGCGCCGGTGGCCGTTCTCCCGGGTGTGACGTTGAGCGTGGCCCCAGGAACAATCGTGAAGGCGGCGCCGGGTTCGTCGTTGAGTGTGCAGGGGTCGTTGGTTGCTGCGGGTACGGCTGCTGCGCCAGTGACGTTCACGTC
>NZ_BAAARN010000006.1 GCF_039532215.1 Pedococcus aerophilus | reverse complement strand
GACGTGAACGTCACTGGCGCAGCAGCCGTACCCGCAGCAACCAACGACCCCTGCACACTCAACGACGAACCCGGCGCCGCCTTGAGCACCGCGCCAGCGTTCAACGTCAACGTCACGCCCTTGGCGACGGTCAAGGACTGGACGTAGTAGTCCCCGATGACCCAGGGCAGGCCCGCGGCCGGCAACGTCGCGCTACCGATCAACGTCCCGGACAAGAACAACGCATTCTGGGTGTTCCCCGAACCGGTGTTCCCACTGAACTTGGCTGGATCCAGGTTCGGCCCGTAAAGGCTGATCGCCCGCCCACCGCGAGTATCTGGGGTGCCCCACCGCACAGCACCACTGACGACGTTGTCCCGCACGACCGGCGCAGCGTTGATCACCCCAGCCGTGGAGTCATACGCGCGAACGCTCAGGCCACTGTCGGCAGCGCCCACCGCCGACAAGGTGTTCCCGGTAAAGGTCAACGGCAGATTGCCGGTGTTGCGACCAAGATCGACCAAGACCCCTTGGACGAACCGGGAGCTGGTCACCACCACCGACCCCACCTCAAAGGCAGACAGCGACGACCCGTACCGCATCGTCACCTCGTTCAACCCCAGCTTCGACGCCCCACCTCCTACGTTGATGCCGTACCAGTCACCCGCAGCAGGGGCACTGACCGCACCATCACCATTGGTATCCCCACCCACGGTGTCAT
>NZ_BAAARN010000005.1:300000-484773 GCF_039532215.1 Pedococcus aerophilus | reverse complement strand
ATGACACCGTGGGTGGGGATACCAATGGTGATGGTGCGGTCAGTGCCCCTGCTGCGGGTGACTGGTACGGCATCAACGTAGGAAATGTGGTTCCCGCTCCGTTGGTTCACCTCGATGGAACCACCATCCGCTATGCGTCCACCGCACTCGCCGCTGGGGCCATGGCGGAGGTGAGGATCAACGGCCGCATCGCCAACAGTGAGATTGCCATCACGTCTGATGGCACCTATGTGGATGCGCGCAATATCGACTGGGGATCGTCCAATGGCCCTGGGACTGACGACATTCAAGGCTCCGGCGTCGTGTATATGCCATGGGTAGGCTACGTTGCTCCACCGCGCCCAGCACCTGCACCGCCTCAGGCGATTCCTTCGGGCAACGCTTCCGGTTGTACGGCGTATGTCGCATTTGGCCTGCGCGGCTCAGCCGAGGCCCCTCAGGGCGACTGGAACATCTTTACGGGTTGGAGTGACCCCACGTTCGCAGGCGAAAGCGACGGCTTCGGCAACTACAACGGACAGACGCTCAATTCTTTTGAATCGCTCCGACAGGGAACCGTAAAGAAGGTGGCCATCCAGTACAAGGCCCTCCCTGTCCCGGTCGTGGATCTGCGAGTCTCGGTCAACGCCTACACGAATAGCATCTACGACGGCGTGGACAAGTTGATATCCCGAATGTACGCCGAGCGCAGGGACTGCCCCAACGCCAAGTTCGTCTTGCTCGGATACTCTCAAGGCGCTCTGGCCGGCCACCTAGCACTGCGTCAACTCGCCGCGAGCGATTCGGCCATGCTGGACCGTGTAGCTGGCGTGGCATTTGTAGCAGACCCAGGGCGTGTGTTAAATGCACAGGAAGGCTGGTGGCGAAGCGCATCCCTCGATGCGGGACAGATAACTGTGTATGTCCCTACCGTGGCGCAGACGTTCAGCGCAGGCGTCTGGTCATCCGTCAACTTGTTCAGCGGCTCAGTGAACGGCCCTTTGCCCGATACAGTCATCTCGCGCACCGTCGCCCTATGTCACGAGAAGGACCTCGTCTGTTCCGCCTACCTCGGAGCCAGCATCAGCCCCCACACGAGCTACACCGGGGGCGAGCTGGCGGCACTCGGGTACATGCTCGCGCAATCTGCCACATAACTAGCGTCTAACCGCCGCTAATGATGCGGCTCAGGCGGCGGGCAGAGCGTTGGCGAGGCGGCGGTGGAGGGTGTCGATGGCGTCCGTGCTCAGCGGCCCGTCTACCTGCAGTTGGGGATAGAGCTTCTTCGGCCAGACGACCTGTACGTCATGCGTGGTGAAGCTGCCGCCGAACAGGGGCCAGTCGGCTTCGACGAAGCAGAGCACGCCGTGGACCGGCACGGTGTCATCGGCGAGCCCAATGCGGACCGCCTCGACCTGCTTCAGCACACTGTCCACGAGATTGGTGCAGTCGCGTCGTCCGACGAGCAGCCGCTCGACCCTGGGCCGCAGGACCCCGCCTTCGATCTTGAGCTGCGGGCGGCCCTTGTACTTCTTCGCGTCGATGACGTAGATGCCGCTGGCCGTCACGGCGATGTGGTCGATGTTCGCGCGGGACTTCGGGATCCGCCGGTCGTGAAGCAGCCTGACGGTGTCGTTGGCCAGGCGATCCAGTCCCTTGCCGAGTCGCTCCTCACCCACGGCCCCGATGCCCCAGGCGGTGGTGGACTGCTTCTCCTCAGAGATGGCGAGGAGGAAGCCGCCGATTCGTGGGTGTGCCGTGCGGATTCGTTCCTCCCGCCTGGCCTTGCGCCGCTCGAACTCGCGACGGGCCGATGCCCCTGCAACTCCCGAGTCCACGTCCTCGGGCGCAGCTGCGGGCGCCTCTGGGGGCAGCGCCTCCGCGGGCGGCGCCGACGCACGACTTGGCCTTTTCGGTGTCATGGACGAGGCAGGAGGAGTGACGTGCTCAAGGCATCGGACCGTCTTGGTCTGCCGCTCGTAGATCGCCCGGGTCTTCTCGGGCAGCCGGGAGCCGCACACACGGCACGTGCCGGCATACCGCAGGCGCATGACCTTCCCGTCGAGTTCCCCCTCCACGCCGGCACCGTACGTCGTTGCCAAGCGCCGTGTGCCCGGTTTGACGGAGAAGACGTAGGGCCGCAGCCGGAGGGACGGCGCCGGGTGCGCCACGTGTCAGGCGGGGAAAACGCCGCTCGAGAGGTAGCGGTCACCGCGGTCGCACACGACGAAGACGATCGTCGCCCCCTCGACCTCCTGGGCGACCTGCAGCGCGGTCCAGCAGGCGCCGGCCGCGGAGACGCCGCCGAAGATGCCCTCCTCGCGGGCCAGCCGGCGGGCCGTCTCCTCGGCGTCCGCCTGGGTGACCTCCACGGTCCGGTCGACCGCCGACGGGTCGAAGATCTTCGGCACGTACTCCGGTGGCCAGGCGCGGATCCCGGGGATCTTGGAGCCGTCTGAGGGCTGTGCCCCGACGATCTGGATGTCGGGGTTGCGCGACTTCAGGAACCGCGACACCCCGGTGATCGTGCCCGTGGTGCCCATCGCGGACACGAAGTGCGTGATCCGTCCGTCGGTCTGGCGCCACAGCTCCGGGCCGGTGCCGTCCTCGTGGGAGCGCGGGTTGTCTGGGTTGCCGAACTGGTCCAGGACCCGGCCACGACCCTCCCGCTCCATCCGCGTCACGACATCGCGGGCCTCCTCCATGCCGCCATCGGCCGGGGTGAGGACGAGGTCGGCTCCATACGCCCTCATCGTCTGGATCCGCTCGGTGGAGGCGTCCTCGGGCATCACGATGACCAAGGGGTAGCCGCTGATCGCCGCCGCCATCGCCAACGCGATGCCGGTGTTGCCCGAGGTAGCCTCCAGGAGGGTGTCGCCGGGGGAGATGTCCCCTCGCGCCTCGGCGCCCCGGATCATGGCGATCGCCGGCCGGTCCTTCACCGAGCCGGCCGGGTTGTTCCCCTCGAGCTTGGCGAGCAGCACGTTGCCGCGGCGTTCGTTCTCCGGTCCGGGGAGGCGTTGCAGACGCACCAGCGGGGTGTCGCCGATGACGTCCTCCATCGTGGGGTACGCCGGAGGGTTGCTCACGCGCCGGAGTCTACGGCGGCGGTCGGCAGCTTCCTTCCTCAGGCAGGCCGGTGCGCTTGCGGGCGCCAAGCCGGCCTGGGCCACTTGGGATAGCGTCTTGATGATGACCCTCAACCATGTTCGACGCGGAAGCGGAAGTCCTTTGTTGCTCGTGCACGGTCTGGGGGCGGGCTGGCGATCGTGGGCTCCGATCCTCGACGGCCTGGCCCAGCACCGGGAGGTCATCGCTGTCGACCTGCCCGGCTTCGGTGACTCGCCGTCGCTGACCGGCGAGGTCTCGATCGCGACCTTGACCGACTCCGTTGCGGACTTCATCCGCGAACAAGGTCTGGACGGGGTCTCCACAGTGGGCCAGTCGATGGGCGGGCGTATGGTGCTCGAGCTCGCCCGGCGCGGCGTGGGCGGCGACGCCGTGGCGTTGGACCCGGGCGGCTTCTGGAGCGACCGCGAGCTGGCCGTCTTCGGCGCCACCCTGCGGCCCTCGGTCGCGCTGGTGCGAGCACTTCGAGGCGCACTGCCATCACTGCTCGGGAGCCCTGTCGGCAGAACCCTGCTGCTGGCGCAGTTGTCGGCGCGGCCCTGGGCGCTGTCTCGCGACACGGTGCTGCCGGACGTCCGCGGGCTTGCGGACTCCCCGGCCACTGCCGCGGCGCTGGACGCCCTGACGAAGGGGCCCAAGCAACAGGGCGCCCCAGCTGGCACCGTGCCCGGCCGAGTCACGATCGGGTGGGGGCGCCGTGACCTGGTGACTGTGCCGAAGCAGGCTGCACGGGCCACGGAGCTGTTCCCCGATGCGGTGCTGCACTGGTTCGAGCGTTGCGGTCACTTCCCGCAATGGGACGCACCGGATGAAGCAACTCGACTGATCCTCGACAGCACCCACTGAGAACGGACGCGCGTCTAGCGTTGGGCCATGGCAAACCTGCTGCCCGAGCTGCTCGTCGCCGACAGCGCCGCGCTGCGGGCGTGGTTGGAGGGGCACCACGCGACGTCCCCCGGTGTGCGGCTCGTGCTGACCAAGAAGGGCGGCTCGGTCACTACGGTCACGTGGGCGAGCGCGGTCGAGGAGCTGTTGTGCTTCGGCTGGATCGACGGACAGTCCGGCAAGCGCGACGAGGAGAGCTACACGATCCGCATCACCCCACGCCGGCCCAAGGGCATTTGGTCGCAACGGAACGTCGCGCTCGTGGCGACGCTGGAGGAGCAGGGCCGGATGACCGAGGCCGGACGCGCTGCCGTCGAGGCGGCGCGCGCCGACGGGCGGTGGGACGCGGCGTATGCCGGGCCGGCGACTCGCCAAGCGCCCGACGACCTGGTCGCCGCGCTTGCCGCAGTGCCGGAAGCGCAGGCGATGTACGACGTGCTGACCAGCGCGAACCGGTTCGCGGTGATCCATCGCGTCGAGAGCATGAAGCGCGCCGCGAGCCGGGCTCGCAAGATCGACGAGATGGTCCAGATGCTGGCCCGTGGCGAGACGCCCCATCCGCAGAAGGCAGGTCACCCCGGACGGTCCGACGCACCCGCGCGGGAGAAGCGCTCGGCTGGCCGCCAGTGAACGGTCGACTGTCGAATCTGGCCCTGCTGGTCGTGGTCCCGTTGGCGGCCCTGACCGGCTTCCTGATGTTCCTGGTCGGCAGCGGACCGGTCTGGCCGGTCGCCATCCTCCACGGAGTCGTCGCCCTCCTGGTGGTCGTCCTCGTGCCGTGGAAGTCGGCGGTCGTCCGTCGGGGGCTGCGCCGGACGCAGCGCCAACGGCGTCCCGGGCGCGCAACATCCGTGCTCCTGGGCGCCGTCGTGCTGCTGGCCCTCGTCACCGGCCTCGCCCACGTCGTCGGCGTGCTTTTCCGCGACTCGACCGTGACGACCTTGCAGGTGCACGTGGGCGCCGGCATCGTGGCTGTCGTCCTCACCGTGGCGCACGCCCTGCAGCGCCGCGTGCGCTCGCGGCGCAGCGACCTGTCCCGCCGCACCTTCGTCCGTCTCGGTGCGCTGGTCGCCGTCGCCGCCGTCCTCGAGGCGGGCGTCCAGGCGGCCGGCGCGCTCACGTCGCGACGCGGCATACGTCGCGCGACCGGGTCGTTCCAGCTCGCGTCGTCCGAGGTCGCTGCGATCCCGGCCACGTCGTGGTTGTTCGACGAGGTGCCTGACCTCGACCCGACGTCGTGGCGGTTGACCGTGGTGACGGGCGGCGCCTCGCGCGACTGGTCGTTGGCCGAGCTCGCCCAGTGGAACGACCGGCAGGTGGCGGTCCTCGACTGCACCGGCGGGTGGTGGACCGAGCAGGAGTGGTCGGGGGTTCGCCTGAGCAGGTTGCTGCCACCAGGGGCGAAGGGAACGGTCGAGGTCACCAGCACGACGGGGTACTCCCGACGGCTGCCGCTCACCGACCGGCTGCTCCTCGCGACCGCCATCGACGGCCAGGCCCTCACGCCGGCCCACGGGGCGCCCGCGCGCCTGGTGGTCCCGGGTCGACGGGGGTTCCACTGGGTGAAGTGGGTCGACCGGATCAGCCACGACGACCGCCCGTGGTGGGTCGAGCCGCCCTTCCCCCTTCAGTAGGCGGAGGAAGCGACCTCGGCTACCAGGGGACGACCTGGCGGTCCTCCCACAGCACCCCGGTCTGGGCGCCATCGGCGGACCGGCCGGCCAGCCACACCGCCGTCTCGGCTCCCTGCTCGGCGGAGCGGGGCGCGTCCTCCCCACCCATGTCGGTGCGGCAGTGACCCGGGCACGTCGCATCCACGAGGACACCGCGCATGCCCAGGCCCTGCTCGTGGGCGAGATTGCGCACCAACGCATTCACCCCGGCCTTGGCCACCCGATATGGCGCCAGGCCCCCGGCGTTGCCCGGACCGCTCATCCGACCCAGGCACGCGCTGACGGCAATGACCCGGCCGTGGCGTCGCTCGACCATGCCGGGGACGAATGTCGTCATCGTCCGCCACACCCCGTCGAGGTTGATCGCCATCACCCGGCGCCACTCGTCCTCGCTGGTGCGCAGCGTCTTCGCCGTGCGCTCGCTCATCACCCCGGCCGCGCAGACGAGGACGTCGACAGCTGCCAAGGGGCCGAGCCTCTCGGGGAGGGCGGCCACCTCCTCGGCAACAGCGACGTCGCAGCCGATCCCGACCGCGTCGATCCCGTCCGCCACCAGCGCCTCCGCGGCTCCCCGAGCAGACTCGTCGGTGCGGCCGACGAGGACCACGGTTGCGCCACGCTCACCCAGCCCACGTGCTGCCGCGAGCCCGATGCCTCGGCTTCCACCGGTGACCAGCGCCACCTGGCCGTCGAGCCGTCCGTCGTCATTGCCGTGGTTTCGCGCGTTCTGCACCGTCATGGGTCAACTATGCGTGTGCCCCCGATGGTGCGCCTCACCGGCGGAGCGACTAGACAGGGGTGTGCCCCACGACCCGACCGACCACTTCGTCCACGTCCGCGGTGCCAGCGAGCACAACCTCAAGAACGTCGACGTCGACCTGCCGCGTGACGCGATGGTCGCCTTCACCGGGGTGAGCGGCTCCGGGAAGTCCTCGCTGGCCTTCGGCACGTTGTATGCAGAGGCGCAGCGGCGCTACTTCGAGTCGGTCGCGCCATACGCCCGCCGGTTGGTGCAGCAGATGGGCGCCCCGCACCTGCAGGAGATCACCGGGCTGCCGCCGGCGGTGGCGCTGCAGCAGCGTCGCGGCGCCCCGAGCTCGCGCTCCAGCGTCGGCACCCTGACGACCCTGTCGAATCTCCTGCGCATGCTCTACTCGCGGGCCGGCACGTATCCGGCCGGGGCGCCTCGCCTTGCGGCAGAAGCGTTCTCGCCAAACACCGTCGCCGGCGCATGCCCTCGCTGCCACGGGCTGGGGGAGGAGCACGACGTCAGCGAGGAGCTGATGGTGCCCGACACCTCCCTGAGCATCCGCGAGGGCGCGATCGCCGCGTGGCCCGGCGCCTGGCAGGGTGCGAACCTGCGCAGCATCGTCATGGGCCTCGGCATCGACGTCGACACCCCGTGGAAGCGCCTCAAGGCCAAGGACCGGCAGTGGCTGCTGTTCACCGACGAGCAGCCCAAGGTGTTCATCAAGCCTGAGCGTGACCGGGTCGACCACGGCTACCACGGCCTGTTCTGGAGCGCCCGCGCCCATGTCAACCACGTCCTGGCCACCTCCAAGAGCCAGATGATGCGCGACAAGGCGATGCGCTTCGTCCGCGCGGTCCCGTGCCCGGACTGCGGGGGGACCGGGCTGCGGCCCGACGCGCTGGAAGTGACGTTCCGCGGCCTCAGCATCGCCGAGGTCAACTCGCTCTCGTTCACGGAGCTCGTCGACCTCCTCCTGCCCGTCGCCGAGCTGTCCGAGGCTGCCGCAGCGACGTCGTCCGCCGACTCGGGGGAGGCGACCGAGGTGGCGGTGATGCTCTGCCGTGACCTCGTCGCGCGCATCCGCGTCCTGCTCGACCTCGGGCTCGGCTACCTCTCGCTGGGGCGCAGCTCCACGACGCTGTCACCGGGGGAGGCACAGCGCCTGCGCATCGCCACGCAGCTGCGCTCGGGCTTGTTCGGGGTCGTCTACGTCCTCGACGAACCCTCCGCCGGACTGCACCCGGCCGACGCCGCCCCGCTGCTCGACGTGCTAGAGACGCTCAAGGCCTCGGGCAACTCGCTGTTCGTCGTCGAGCACGACCTCGACATCGTCCGCCGGGCTGACTGGGTCGTCGACATCGGTCCCGGCGCCGGCGAGAACGGTGGCCAGGTCCTCTACTCCGGACCGGTCGCCGGCCTCGAGGAGGTCGCGGACTCCGTGACCGGGGCGCACCTCTTCGGACGCGTCGACCTGTCGGACCGCCCCCAGCGTGCGCCGCACGGCTGGCTGCACCTGCGCGGCATCACCCGGCACAACCTCGACGACCTCTCGGTCGACATCCCGCTGTGCGTGATGACTGCGGTCACAGGGGTTTCGGGCTCGGGCAAGTCGACCCTGGTCACTCAGGTGCTCGCCGAGCTGGTGCGCCGCCACCTCGGGCAGGCCCCCGACGACGCCGAGGACACCGAGCTCGAGGTCGACGTCGACGACGCCTCCGGCTTGGAGGCCTTCGACCGGCTCGTCCGCGTTGACCAGCGACCCATCGGCCGCACCCCGCGCTCCAACCTCGCCACCTACACGGGCCTGTTCGACGCCGTGCGCAAGGTGTACGCCGCGACGCCGGCAGCCCGGGAGCGCGGCTATGGCGCGGGCCGCTTCTCGTTCAACGTCGCCGAGGGGCGGTGCGAGACGTGCCAGGGCGAAGGGTTCGTCACGGTGGAGTTGCTGTTCCTGCCCGGCACGTACGCGCCCTGCCCGGACTGCCACGGGGCGCGCTACAACCCCGAGACTCTCGAGATCGAGTGCCGCGGCAAGAACATCGCTGAGGTGCTGGCGCTGTCGGTCGACGAGGCGTCGGAGTTCCTCGCCGACGTGCCGGCCGCCGCTCGCAGCCTGACCACCCTCGCCGAGGTCGGGCTGGGCTACCTGCGGCTGGGCCAGCCCGCTACCGAGCTGAGCGGCGGTGAGGCGCAACGGATCAAGCTCGCGACCGAGCTGCAGCGCGCCCGTCGCGGGCACGCGCTCTACCTGCTCGACGAGCCGACGTCAGGCCTTCACCCTGCCGACATCGCGCTGCTTCTGCGCCAGCTGCACCGGTTGGTCGACGCCGGCAACACGGTGGTGCTGGTCGAGCACGACCTCGACACGATCATCAGCGCCGACTGGGTCATCGACATGGGGCCGCGCGGCGGGAACGAGGGCGGCCGGGTGGTTGCGACCGGCACGCCGGAGGAGGTGTCGCGGGCCAAGGGGAGCGCCACCGCGCCATACCTTGCCGCCCGTCTCTCTTCCCGCTCGAGCGCGGATGTCTGACGGCCTCAGCTAGCAATGGTCCAGCGCTGTCGGGCGGGTGGTGCGACTCAGTCGCCGTAGCCGGGGGCTGCGACCAGGACGCTCTCGAAGTACCGCCCCTCCTCCTCCTCGGGGCTCTCGGGCACCGTAGACCGCCAGAAGGCGAGGTGCAGGCTGGGCGCAGTGGCGGCGTGGCCGCTCTCGGTGACCTCCACCTCGGCGAACTGACCCAAGGCCTCGATGACCTCGTCCGCGGGGGCGGCGAAGACGTCGATGTCGCGGAAGGTGATGCTCTCGCCATCGTCGGGACGGGCCAGCTCGACGGCCTCGACCGTGTCCGCATCATCGAAGTAGACGAAGATCGTCGCTCCTTGTGCCCGCCGCACGACGAGGGACGGGATGGTCTCGTCACCACGGCGAAAGGCCTCTGGCTCACCGTGGACGGCGCACTGCTCCTGGGCCTCCGCCCGGCTCACGCCAATCTCGATCCCCGCAGCTCCGGTCGGTGGCTCCAGCGCGATGCCCATGCCGGAGTAGACCACGCACCCCGGCCCTGCGCCACAGAGTCCGCTCCGCTCTGCCCTCAGAAGGATGTGCCTCCGCCGCCACGGTCATCTGAAGTGTGTTCCCGTGTTGGATGGGCTTTGTGAGCACTCGCCTCCAGCAGGTCCACCCCGACGTCTCGGCGTGGCTCCGCAGCCTCTCGCCCGACCGGCGGGCCGAGCTGGCCCGTCGTGCTGCCGAGCAGGCGGTGGAGAGCACCGGGCAGTCAGTGCCGTCGGGTGACGTGGACCTTGTGGAGTGGGCAGAGGAGGTCGACGCCCGAGGGTGGTCGTCGGACGCTGCGGGGGAGCCACGTCAGGATGAGGCGGACTTCGCCCGAGCGCGCGCGGCCTTCGCCCTGCGCGACGCCCTGACCGCTGGTTCCCGCACAGAGGCCTTCGAGGACTCCCTCTACGAGAGCATCGCGGCGCTGGGACTCGACGCGGTGCAGGACGTGCTCGGCCGCATACCTTGATCCATCGCAACGGCTCCGCGCTCCTGCGCACGAGCCCTGGATCCATCGGGCACGATGGCCGGGCTTGACCCTCGAGCAGGTTGAGACGGGAGGTTGCACGCGTGGAGAACGAACTGCTGTGCACCGGCCGCATGGCGTCGCTCAGCGGGCCGGTGCGCCTGGACCAGCCCGCCTAGGGCGGCGTCAGCCGAGCTGGGCGTCAATCGACGCGGCGAGCTCGGCGACGACCGGCCAGGCTCCCCGCGAGCTGTTGCCGAGGACGCTCACCGTCGTCCGCGACTCGACGAGGTGCGTGGACCGGAACGAGACCCCGGCGTCGAAACCCTCCAGCATCAGCGCGGGGCGGCTGCGGTGCAGCCAGAACCCCATGCCGTAGCGCCGGTCCTCGTCCACCACGTCGGAGTGCGGGCGGAGCATCAGGTCGAGGCTGTCACGAGACACGATGCGTCCGTCGAGCAGGGCGAGCCAGAACCGGTGCAGGTCCTCTGCCGTGGTGAAGACCCCGCCGTCGCCGTTCCCAAGGACCGGGAGGTGCAGGGTGTTGGCGAGGTTGCCTTCCTCGAACACGTACCCCGTCGCAGCATCGGCGGGCAGGTCGTTGAGCGGCAGGAACCCGGTGTGCTCCAAGCCCGCCGGCTCGATCACCAGCCGCTTCACCGCCTCGTGGTACGTAATGCCCGTGGCCCGCTCGAGCAGGATCGCGAGGACCACGAACCCGCTGTTGCAGTAGGCGAAGCGCTCGCCGGGAGCGAACTTCTGCGGGCGTCCCTCGAGCATCGGAAGGAAGGCCTCGGCTGTCGTGAGCTCGTGCACCGGGACGGTCATGACGTAGTCGGAGACCGACAGGTCCGCGTCCTCGTCGAAGTAGTCGCCGATGCCGGAGGTGTGGGTCAGCAGGTGCGCAACCGTGACGGTGTCGTCGACCAGGGGCAGGTCGCTGCCGAGCAGGCCTCGCACCGGGTCCTCGAGCCGGAGCGCCCCGTCCTCGACGAGCCGCATGACCGCCAGCGCGGTGAACGCCTTGCTGCCGCTGGCCATCGCGATCCGCGCATCAGGCGTCATCGGCACGCGCAGGCCCCGGTGGAGGAACCCCTCGCTGCGCGCCAGCACGCACTCGTCGCCGACATCCACCCGGATGACGCCGGTGAAAGGTCGCTCGGCCACGGCCTGATCGAGGGAAACGGTGTCGATCTGCACGAGGCCTCCTCCCGCGGCGGTGATGACTCCTCACACTCTGGCTGCTGGTCGCTCGTCGACCAAGTGAGTTTCGGTGAGCGCGGCCGGGAGGAGCCGGCTGTGGGCGAGGGGGAGGTGGGGACTCAGCCGCGGGGGGTGAGGAAGCGGCTGCGCTGGTCCTTGGTCCAGGGGAAGGGCGGGCGGATGCTGCGCCACTTCCGGGCCATCACCACTAACGGGACGCTGGCCCACCACGCGACCCCGGCGACCGGGACGACCAGCGCCAGCAGCCAGAACGACCGGTGCCAGAACCCCACGACCACGAGGACGAGCGCGATGAGGACGGCCACCATGTGCGCGAGCCCGACGACGAGCACGCTCGCGGTCTCCACCTGCTCGGCGTGCTTGAAGGCCGTGTTGGCGACGTCCACGACGTCGTCGAGCGAGCCGAGGGGGACGGCGACGGTCGTGCGCTCCCGCTCCACGCGCCGTACGTGGTCGCGGTGCCGGGCCAGCACCTGCGCCGGCGTTCCGTCGGCGACGAGCACGCTGCGTCCGCTGGCCGCGTGCCGGGTCATCTCCGTCTCGAGGGTGGTGAGGCGTACCGCCCGCTGCATCTTGCGCGGCCACGGCGGCATGCACGGCCAGCGCAGCTTGGTCTCGACGAGCGCGCCGTCGGCCATGAGGGTGCGCACGCGCATCGACGCGCCGCCGTACCAGTCGCTGACCTCGACGGCGACGGTCGCGCACGGGGTCACGAGGATCGGCTCGGGCCGCTCGGTGTTCTCGAGGAAGTAGCGGCTGGCGTCCTCGTCGTAGCTCGCCGTCCACGCCAGGGACGGGTCGTTGCCGTTGTCGAGGACGAGGCATCCCGCCGGGAGCAGTCCGAGTCCCTCGAGCTCCTCCACCAGCTCGGGGTGGTGGGCGTAGTCGATCAGCCACGGGGCTGCGCGGTAGTGCACGGTGGTTCGGTCCTCACTCATGATCAAGATCGGGCACCCCTGCCAACGCACAACGTATGGGGCCGACCCCGACCGCGGGGGAGTTGCCTTCGAGGGACGTCCGATCGGACGATGCGGCCTCGGCCCTCGGGCCGAGATCCGGGCATTACCGGCGTGGCGCACTGACCTCGTCCACCCCGGCGGGGTCGCGTGCCGGCGGCACCCGCCGACACCGTTAGGGTTTGCAGGGTGCTGAGGACGACGGCGGCAGTGGTCGCAGGCAAGGCTGCAAGGGCTGCGTCACGCCTGCGCGGCGGTGGCTCCGCCCTCCCGGGCCTGGTGGCCGAGAAGGTGGACCCCGGGTTCCTCGCCCACGCGCTCGCGGACGTCCGCGGCGGGATCCTCGTGGTGACCGGCACCAACGGCAAGACCACGACGACGAAGATGCTCGTCGCCGTGCTCCGGGCGCACGGCCGGACCGTCTTCACCAACCCCACCGGCAGCAACTTCACCCGCGGCGTCATCTCCTCGATGCTCGGCGAGCTGCCGTTGCGCGGCCGGCTGGTGGCCGACATGGCCGTCCTCGAGCTCGACGAGGCGCACGCCCTCAAGTTCGTCGCCGCCGTGAAGCCCACCCACGCCCTGCTGCTCAACGTCGCGCGCGACCAGCTCGACCGGTTCGCAGAGATCGACCACACGGCCCAGCTGCTGGCCAGCCTCGCCGAACAGACCACGAGCGGGGTCGTGCTCAACCTCGACGACTCCTTCGTCTCCCGGATCCGCGACCGCGTCGCCCCCGGAGTCGGCGTCCACTACTTCGGTGTCGACGCTTCCATCGCCGACCGGCTGCCAGAGCTCCAGGAGCAGGACGTCCGGTTCGAGGACGACTTCGTCCCGCCGACCGCCGGCCCCGACGACGGCCTGCTCAAGCCCAGCGACGAACGCTCCTTCGAGGTCCTCTTCGGCGACGGTGCCCCCGGGTCCGGCACGGTCGGCCCGCTCGAGCTCCAGCAGCGCGGACTCGCCGCGATGATCAACGCCACCGCCGCGACGGCCACCGCCCGGATGCTGCTCGGGGACGCCTTCGACCCGGACCGGGCGGCATCGGCTCTGCGCGCGGTGACCCCGCCGTTCGGCCGCGGTGAGGTCGTCGACGTCGACGGCCAGCCGCTCGAGCTCGTCCTGGTCAAGAACCCCGCCGGCTTCACCGTGGCCCTCGGCACCTACGGCACGACACCCGTCGCGACCATGGTCGCCATCAACGACAACTACGCCGACGGCCGCGACGTCTCCTGGCTCTACGACGTCAGCTTCGAGAGCCTGCGCGACCGCGGGGTCGCGGTGACCAGTGGTGTCCGCGGCTACGACATGGCGCTGCGCCTTCAGTACGACGACGTCGCCGTCGAGCGGGTCGAGCCGGACCTGGAGACGGCGCTCGACGCGTTCCTCGCCGCCCACCCGAGCGAGCCCAAGCGGATCTTCTGCACCTACACCGCGATGATGGCGCTGCGCCGGGTGCTCGCCGCCCGCTACGACCTGCCCGACATCGGCGAGGAGGCCTCATGACCATCCAGCCACCCCCCGGTGCGGTCCCGACCGACCCGACGCCCGGCCCGACCGACGCGCCGGCCAGCGCCGCCCACGCGGGTGAGTCCGCGGCATACCCGCAGGACGTCTTCATCCCCGGTGAGCCGACGGACTCCGCGGTGGTCCCCGAGGGCGACCGCGTCGGCAAGGGCGCCATCCACCTCGTGCACCTCTACCCGCGCGAGATGAGCATCTACGGCGACCTCGGCAACACGCGTGCGCTCGCCGCCCGCATCCGCCGCCACGGGTACAGCCCCGTCGTCCACCAGCACCACCCGGGCAGCGCGTTCCCCGAGACGGTGCACCTCGTCCTCGGCGGTGGCGGCCAGGACTCCGGCCAGGTCCGCGTCGAGGAGGACCTCGAGCAGATCGCCGACCGGCTGCGCGGCCTCGCCGCAGAAGGCACGCCGATGCTCATGATCTGCGGGATGTACCAGCTCTTCGGCAACGCCTTCATCACCGTCGAGGGCAAGCGCCTGCCCGGCCTCGGCATCCTCGACGTCACGACCCAGGGCAACGCCAAGCGCATGATCGGCCCGGTCGTCCTCGACACCGAGTTCGGGGATGTTGTGGGCTACGAGAACCACTCTGGCTCAACGACTTTGGGCTCCGGCCAGGCTGCCTTCGGCACGGTGAAGTCGGGATTCGGCAACAACGGCACCGACCAGACCGAGGGCGCCCGCACCGGCAACGTATTCGGCTCCTACCTCCACGGCCCGATCCTGCCCGCGAACCCCGCGCTCGCCGACGCCCTCATCGGGCTCGCCGCCGAGCGCGCCACCGGGCGCCCGTTCGAGCCGGTCGCGCAGGACGACGCCTTCGCCGATGAGGCCCGCACCCGTCAGGTGCGTCGCCTCGTCAAGCGCTGACGGCAACGGCTCCGGTATGGCGCCTGCGCACCTCGTGCCCGACGGCTCGGCTCCGTCGCCGGTCACCACCGCCACGGTCCCGGCGGTCCCGGCTCGGGTGCTCGACCTGTTCGCCGTCCCCGACGACGTCCGGCCGCTGCCCGGCGGCCACGGCGGCAGCGTCGTGGCCGGCGACCTCGTGCTCTCGCCGGGGCGGGACGCGACGACCCAGGACTGGCTCAGCCCGGTGCTCGCCCGTCTCGCTGTCGGACTGGACCTCGAGCGACCACGCGCGATGCGGATCGCCATGCCCATCCCGTCACGAGCTGGGTCGTGGGTCGTCGACGGCTGGGCAGCGAGCCGCTACGAACCCGACACGACCGCCTGCACCGACCTCGACGTCCTGGTGGCCACCGGCCGGGTGCTGCATGCCCGTCTTGACGTCACCGTGCGCGAGCGACCGGCCGGCCTCGACGAGCGCAACGACCGGTGGGCTCGAGCCGACCGCCTGGTCTGGGGGCCGGCGGACGCGCTGGCAGCCGCCGTAGCGCCATACGGGTCCGAGGCGAAGCGATGGGTCGGTGAGCTGGACCCCGACGCCGACCTCGGGCCGGACCAGCTCGTCCACGGCGACCTCGCCGGCAACGTCCTGCTGGACGCGCACGGGACACCGGTCGTCATCGACCTCGCGCCGTACTGGCGGCCTGCGCTGTGGGCCGAGGCGGTCTGCGTCCTGGATGCGGTGACCTGGCACGGTGCCGACCCGGCCGTGGTCGACTCCTGGAGCCAGGGTCGAGAGTGCCAGGCGATGCTGCGGGCGCGGCTCTTCCGCCTCCTCAGCGACCCACCGGCGGGACATCCGACGCTACGGTGAAGCGATGACGACCGTGACCCCCTACCTCAGCGTCCATGACGGATCGGCGGCTCTGGCCTTCTACGTCGCGGCCTTCGGGGCGACCGTGGTCGAACGCTTCGACGACGGTGATCGGCTCGCCCATGCGACCCTCGCCGTCGACAGCGCGACCTTCCACGTCTCCGACGAGTACCAGGACCTCGGCGCCTACTCCCCGTCGACGCTCGGCCATGCCACTTCGGCCACGGTCCTCGGTGTCGAGGACCCCGACCGGACCTTTGCGGCCGCAGTGGGGGCCGGTGCGACCGCCACCCGACCGGTGGCTGACGACCCCGGCGGCCGATCGGGATGGCTGGTGGACCCGTTCGGCCACCGCTGGAACATCCGTCGCGCCTGAGCCGGTCGCCGTTTCAGGCGTCGGGGTCGGTGCCCCACTCGAGGCGCAGCCGCAGCAGCTCCTCGAGCGTCGCCGACTCGCCGTCGCGGGCGCCTGCCCCGACCTGGAGCACTGGCTGGGTCGGCTCGACCGTGACGGTGCGCCAACGCCCGAACCGCTCGGTGGGGACGACGAGCACGTAGTAGGCGCCGTCGGTGCCGATGCCGATCGACTGGTCGCGGCGCAGGTACCACCCGGTGATCCCGGTCTTGTAGCGGCCCTTGCCGGACCACGGACGAGCGGTGAGCTCCTGGGTCGGGTAGCCGGCGGCTGCCACCTGCTGGACGAACTCGTCGATCATCGCCTGGGCCTTCACCGCCTCGCGCTCACGGCGCTTGCGGTCGGCCTCGACGTGGTAGTCCGCGCGCTCGGCGCGTTCGGCCCGGCGTGCAGCGGCGTCGTCGGCCGGACCGTCCGACCGGGTCCCGTCCTCAGCCATGCGAGGCCTCCACGGGGGCGGCGTCCTCGACCGGCTCCTTCTTCGGGCTGACCGACCACGCGAGCCACCCCAGCGCACCCAGCGGGATCTCCATGAGGTGGGTGTAGACCGAGAACAGCACCGCGCCGGCGACCGCTTGCGCGGGGTCGGCGCCCCAAGCGATGAGCGCGGCAGAGGTTGCGGCCTCGGTGACGCCCAGCCCGCCCGGGGTGACGCCGACCGCGGTGAGCAGGCGGCCCAGGGCGTAGGCCGCGAAGAGCTGGCCGTAGAACAGGTCGACCCCCGTCGTGCGCATGCAGACGAGGAAGAGCACGTAGTAGACGCCGAAGAAGCCGACCAGGCCGAGCGTCATGCTGAGCCACCCGGTGCGCACGACGTCACTGATCCGGGCCCGCAGGTCGATGACGAGGTCCTTGACGCGCATGGTGCGTCGTCGGAACAACCGGCCCAGCACCTTGTCGAAGGTCTGGCCGATCACGACCGCAGCCCGCTCGGACACGAGGATCGCCACGAAGATCCCGAGGATGAGCAGGCCGCTCACCGCCCCGGCGACCGCGGCGTCCTCGAGGGCGTTCGGCACGTCGGGGTCGCGTCCGGCCAGCAGTGCGGCGATCGCGATGAGCGGCAGGGCGATCCGCGCCAGGACGTTCCAGACGCCGGTGACGATCGCCGAGGTCGAGATGTCGCGTCGGGAGAAGCCCCACGAACGGCAGATCGTGTAGGTGGCGGCCAGCCCGGCAGCGCCACCACCGGGCAGCAGGTTGCCCACGGACGACCCGGCCACGTTGACGATCAGCGCCTGCCAGTGCCGCAGGCCGCGCAACGACCCGGTCAGGGTGAAGGTGTAGCAGTAGAGCCCGATGACCACGCCGACCAGCAGGAGCACCGCCGTCGTGACCGGGACCCCGCTCAGGACGTGCCAGATCTCCGACCAGGTGACGTTGGAGACCCGCGGCAACCCCCAGATCAGCAGGGCGGCGGCGAGGCCGAGTCCGAACACGCCCTGCACGATCGTGCGGCCGCGTGACCGAGCCGGCGCGGTGCCCGGCTCTTCGGCGGTCGTGGCGGCGCTCACGGCAGGTCCTCGAAGACGTCGGTCGCGATGCGCGAGCCCTTCGGGCGAGCGGGGTCGACGAACCATTCGCGCCCGAACACCAGGTCGTACAAGGGACGTGGGATGCGCAGGAACGCCGCGAGCGTCCGGTCGGCCCCCGCCTCCGCACTCGCCTGGGAGGCGTGGGCGCGCATCGAAGCCCGCTTCGCGGCGGCATACCGGCGGACGTTGATGCGGTGGGTGATCTCGTCGCGCGCACTGAAGGCGCGGGTGAACCCCTCGCGGTCGAACTCCGGCGGAAAGCGGTAGACCTTCGCCGCGAGGTCGAGCGCACGGGTCATGGTGTCGCGAGGGACCGTGGCCTGCAGGACCCGGCGGGTGCCGGCGAGCTCGGCCGCCCGGGCGCCGACCTCGTGGACCCGGACGTGGTCGCGGTGGCCGTAGCCGCCGTTGCGGTCGTAGGTGAGGAGCACATCGGCGTCCTCCTCGCGCAGCACCTCCGCCAGTCGCGCGGCCGCCTCGTCAACGTCCGCGCGGATGAACCGCACCCGCTCGTCGGGGTCGGGGAGGAGCTCGGGACCCATGCCGCTGTCGGCGTACCCCAGCCACTCCACCCGCGCGACGCCGAGGGCGCGGGCGCTCTCGTGGAGCTCGGCCAGACGCCGGTCACCGAGGCGTCCGTCACCGGCGAACTCGTCCGACGCCAGGCCCAGGTCGCCGTCCGTGGCGACCACGACGACGACGCGGTGGCCCTCCGCCGCGGCACGCGCCATGGTCCCCGAGGTGAGGAGCGCCTCGTCATCGGGGTGGGCGTGGAAAGCCACCAGGGTGTGGGTCATCACGAGCCATCCTGTCGCATGGCAGGCTCTGCACCGTGAAGGTGGCCCTGCTGACGGACTGTTACCTGCCCCGGTTGGGCGGTATCGAGGTCCAGACGCATGACCTCGCCGCTCACCTGATGGCCCGAGGGCACGAGGTCGAGGTGTTCACCGCGACCCCCGGACCCCTCGGCGAGCGCCACGGCGTGGTCGAGGTCGTCGACGACGTGCCCGTCCACCGGATGGCGCTGCGGCTGCCGTGGGAGCTGCCGGTCAACCCGCTCGCGCCGCCCGAGGTCAGGCGTCGGCTCCAGGCCGGCGGGTTCGACGTGGCGCACGTCCACATGGGGGTGGTGAGCCCGTTCGCGACCGACCTCGCGGGTGTCGCCCTGGGCCTCGGCCTCCCGACCGCGATCACCTGGCACTGCCTGATGGAGCGTTCGCGCGCCGTCTTCCGGCTGCTCGGCCACGCCCGTCGCTGGGGTGAACAGGGAGCCGCCCTGTCCGCCGTGTCCGGTGTCGCCGCGGCCTCCGTGCAGACGGTCGTCGGTGACCACGAGGTCGCCGTCTTCCCCAACGGCATCGACACCGACCGCTGGGCTCCGCCGGCCGGAGGGGTGCGCGACCACGGTGGACCGGTCGAGGTCGTCGCGTCGATGCGGTTCGCCGCGAGGAAGCGGCCGCTGGCCGTCCTCGAGGTCGCTGCCCGCGCGCGGAAGCTGCTGCCGGCCGACCACCAGATGCGCCTGACCGTCTACGGCGAGGGGCCGGAACGCCGACGGCTGGAGAAGTTCGTCGCCGCGCACGCGATGGGGGACTGGGTGCACCTGCCCGGACGCGTCACCCGCGACGAGCTGCGCGAGAGCTACTGGCGCAGCCACGTCTACCTCACGCCCGCGCGGCTGGAGGCGTTCGGCATCGCCGCCCTCGAGGCACGGACCGCCGGTCTGCCGGTGCTCGCCCGTGCCGACACCGGGGTGGGTGACTTCGTCGTCGACGGGGAGTCCGGCGTCCTCGGTGCCGACGACGGAGCCCTCGTCGCCGGGCTGGTGCAGCTGGTGTCCGACGACGCCTTGCGCCAGCGCATGGCCACCCACAACGCAACCGTGCCCCCGGCCCAGACCTGGCCGAGCATCGTCGACCTCGCCGAGGCCGAGTACCGCCGGGCCGGTGCGGTGTGAGCGTCTCCCTCCACGTGAACGGCCTCGCCCCCGACGGTCAGGAGGTCTCGTTCGTCCTGGGGCACGGAGCCGACCCGGTCCGCGAGCTGGCCAGGTCCGGCTGGGCGGTCACCGAGCTGCTCGACGCCCTGCGCGACGACGACGGCTCCCTCGCGCTGCGCTACGCCATCCGCCCCGCACCGTCCGTGGACGTCGAGCCGGCGCCCGTCCCCACCGACCCCGGCCTCGTCGTCGAACCCGGCGAGGTGGCCGAGCCCTACCAGCGCACCGCCGCGTACGGCGTGGTCACCAGCGAGCGCGGGGTCCTGCTCACCGAGCTCTCGGCCCTGACCTCCGCGCCGGGACGGTGGGCGCTGCCCGGTGGCGGCCTCGACCCCGGCGAGGCGCCGCTCGCCGCGCTGCACCGGGAGATCTGGGAGGAGAGCGGCCAGGTCGTGCAGGACGTGCGCCTCCTCGAGGCCCGCACCTCCCACTGGATCGGCCGCGCCCCGAGCGGGCGCCTCGAGGACTTCCACGCCGTGCGGATCGTGTATGCCGCGTGGTGCCCGACGCCGACCGACCCCGTCGTCCACGACGTGGGTGGGTCGACGGAGTCGGTGCGGTGGGTGGCGGTCGAGGACCTCGGGCGCTACCACCTGGGCCGGTCGTTCGCGCCGCACATGTCCCGCTGGCTCGCCCGCTGAGCGCTCACCGTGACGGCATGTTGTTGTCGATCGCGCGGTGCAGCAACGGCAACTGACCACAGTGACGTGTTGCCGTGCTGCTGTCGTCAGGTCCGGGCGTTGCGGCGGTTGGAGCTGACCAGGCCGACCGCACCGAGGACCACCAGGACGGCACCCACGGCGACGAACCCGAGCGGGCCCACATCGCCCCAGTCGACGGTGAGGCCACCGAGCTCCTGGGCCAGGACGATCCCGGCGACGGCCAGGGCCACGATGCCCAGGATGATCGCCGGCGCGTGCGGACCGGTCGGGCGCGGTGGCACCGGAGGCGGCCAGGCGCCTGCCGGGCGGTCGGGCGAGGTCGAGGTCGAAGCCGTGTCCGAGGTCGAAGCTGCGGGTCCAGCGGCCGACGAAGAAGCGCTGGCCTCGTCCTCTGCCCGGTCGGCTGCACCGAACACGGTAGTCGCCACGGGCTCACGCGTCTCCGTGGCATCCGTGTCGCCGACGGGGAGGTGCTGGGTCGAGTCCATGTCGCTGACGGACAGCTGCTCGGTCGAGTCCTTCCCGCCGACGGGGAGCTGCTGGGTCGCGTCGGTGCGGGTCAGCTGCTCGGTCTGGTCGCGGTCGTCGGTCGAGTCGTTCTGGGTGCTCATGTCGTTGTCCTTCATGGGGTTCACTCCTTGCCGATCAGGATCTGGCCGAGGCCGACGTGGGCGTCGACGACGACATCGGGCTCGCCGGTGCCGAAGGTCTGGACCGTGCTGATGTTGCGGCCGTTGTCGTTGCTCTCGTCGACGAGGGGTTCGGAGTCCACCGGGTCCCCTATGGAGTTGAAGTTTCCAAAGTCGGCCCGCGTGATGTCACCGGCACCCACCGAGCTGCGGACCTCGACCGTGAGGCCGCTCGGGATACGGATCCTGAGCTCCCCCATGCCGACCCGCGCCTCGATGGTGCGGGCCGTGCCCGGGTTCTCAGGCAGCTCGGAGAGGTCGAGGTCGGCCGAGCCGATGCTCAGCTTGTACGTCTGCGTCGTGTCCGTCGCCGAGGGGCGCCAGACCCGCTCACCGATCCCGCCTCCGAACGTCACGTCCGGCACCACCGACGCGGTCCACGTGACGAACGTGAGCACCACCGCGAGGAACCCGGTCAGCCCGGCCCGTCGACCGGCTGACCCGAGGGCCAGCACACCGAGCCCGACCACGCCGAGGGCGGCGCAGAGGGCGACGGTCTGGTCGCTGCCCGACCAGTCGTTCGCCTGGTGGGCCCAGGACGTGAGCCCGTATGCCGCGACGGCCAGTCCGCTGATGAGCAGCGTCGCGCCGAGACCTCCGGACCGACGACGCGGTGCCCGAGGAGCGCGCGGAGGCTTGGGCGGGCGGGGCTGCTGCCCCGCGGGAGGAGCAGGAGGGAAGCCGCTGCCGGGAGGCGTTGCGGCGCCATACGGGGAGGTGGGAGAGCCGTGGGGAGCGGCGGGTGAGCCGTAGGGAGCCGTGGGCGCGGTGGTCGCGACCGTCGACGGGGCGCTGGCCATGGCCGGCGCGGCGGTGCTCCACGAGGCGCCCTGGGCGGGGCCGGCGGTGGCGACGCCGGCAGGGGCGGCGCCGGGCCCCGTGGTGGAGACATCGGCGTTGCGCTTGCGCGTGACGAACCAGACGACCAGACCCACCGGCAGGACGACCCACCAGATCCAGCCCATGCCGGGGACGTCTCCGGCGAACCCCGTGCCGCCGACGAGCGAGAGCCCGACCACGAGCAGCAGGATGATGCCGAGCACGTCTCCGTCGCGCAGGGCGCGCTCGGCGACGATGTCCTCCTTGTCGTTGGGCAGGAACGCCCAAGCGATGAGGTAGACGGTGATGCCGAGCCCACCCATCACGACGAGCAGCACCAGGACCGCCCGGATGACGATGGGGTCCACGCCGAGTCGAGTGGCGATGCCGGAGCACACGCCGGCGAGCCACTTGTCCTCGCCGTCGCGGCGCAGGTCGATGGACCGGAGCCAGCCGAAGAACCGGTCGAGGCCGGAGGCGTTGGTGTCGTTCGTCGGGCCGGTCGTCGGCCCAGAGGTCTGCGTCATGTCATCCATGGTGTCGGCGGGGGAGGCCACCAACCATGAGGGTCGACCCTGAACCGACCCCCAATCGCCCGTGCTGCACCCTGAGCAGGCTCGGTTTCGGCCCCTGAGTAGGTCAGGATGAGGACATGCCGACTCCCTACGAGCGGCCCGTCCCCCCACAGGAGGCGCGGGCAGCAGAGCGCCGCGCCGCTCGACGTGTCCTGACGCGCCCTGCGAAGGGCAAGGTCATCGCCGGGGTGAGCGCCGGCCTGGCCGAGCACCTGGGCTGGTCGGTGCGCTGGATCAGGGTCTTGTTCGTGCTGCTGTCGTTCCCGACGGGTGCGGGACTCGTGGCGTACGTCTTCCTCTGGGCGCTGACCCCGTTGTCGCGGGGTGGGCTCGTCCACGGCCAGCGCCGCACGATGGACCCCGCTGCCCCTGCCGTCCCGACCGGTGCCCCTGGGCTCTCGGGTGTCGCTTCGGATGGTGCGGCCGGGGCCCCCGCCACTCCCACCGAGCTGCCCGAGGCCGAGCGCGACGCCACCCGGGTGCTGCTCGTCGGCGGCCTGATGCTCGCGGTCGGCCTCGTCGTCGTGGCCCAGAACGCCGGCCTCAACGCCCGCCTCGGCATCCTGCTCCCGCTGCTCGTCGTGGCAGCCGGGGCGGTCCTCGCCTGGTCGCAGCTCGACGAGCGCCAGCGTGGCCGGTGGCTCGGCGCGGAGTCGGGGACCGGTCGGTTCAGCGCGGCCAGGCTGGTGTTCGGCGGGGTGCTCGCGCTCGCCGGCCTGGTCATCATGGCCACCCGCGGCCGCTCGCTGGAGGCCATCTGGGACATCGGGGCCGCCGTGGTCGCGGTCCTCGCCGGGGTCGCCCTCATCGCCGCCCCGTGGGGCCTGAGCCTCTGGTCGGACCTGCGGCACGAGCAGGCCGAGCGGGCCCGCGCCACCGAGCGCGCCGACATCGCCGCCCACCTGCACGACTCCGTCCTGCAGACCCTCGCGCTCATCCAGCGCAAGGCCGACGACCCGGCCGCGGTCACCCAGCTCGCACGGGCCCAGGAGCGAGAGCTGCGCTCGTGGCTGTATGCCGGGCCGGCCGACAGCGACGCGACGCTCGCTGCCGCTGTGGCCGAGGCGGCGCACGAGGTCGAGGACCTGCACGGCACCCCGATCGACGTCGTCTCCACCGGCGACCGCCCGCTCGACGACGGCGGACAGGCGCTCACCCGCGCGGTCCGCGAGGCCCTGCTCAACGCAGTCCGCCACGGCGAGCCCCCGGTCTCGCTCTACCTCGAGGTCGGGCCGACCGGGGTCGAGGCGTTCGTGCGCGACCACGGCCCGGGGTTCGAGCTCGACGAGGTCCCCGACGACCGCCTGGGGGTCCGCCAGTCCATCCTCGGGCGGATGGACCGTCATGGAGGTACGGCGCGGGTGCGCCGACTCGAGCACGGCACCGAGGTGGTGCTCACCCTTCCCGCCGCTACGGCTCCGTCCCCGGTCGACCCCCAGAACCCCGAGTCACCACGTCCTGACTCCCCACGTCCCGTCCCCGAGGAGACCCGTGAACACGCCTGACCGCAAGCCCGTCGAGGTCGTCCTGGTCGACGACCACCGGATGTTCCGCTCCGGGGTCAAGGCGGAGCTCGGCGGCGCAGTCACCATCGTCGGCGAGGCCCCGGACGTCGACAGCGCCATCGCGGTGATCCGCCAGACCAAGCCACCGGTCGTGCTGCTGGACGTGCACCTTCCCGGCGGCAACGGCAACGGTGGCGTCGACGTGCTGCACGGCTGCCGTGGACTCGAGACCGCTGACGCCCAACCGGTGCGGTTCCTCGCACTCTCGGTGTCCGACGCGGCCGAGGACGTCATCGCCGTCATCCGCGCAGGGGCGCGGGGCTACGTCACCAAGACGATCAGCGCGACCGACCTGACGCGAGCCATCCAGCGGGTCGCCGACGGCGATGCCGTGTTCTCCCCACGCCTGGCGGGGTTCGTCCTCGATGCGTTCGGCGCGGCGGCCGGCGAGATCGCGGAGGTCGACGAGGAGCTGGACCGACTGTCAGCACGGGAGCGCGAGGTCATGCGCCTCATCGCCCGTGGCTACCAGTACAAGGAGGTCGCCAAGGAGCTCTTCATCTCGGTGAAGACGGTCGAGACCCACGTGTCCTCGGTGCTGCGCAAGCTCCAGCTGTCCTCACGCCACGAGCTCACCGCCTGGGCGATGGGTCGCCGCCTGCTCTGACGGCGACCCACCGACCCGTCGACAGACCGACCGACTAGAGCTGGACGGTCTCGTTTTCGCCCACGTCGGGGCGGTCGCCGGTGACCTTGCTCTTCACGAGCGCGATGACGCTGGCCACGCGACCACCGGGGGTGTCCCAGTACTCGGCGGTGTCGCTGCTCACCTTGAGCAGGACCACGTCCGGGTCCTCGGGACCGTTGGCGAACCACGCCTCGGCGAACGGGTTCCACAGCTCCTTGTTCTTCGCCACGTCGCGGACGACCTCGGCCGTGCCGGAGACCGACACCCACGAGGACGAGCCGGCGTAGCCGATGTTGACGCGCGGGTCGGCCTGCACCTCGGAGACCTTCGGGGAGGAGGCCGAGGCGAAGAACCACAGGTCGCCGTCGAACTCGACGTCCTGCGTCGCCATCGGGCGGCTGACGATCGCGCCGTCCGGGCCGATCGTGGTGAACATGCAGGTGCGCTCGTCCTTGACGAGCTCACGGACCTTCGCGACGGCGTCGGGGTCGTGCGTGGTGGTGGTCGTGGTCTGGGTGGAGTCGGTCACGGTGGTTCCTTCGTCGGCATCTGCCCTGCTCAGGGGCCTGTCCTTCGACGCTAACCCGGAGCGTGGGGCGCGGCACCTCCTGCAGGGGCCGGGTGGGGTGCGCGTGCTGCGGAGCCTCCCGACGACGCGCCGCTACGCTCGGCGGTATGCAGCTCGTGTACGACCTCCTCGTCGTTGCCCACCTCCTCGGCATGGCCGCCCTCGTCGGTGGCTGGCTGGTCCTGCTGGCCGGCGCCGGCTCCACGACGGTGATGGCCTGGGGTGCCCGCGCCCAGCTCGTCACTGGCCTGGTCCTCGTAGGTCTCGCGGAGGGTGTGAGCTCGCTCGACGAGGACCTCGACCACGCCAAGATCGGTGTGAAGCTGGTCGTCGCCATCGCTGCGGTCGCTCTCGTGGAGATCGGTCGGGCACGCACGAAGCGTGGTCAGGACGGTGCTGCCCTGGTCCGGGCCGCGGGTGCCCTCGGCGTCCTCAACGTCGTCGTCGCCGCCGTCTGGCACTGAGGCTCCTGGCCGGGGCAGCCTCGGCGGCTCCTGCGTCGTCGGGAGCAGGCCGGAGGCAGGCCTCAGCGCGCGGGTGGACCTCCCCGGCCGACGGTGCGCGGCGGGTCGTAGCCGCCCTCGGGCGGCACCATCTCGGCGCGCACCCCGAGCAGCCTGATCGGTCGGTCGTCACCGAGGCCGGTGAGCAGGTCGAAGGCAGTCGCCGCGATGACGCTCGCGTCGAAGGTCGGTTCCGCGAGCTTGCGGATGCGGGTCGTCGTGAAGAACGGCGCGAACCGGACCTTGAGGTGCACCCGCATGCACGCGCGTTCCTCCCGCCGGATGTCCTCGACGACCTGCTCGGACAACGCGGTCAACGCCCCAGAGATCTCCTCGGGCTCAACGAGATTCGTCTGGTAGGTCGTCTCCCGCCCGTGGGCGCGGGCGACCCACGGGGTGTCATCGACGGTCGTCGTGCCGATGCCCCGGCCGAGCCTCCGGTAGTGCGGTCCCATCGCGGGCCCGAACTCGTCGACGAGGACCGACTCGTCGGCGTGTGCGAGGTCGTGCACGGTCTCGATGCCGTGACCGGCCAGACGAGCGGCGATGCGCGACCCGACGCCCCACAGCGCAGTGGTCGGCCGGTCGCCCATCACCTCGAACCAGTTCTCCCGGGTCAGCTCGAAGACACCACGCGGCTTGCCGAAGTCGGTGGCGATCTTGGCCCGGACCGTCGAGTCGCCCACCCCCACCGAGCAGTGCAGGTCGGTGCGCTTCAGCACGGCAGCCTGGATCGAGCGGGCCACGGCCCACGGGTCGTCGGTCTCGATGCCGACGAATGCCTCGTCCCAGCCGAGGACCTGCACCTTCGCCCCCGGGACGGCCTTGAGGGTGGCCATGACCTCGGCCGAGGCGGCGTCGTAGGCAGGGGCGTCGACCGCGAGCACCACGGCCTCCTTGCACTTGCGGACGGCGAGCTTGAGCGGCATGCCGGAGTGGACGCCGAAGGCGCGCGCCTCGTAGGACGCCGTCGACACCACAGCCCGTTCCGTGGGGTCGCCGCGACCACCGACGATCACGGGCAGCCCGGCCAGCTCGGGTCGCCGCAGGATCTCGACCGCCGCGATGAACTGGTCGAGGTCGACGTGCAGGACCCACGGCCGGACGGCCGGCGCGACCTCGGGCGGCTCGGAGGGCTCGGGTGCCATGGAGCCCATCCTGCCGTCCGGGTGTGACGGTGTCAGGGGATGAGCAGCAGCTTGCCGCGGGTGCGGCGGCCCTCGAGGTCGTCGTAGGCGCGGGCCGCCTCGGCCAACGGGTATCGACCACCGATGTCGATGGCGAGCCGCCCGGCGGCGATGTCCTCGAGCACCGAGGTGCCACGTTCGAGGAGCTCCTCGCGGTCGGCGAGGTAGCTGCCGAGGGTGGGTCGCGTCACGAACAGCGAACCGCCGGTGTTGAGCCGCTGCAGGTCGAACGGCGGCACCTGGCCGCTGGCTCCACCGAACAGGACCATCATCCCGCGGGGCCGCAACGACGCGAGGGACGCGTCGAACGTGGACTTGCCGACGCCGTCATAGACGACGTCGACTCCCTTGCCGTCATTGGCCTTTCGCACCTCCACAGCGAGGTCGTCGACGTCGCTGTAGTCGATCAGCGCATCGGCGCCACGACCTCGGGCGATCTCCAGCTTGTCGGCCGAGCCTGCCGTCGCGATGACGCGGCCACCCTTGGCCTTGACCATCTGCACGAGCAGCTGTCCGACCCCACCCGCGGCGGCGTGGACGAGGGCCACGGTCCCCGGCTGCACGGCATACGTGGAGTTGACGAGGTAGTGCGCCGTCATGCCCTGGAGCATCGCGGCGGCGGCGACGTCGAGGTCCACACCGTCGGGGACGGGGACGAGCGACTCGACGTCGCGGTTGACGAGGCCGGTCGCGGCGCCGAGCCCCTGGCCCCATGCCACGCGGTCGCCGACGGCGAACTCGCTCGTGCCGGGGCCGACGGCGCTGATGGTGCCGGCGCCCTCGGAGCAGGAGACGAACGGGGTGGAAAGGGGGTAGATGCCCTCGCGCTGGTAGACGTCGATGAAGTTGACGCCGACCGCGGCCACCTCCACCTGCACCTCGCCCTGCCCGGGGGCCTGGACGTCACGGTCCTGCACCTCGAGCACCGAGGAGTCGCCGTTCTGGGTGACGACGAGGGCGCGGGTGCGGGTCTGCGCTGCTTCGGAGGTCATGCTTCGACCCTAGGACAGCCCGTCGGGACGAGCGAGCCGTCGCTCAGGCGCCGGTCTCGATCCAGTAGCGCCGCTTGCCGCTCTGCTCCCGCTCGAAGCGTCCGCCGTTGGCCTCGATGGTCCGCGCCGAGGCGATGTTGTCGAGGTCGCAGGTGACGAGCAGCCGCTCGATGCCACGGGCCGCGGCGAGCGGGACGACCTGTCGCAGCGCGTCGCTGGCGTACCCGCGTCGCCGGGCACCGGGGCGCACTCCGTAGCCGACGTGGCCCCCGATGCTCGCCAGCAGGGGGTGGTCGATCCGGTGCCGCAGGGAGATGGACCCGACGTACTCGTGCGGCCGTTCGGGATCCTCCATCCACCAGTACGTCGCGCTCGACCAGCCCGGCGGGCGCGGGCTGGCCTCGTCGGCGTCCCCGACACGGTTGGCCACCAAACGCTCGAACTCCGCGGGGTCGTCCAGCGCCTCGCGGGTGAACACCACCCCGGGGAATTCGCCCTCCGCGGGCCAGTTCACGACGCCGTCGTGCTGCGCCTCGCCGGCCGCCCGGAACTCGTCCGCTGCCGCGAGGAACGACCGGTGGAACCGCGTGTGCGGGGTCGACAGGAGCACCATCTGCCTACTCTCCCAACCGGTTGACAACCGCATCGAGCATCGGCTCGGTGAGCTTGCCCGTGAAGGTGTTCTGCTGGCTCACGTGGTAGCTGCCGACCAGCCGCACCTCGCGTCCGGCGGGAGTCGTGAGGACCGTTTCGGAGCCATGACCGAACTTCGGTTTCGGCTTAGGGACGACCCACCCGGACCGTCGGGCGCTGCCGAGGAACGCATCCCACCCGATCGCACCCAGCGCGAGCACCGACCGCAACCGGGGTGCCGCGAGGGCGAGGTCGCGGTCCAGCCACGGCGCGCAGGTCGCCTTCTCGGCCGTGGTCGGCTTGTTGTCCGGGGGAGCGCACCGGACGGCGGCGACGATGCGCAGGTTGGTGAGGACGAGCCCGTCGCCGGCGGCCCACGACTGCGGCTGGTTGGCGTACCCGCCGCGGTGCAGCGCGGCATACAACCAGTCGCCGGACCGGTCCCCGGTGAACATGCGGCCCGTGCGGTTGGTGCCGTTGGCAGCGGGAGCGAGCCCGACGACGAGGACCTCCGCGTCCGGGTCGCCGAAGCCCGGTCCCGGACGTCCCCAGTAGGGCTGGTCGGCGAACGACGCCCGTCGCCCCGTCGTGGCCACGTCCTCGCGCCAGCGCACCAGGCGCGGGCAGGCGCGGCAGACGCTCACACGCGCGTCGAGCTCGGGCACGTCGGTGGCGCTCGCCGCGAGCGTCAACACCTCCTCGCCCGAGCCCGCGACCGGCGTATGCCGCGTGGCCGGGTCCCCGGGCCACCCGGCTCCCGGCGGCACGGGGGACTCGAACACCTGACCCGTCACCGGGTGCGCATCGCCCACCCGGTCACCGTAGACGCGCGCCGGGTGCAGCGCGCGTGGTGGACGGCTCGGTCCGCTGTCGTCATCGCGCCGAGCGTGCGACCCTCGGGACGTGGCCGGGACAGGAGGTGGACGCCGGCGGCTGGCAGCAGTCGCCGACTGGGCGTGGCCCGGCCGTCCGACGCGGTGGGCGGACCTGCCCCTGCGCCTGCGCCCCACGATCGCGTGGGTGCTGCGCCTGACCTCGGCGGCGGTCATCGCCTGGCTGATCGCCGGGCGGGTCACCGGCATCACGACCGACCTGACGGCGCCACTCACGGCGCTGCTCGTCGTGCAGGCGTCGGCGTTCTCGACGCTGCGGATGAGCGTCCTGAGGGTGGGGGCCGTCCTGACGGGAGTGCTTGTCGCAGTGGGGTTCTCGACCCTCGCGGGATTGTCGTGGTGGAGCCTCGGCGCCGTGATCGCCGCCTCGCTGGCGCTGTCCAAGGTGTTCCGCCTGGGGGAGCAGGCGCTCGAGGTGCCGATCAGCGCCATGCTCATCCTGGCCGTCGTCTCGCCGGACGTGGCCGCCGAGGCGCGCGTCGCGCTGACCCTCGTGGGCGCTTTGGTGGGGATCGTGTTCAACCTCCTGCTGCCGTCCGCGGTGCCGAGCGGGCGCGCGGGTTCCGCGGTGCTGCGCGTCGCCTATGCCACGGCCGACTGCCTGGACCGCGCCTCCCGGTCGATGGCGACCGAACGCCTGCAGCGGTCCGAGGTCGAGCGCTGGGCCGACGAGACCCGCGGTGTCGCCACGCAGGTCGCTGCGGCGTCGGCCGTCGTCACCCAGGTCAAGGAGGGCCGGCGCTTCAACCCGCGCGCGCTCACGACGGCAGACGTCGAACCAGGGCTGCGCGAGGGCCTCGACCGCCTCGAGGCGACCGTGCTCGCCATCCGCGCCCTCTTCACGGTGATCCTCGCCGAGCTCCCTCGAGAGGGTGACGACGAGCGCGACGAGGTCTTCGACGAGGACGCGCGGCAGGCGTTCTCGGTGGTGCTGGCCGATGTCGGCGACTGCCTGCGGGCGTACGGACGCCTGGTCCACGCCGAGGCCGGGGGAGCGCAGGAGCGGGCCGAGGAGGCGCTGGCCGAGAGCCTGGAGATCCTCCGGGAGACCCGAGCCATCCTGACCGAGCTGCTGACCAGTCGCACAGAGGGCCGGGTGGAGCTGTGGCTGCTGCGCGGGTCGGTCCTTGCCGCGGTCGAGCAGGTCCTCGTGCAGCTCGACCTCGAGCGCCGGGCCAGGCTCCGTGCCGCGTGGCAGCGCCCTGCACCGATCGCGGCGGTGGCACCCCTGGTGCGCGACGCACTTCCGAGAGCCCGTGCGCGCTCTGCCGCCAGCTGGCAGCACGCCCCCGACGCCGTCACCCCGACCCGCAGCACGCACCACCCCCGCTGACCCGCGCCGGACCGGCACAGACCGCCGTCAGGCCGGTGGCCGCACCGGGTCGGGCTCGGGCTCGAGCGCGGCCGCAGACACCGGGCCGGGGGCCACGAGGTTGCGGACGCCGGGAGACAGCAGCGCCCCGCCGGTCGAGACGACCATGACGATGCCGCAGACCACCAGCGCCTTGTGGGCGCCGAACCGTTCCGCAGCCGGCCCCGCCAGCACCAGGCCGATCGGCCCGAGCATGAGCGAACCCAGCGCGTCGTAGGAGCTCACCCGCGACAGCGACGCCGCCGGGACGACTCGTTGCATCGTGGTCTGCCACAGGATGCCGAAGAGGTCGAAGCACACGCCCATGACGAACGCTGACGCGACGACGACGTACAAGGGGGCGCTGAACCCGAGCAGGAGGTACGGAGGCGCCGCGCCGATCGTGAGGATGACACCGAGCAGGATCGGTCGGCGGGGACGCAGCCGCAGGGCCACGAGCACGCCGACGATGAGCCCGACGGCCTCCCCGGTCAGGACCGCGGTCCACGCCTTCGGACCGCCGAGCTCGTCCCGGGCGACGACCGGTCCCAGCACGAGGTGGGCGGCCTGGAACACCATGACCAGCAGTGAGAACTGCACGACGACGACCCACAGCCACTGGCGCGACCGGAACTCGTCCCACCCGTCGCGCAGGTCCGCCAGCACGGAGCTCGAGCCGACCTCGCCCTCACTGCCTGCATCGGCGGCAGGGACGCGCAGGGGCAACCGCATCAGCGCGACCATGACGCCGGACGCGGCAAAGGATGCGCTCGCGATGGCGAGCGCCCAGCCACCGCCGACGGCCGCGACCACCAGGCCACCGGCGACCAGCCCCGTCACTCGGGCGATGTTCGTGCCGAGGGCGAGCAGCGCGTTGCCCTGCTGGAGGTGCTCCTGCGGCACGACCTCGGGGATGATCCCCGTCAGCGCCGGCCAGACCGTTGCCGTGGCCGTGCCTGACACCACCGCGGCGGCGACGAGGCCCCAGAGGGGCGCACGCTCCATACCGACCATGAGGGCCAGGGCCGCGTGGGCGAGGGCGTTGACCCACTCGGCGACCTGGAGCACGCGGTGCCGCGGGTAGCGGTCGGCGACCACGCCGCCCACCAGCATGAACAGGACGACCGCGATCGCCTCGGACGCGAGCACGATCGACAGCGTGGTCGGGGTCGCGCCCGGGAGGTCGAGGATGCCGAACGCCAGCGCCACCGGCGCGAACGCCACCGCGAGCATCGACAGCGTCCGGGCACTGATGAGCAGCGCGAACTGGCGCTCGCGCAGGAGGTCCCTCACCGGGGTCTGGTCGGGGGTCTGGTCGGGGGTCTGATCGGGGGTCTGGTCAACCACCTCTCCACGCTACGCAGCGGGGCAACCGGGTTTTGCGTGCAGGACGGTATGGCGCGGACGCGCGCCGCGCGCGCCACTCGCCCTAGGACGGACGGGTGGGGATCCAGTAACGGCGCACTCCGCCGCGGCTGTCCTCGTACTCGCCGCCGTTGGCCTCGATGACGGCGCGCGAACCGGTGTTCTCCTCGAGGCAGGTGACGAGCACGCTCGGGCTGTCGATGACGCCGTGGGCCAGGACGAGGGCCCGGTCCAGCGCCCGGGTCGCGTGGCCGCGCCGGCGGGCGGTGGGTCGCACGGAGTAGCCGATGTGGCCTCCCTCCTCGAGCAGCCGATCGGTCAGCCGGTGACGGATGGCGAGCGACCCGACGTACTCGCCGCCCACGACCATCCACGTGAAGGTCACGGGAGGCCAGGCGCGTCGGCGGGGCTCGTCCGGGTCGGCCGCACGGCGCCGCTGGTCGACGAACCGGGCGAACTCGTCGGGGTCCTGCAGTCCCACCCGCGTGAAGGTGAACCCGTCGTACCCGGGCTCGGGCTCCTGCACCCAGTCCCCGTCGCCGTCGCGCTGCTCCCGGGAGGCGAGGAACTCGTCGCTCGCCGCCAGGTAGGAGTCCTGGTGGCGCACGTGCGGCGTGACGAGACGGGTCATGCACCGACGGTAGCCCCGGCCGCCCGCCGCCGCGCGGCGCTGCCGGGCGGGAGCCGGGGGTCCCGGGTGAGGGCCGGGTGAGGGCCGGGTGAGGGCCGGGTGAGGGCCGTGGTCGCAGGCCACGGCCGGCGCCGCGCCTGTGGGCGCGTGACCCGCGGTGTCCGCCGCGGCACGTAGGCTGGAGCCAACATGAGCACGCTGTTCGACGACCTGCCCTTCGACGGTCACCCGTCTCCCGACTCCCGACCCTCGGCAGCCGCTGCCCGGGCGACCGCTGTGGACGAACGCGGTGTCCCCACGTGGGCCCAGGCCGCCGCCGAGGGCCACGGCCCCGACGGAGCCCCCGGTGGTCCCGGTGCCACCGCCCGGCACGCCGACCCCGAGAGCCTGCTCGAGGGCCTCAACACCCAGCAGCGCGAGGCCGTCCTGCACGAGGGGTCCCCGCTGCTCATCGTCGCCGGCGCGGGGTCGGGCAAGACCCGCGTCCTCACCAACCGCATCGCCTACCTGCTCGGCGCCCGCGGCGTGCAGCCCGGCCAGGTCCTTGCCATCACCTTCACCAACAAGGCTGCGGCCGAGATGCGCGAGCGCGTCGCCGCCCTCGTCGGCCCGCGGGCGAAGGCCATGTGGGTCATGACCTTCCACTCGGCCTGCGTGCGCATCCTGCGTCGCGAGGCCGGCAAGGTCGGGCTCAAGTCGACCTTCTCCATCTACGACGCCGCCGACAGCCAGCGCCTCATGGCGATGGTCATGCGCGACCTCGACCTCGACCCCAAGCGCTACCCGCCGCGGTCGTTCAGCCACCAGGTGTCCAACCTCAAGAACGAGCTCGTCGACGAGGAGACGTTCTCCTCCCAGGTCGCCGAGGGCACCCACCAGGAGCGGATGCTCGCCGAGGCCTACACCGGCTACCAGCGCCGCCTGCGCCAGGCCAACGCCCTCGACTTCGACGACCTCATCATGACCACGGTCAACATCCTCCAGGCGTTCCCCGACGTCGCCGAGCACTACCGCCGCCGGTTCCGCCACGTCCTCGTCGACGAGTACCAGGACACCAACCACGCGCAGTACCAGCTGGTCCGTGAGCTGGTCGGTGGTGCCGCGGGCACCGCCGGTATGCCGCTCGGTGACGGCCCCGAGGTGCCGCCCGCCGAGCTCGTGGTGGTCGGCGACGCCGACCAGTCCATCTACGCGTTCCGTGGTGCGACGATCCGCAACATCGTCGAGTTCGAGGAGGACTACCCGAACGCGCGGACCATCCTGCTCGAGCAGAACTACCGCTCGACCCAGACGATCCTGCAGGCCGCCAACTCGGTCATCGCCAAGAACCCCGAGCGCCGCAAGAAGAACCTCTGGACCGACAGCGGTGACGGCGCCCTCATCGTCGGCTACGTGGGCGACAACGAGCACGACGAGGCGGCCTTCGTCGCCAAGCAGATCGACGAGCTCGGCGACTCGGCCGGGGTCAAGCCCAAGGACGTCGCGGTGTTCTACCGCACCAACGCCCAGTCCCGTGCGCTGGAAGAGGTCTTCGTGCGGGTCGGCCTGCCCTACAAGGTGGTCGGCGGCACGCGGTTCTACGAGCGCCGCGAGGTCAAGGACGCGCTGGCCTACCTGCGCGTCATCTCCAACCCCACCGACACGGTCAACCTGCGGCGCATCCTCAACGTCCCCAAGCGCGGCATCGGCGACCGTGCCGAGGCGTGCATCTCGGCACTGGCCGAGCGCGAGCGCATCCCGTTCGTCGCGGCGCTGGGGCGTCCCGACGACGCCCCCGGCATCGCGACCCGCTCGGTCGCGGCGATCAAGGGCTTCACCGGTCTGCTCGAGGAGCTCGGTCGCGTCCACGAGGACGACGAGCAGGGCGTCGGAGCTCTGCTCGAGGCCGTCATCGAGAAGTCCGGCTACCTCGCCGAGCTGCGCGCCTCCCACGACCCGCAGGACGAGACCCGCATCGAGAACCTCGCCGAGCTCGTCGCCGTGGCGCAGGAGTTCGACGAGACCCGCGCCGAGACCGGCGAGGTCGCCTCGCTCGAGGACTTCCTCGAGCAGGTGTCGCTCGTGGCCGACGCCGACGAGATCCCGGACGGCGAGGAGGCCGAGGACCTCGGCGTCGTGACGCTGATGACGCTGCACACGGCGAAGGGCCTGGAGTTCCCCGTCGTGTTCGTCACCGGTCTCGAGGACGGCACCTTCCCGCACCTGCGGTCGCTCGGTGACCCCAAGGAGCTCGAGGAGGAGCGCCGTCTCGCCTACGTCGGCATCACCCGCGCCCGTGAGCGGCTGCACCTGTCGCGCGCCGCCGTGCGTTCGGCCTGGGGTGCGCCGCAGTACAACCCGGCCAGCCGCTTCCTCGACGAGATCCCCGACCACCTCGTGGAGTGGCAGCGCGCCGAGGCCGCGACCAGCTACCGCCGCTCGTCCACCCCCGCGGTCGCGCGCCTGGCCCAGCGTCCCGGTGTGCGTTCACCCGGCAACCGGCCGCTCATCTCGCTGCACGCGGGCGACAAGGTCACCCACGACAGCTATGGCATGGGCACCGTCGTCAAGACCGAGGGCGACGGCGACAAGACGCAGGCGCACGTCGACTTCGGTGGCGACACCGGCGTCAAGCGCTTCCTGCTGCGGTACGCCCCGCTCGAGAAGCTCTAGCCCACTCCGCTGGCGCGGTCCGCGCGTTAAGGCTGCGGCGCCATACCGGCGGGGTATGGCGCGGGAGACACGAAGAGGCGCCCGGCGGATGTCCGCGGGCGCCTCTGTCGAGTGTGCTGGGTCCTACTGCAGGTTGCGGTCCTCGAGCCACGGAGCGGGGTCGATCGCCGCGCCGCCGTTCGGGTGGATCTCGAGGTGCAGGTGCGGGCCGGTGGAGTGGCCGGTGTTGCCGGACGTGCCGACGATGTCACCTGGGGCGACCTTGTCGCCGACCTGGACGCCGATGGAGTCCATGTGGCCGTACACCGACACGGTGCCGTCCCAGTACTCGATCTCGACCTTGTTGCCGTAGCCGCCCTCGACGCCGGCGAAGACGATCGTGCCGGTCGACATCGAGTGCAGCGGCGTGCCGACCGGGGTGCCGAAGTCGTTGCCCTGGTGCATGCGGCCCCAGCGCCAGCCGTACCCGGAGGTGAAGGTCGCGCCCTTGATCGGCAGCTGCCACTTCTCGCGGTTCTTGCGCTCGGCCTCGGCCTTGGCGACCGCAGCGGCAGCGGCGGCCTTGGCGGCCTTCTTCTTCGCGACGGCCTTGCGCTCCGCGCTGCGGGCGATCCGCTGGGCCTCGATGACCCGGGTCTCGGCCGCGGTGACCTGGAGCTCGCGCTGCTGCGTGGTCTCGACGCGGTCGAACTCGGCCAGCGCGGCGCTCTGGGCGCGCGTCTTGGCAGTCGTCCCCGCCAGGTCGAGGTGCACCGGGGAGGACTCGGCGACGGTGGCGCCGGTCGTGGTGACGACCAGCGCGGCTGCCGCACAGGTGGGGAGGATGAAGCCGCCGCGCAGTCCTGCGGGGATGCGCGGTCCACGCCGGGGCGCACGGTGGCGGCCCGGGGCGCGGTGACGGCCCTGGTAGGAGGGGGAAGAGCTCACGTAGAAAAGTTGCCTTGCGTGCGGGGACACGGAAGCCACCACCGTAGCGTGACCAGTTCGTTATCCAAAATGCGTGTCCCCAGATCCGGCGCTACCATCCGCCGGTTCCGCCAGGCGTTCTGCTCCGGGTCTGCGTCGTCGCAGGTCAGGAGGTCGCGCGGGCCCGTCGTGGGAGGACCGTCACACCCGGGGTCACGGTGTGGCCCTCGGAGTCCAGGTGCGCGAGCGTCGAGGAGATGCCGTGGACGACGCTGCCGATGATGGGCAGCGACATGTGGCCGACCCCGTGCAGGTCGATGTTGCGGACGCTGAGGTCAGGGTGCTCGAGGGCGGCGTTCCGCTGCGGGAAGACCATCTGGTCGAGGTCGGACCAGTAGACGACGAACCGCGTGCGGCACTGCGGCACCGGCTGGTCCAGCTCGCGCATCAGCCCGCTGTGCGGCCGCAGCTGCCGGGTCAGCTGGTTGTGCCAGCCGTAGGCCGTGTACGTCCCCTGGTGGGGTGTGCCGAGGGTGACGAGCGTGTGGACCCGGGCATCGCCCCCGAGGCGGGTGACGTAGTACCGGGCGATCAGGCCGCCCATCGAGTGCCCGACGACGTGGATGCGCTCGTACCCTGTCTCGGCGACGAGCGCCTCGACCTCCTCGGCCAGCTGGGCCGCCGCGACGCGGACGTCGGCGGTGAACGGCGAGTAGTTCATGCTCACGACACGGCCGAAGCCACGACGGCGCAGCCCCAGCCGCAGCAGGGTGAAGATCGAGCGGTTGTCGACCATGCCGTGGACCAGCAGGATCGGCGTCCCTGCGGCCTCGACGTCGGAGATGACCAGCCCGCGCTGGGTCGGCGGCAGGTGCTCGACGCGGTACTCCAGCTGGCTGTCGCGTCCGTGGCGCCCGACCAGCCCCCACGGGTACAGCGCCAGGTGCGTGGTGAGCCACGCCGCCTCGACCGCGGCGCCGAGCAGCCCCGTCGGGGTGGCCAGGGCCTTCGCCGCACCACCCACGACATCGGTGGCAGCAGCGGTGGCCGTCGTCGTCGCCGTGACGACGGTGCCGGTCACGCGCCCGACGGCTCCACCGGCCAGTCGGCCGAGGGCCTTCGCCTGGCGCGGGACGTCGCCCGAGGCCGACCGCAGCGCTGCGGGGCGTCGGCGCGGGCGAGGGAGGCTCTGCGACATGACCTGCCGAACCTAGCCCAGCAGACCGCCGACCGCCCGTGCACCACGCCCCCGCTGGCGCGCCCCATACCCTCCGACTTCGTGCCCGGTGTTCCGCTCATGGTCCCCGTGATGCAGAGGTTGAGCGGAACGGCGGGTACCAAGTCGGGGTGGAGGGGTGGGGGAGGAGGCGGCGGGTGTGGTCGACGTCGCCCGGAGGCGATGCCCGGAAGTGTCCACGGAGTGGATAGTGTGCGCCTATGACTAGCTCACCGTTGCGCGTGGTCGTGGCCAAGCCCGGACTCGACGGGCACGACCGCGGCGCCAAGGTCGTCGCCCGCGCCCTGCGCGACGCCGGCATGGAGGTCGTCTACACCGGCCTGCACCAGACCCCGGAGCAGATCGTCGAAGCCGCCATCCAGGAGGACGCCGACGCGGTGGGCCTGTCGGTCCTCTCCGGCGCCCACATGACGCTGTTCGCCAAGGTCATGGACCTGCTCAAGGCGCGCGACGCCGCCGACATCGTCGTCTTCGGTGGCGGGATCATCCCCGAGGGCGACATCCCCGAGCTCACGAAGATCGGTGTGGCCAAGGTCTTCACCCCCGGCGCGACCACGACCGAGATCGTGGAGTGGGTCCGGGGCAACGTCACCCAGCAGTAGTCGCACCGGTTCTGCCGACGGCGAACTCGCCTTCCGACGCCCCGTCGCCGCACCTACCGTGAGGTGATGAGCAGCCTGACCCTGGCAGAACCCCTGTGGCGCGAGGTCGTGGGCGCCCGGCTGCGCCACCTGCGACGCCGACGAGGGCTGACGCTGGTCGAGGCCGCCCGGCGCGCCGGCATCTCGCCGCAGTACCTCTCCGAGGTGGAGCGCGGCCGCAAGGACCCGTCGTCCGAGGTGCTGGCGGCCATCACCGGGGCCCTCGGCAGCGAGCTCGTCGAGGTCACCCACCTCGCCTCGCTGGACCTGCGCCGCCGGCACGGATCGCTGGCGGCGCCGCCGCCGGGGGAGATCAGGCTGGCCGCCTGAGCCCTCCCGGCGCCATACCCCTCGGTCACTCCTGCGTCGTCCGTGCGGCGACGAGGTGGTCCACCAGTCCGTAGGCCACAGCGGCCTCGGGGGTGAAGATGCGGTCCCGGTCGGTGTCGCGCCGCAGCGCGTCGAGCGGTTGACCCGTGTGGCGGGACAGGACGACCTCGGCCGCCGAGCGCAGCCGGATCACCTCGTCCGCCTCGAGGATGAGGTCCGGTATGGCGCCCTGGCTGCGGGCCGAGGGCTGGTGCAGCAGGACGCGTGCATGCGGGAGGATGCTGCGCTGCCCCTGAGCCCCGGCTGCCAGCAGGATGGCGGCGGTCGAGCAGGCCTGGCCGATGCACGTCGTGGCGACCGGGGCATGGACGAACTGCATCGCGTCGTAGACGGCGAACGTCGCGGTGAGCGAGCCGCCCGGCGAGTTGATGTAGAGGTCGATGGGGCGCTCCGGGTCCTCGGCGTCGAGGTGCAGGATCTGGGCGATCAGGGCGTTGGAGACGCCGTCGTCGATCTCGGTCCCGAGGTAGACGATCCGCTCGCTGAGCAGGTGGCTGTAGACGTCCATGACCCGGTCGCCGCGCGGGTGCGTGCGGATGACGTTGGGGATCGTGTAGCTGCTCATCGCGCACCTCCCAGCCCGGTGCGGGTGGCTCGCCGTGGTCGCACGCTGTCGAGCGACTCCAGCACGTGGTCGACGAACCCGTACTCCAGGGCCTGCTCGGCCGAGTACCAGCGGTCGCGGGCGGAGTCCTCCCTGACCTTCTCCAGGGGTTGGCCCGTGTGGGCGGCGATCAGCCCCAGGACGGTCTCGACGGTGGAGCGCAGGTCCTCGGCCTGGAGCTCGATGTCGACGGCGGTGCCGCCGATGCCTGCGGAGCCCTGGTGCATGAGGATCCGCGAGTGGCGAAGGGCGTACCGCTTGCCGTGCGTCCCGGCCGTCAGCAGGAACTGACCGGCGCTGCAGGCCAGGCCCAGCGCGAGGGTCGAGACGTCGTTGGGCACGAGGCGCATGGCGTCGTGGATGGCGAGCATCGCGGGGACGGAGCCGCCGGGGGAGTTGATCCACAGGCTGATGTCGGCTCGCGCGTCCTCGGCCGACAGCAGGAACAGCTGGGAGCAGAGTCGGGTGCCGCCACGGTCGTCTAGCTCACCGTCGAGGACGATGATCCGCTGCTCGAGCAGACGGCTGGCGAGGAGGGCGTCATGGGGCTGGGCGGAGGTGGTGGTGTCGCGCATGGCACCACCGTCGACCGGTGGGGCCGCTCGCGCCGAGGCTTCGCTGCTGTGAGCAGAACCGTCGCTCCTACGGGACCACCGGGATGCTCAGGGTCGCGGGCGCCGTCGGTGACGCGCGCACGGTCACGGGCTGCAAGGCATACGCGTTCTTGTATGCCGCGTCGGTGCTGGCGAGGGCCAGCTGGAGGCGGTGCCCGGCCTCGACGCGGTGGACGATGGCCGGGAGCTCGATGTGCACGGGCTGGGTCACGTCGGCGACCCGCACCGGGCTGATCAGCTTGTGCACCAACGTCTTCGAGCCGTCGGGGGCGATGTCGTAGAGCTTCGCGAAGACCTGGAGCTGACCGCTGGGGCCGATGGCCTGGGTCGCTGCCACGGCGGGCGACTCGAACCTGACGTCCAACGTGGGGGAGCCGACGACGTCGACGGCCGAGGCCAGGGGAGCGGTCGACCACGCCCCGAACGTGCCGGGGGTGTCGTAGGGGGTCTTGAGCCCGTCGGGCAGCGGGATCTGTCCCTCGAGCCCCGACACCTCGGAGTACGAGGCGGGCGCGCCGAGGCCGGGGTTGGACCACGACCTCGAACCGGGCTGGATCTGGCTCTTCGCGCCCACGAGCTCGTCGGCGGCCGAGAGGTACCAGGAGCGACGGGTGCCGACGGGGTAGCTCGATGCGCTCGCGTAGGCCGGGGACGCCGATCCGGTGTAGCCGACCCAGTCACGGAAGTAGGCGAACCCCGGGCCGGTGGTGACGCTGGATCCCTTGAGGTGGTGGTCGAACCAGTTCTTGATCCGCAGCCCGAGGTAGGTGTCCTCGATGTGCTGCCCGGTCAGGTCGAGCTCACCGGGGGCCGCGCCGGTGCGGCCGTTCGAGCCACCGGAGTGTCCCCACGACTGCCAGGCCATCGTCACGGGGACGCCGCGCGACTTGAGGGACTTGTAGGTCGCGACCGACTCCTGGAGGTTGAACAAGGTGTCGTTCTCGCCCTGGATGAGGAACGTCGGCACCTTCACGTCGTCGACGTAGTGAGCGACCGAGACGCGGTCGGTGAGCTCGTAGGTGTCGGACGTCGGGTGGCCGAGGGTGTCGAGGGTCGCCTTGGCCCTGCACGCCTCGAGCACGAAGTTGGGGCAGCCCACGTTGCGCTTCGGGTCGATCGCCGCGCCCTGGATCCCGTCGAGGATGCCGACGCCGAAGAACAGTCCGGTCCAGCCGATCTTCTGCGTGCCGGGGTTGGAGTTCGCGTAGGTCACGCCTCGCGTCAGGCTCGTGTTGTTGGGTGCCAGCGAGTAGCGCAGGTCGTTCCAGGTGATCAGCGGCACGAGCGTGTCGACGCGGCGATCTGTTGCAGCAGTGGCGAACTGGATCTGGCCACCGTACGAGCCGCCGAGCATGCCGAGGCGGGGGTCGTGGGTGGCAGCGTCGTCGAGCACGGTCCAGTCCACGTGCAGCGAACCGGCGCCCTGCGTCGTGCCGCCGACCTGCGCCGAGGCGTATGGCGCGCTGCCGCCGCCACCGAGGAACGTCACCAGCGAGGAGGCCGCGACCCCGTCGACCCCCGGGTCGTCGAGCGAGATCTTGCACCCGCTGTCAGGGAAGCCGAGTCCGGTGTAGGACAGCACGGTGTAGCCGCGTGCCGCGAACGCGCGGCCGAGCCCGGCCTGGTCGTCCTTGCTGCCGCCGAAGCCGTTGGTCGTGAGGATCGTGGCGACCCGGGCCGATGAACTGGCCGTCCGCGGCTTGTAGAGGTCCGCGTCGATGGTGCACGTCTGGGGTCGGCCGAGGTCGTCACGACCGGCCGGCACGGTGAACTCCAGGCCCGTGTAGGTGTCGACGGCGCCCAACTCGGTGGAGGCGGCCGGAGCGACAGCGGCCGGAGCGACGGCGGCCGGAGCGACGGCGGCCGACGCGCTCCCGGCGGTCCCGGTGCCGAGGGCGCCCAGGGCCCCGACAGCGGCGAGGGGCGAGAGCGCGAGTGCTGTGAGGCGACGGGCTCGGAACGGTGATCGGCGCGACATCGGGCCTCCGCGGGTGGGTCGGCGGGCCGGGTGACCGCGCCTCGTGACGGGACAACGAGGGCCTGGATCCGGGGGTTACGTTCACCGAACCCTCGCCTTCACACCCGAACGACACGTAGGTCCGCATGGTGGATGAGTCGTGTCGAGTGGTGGACGGTGCAGCGGGGTCGACGGGTCGTCGCTGGCACGGACTTGGCCAAGAGCAGAAGAAGGTGCGCCACGAATCCCCTTGAACCGCAGGTTCCCACGCATTTGGCAAAGTCTTCGCAAGTTTCATTGACCCTGTGTTCGCCCGACAGGTTAGGTCGGCACGGCGCCGACGCCCACGGTCATCTCGTGCCGGTTCGGAGGGGATCGACGTCGCCTCATGGTGCGGGGTCCCACCCGCGCCCTGTCCGAGAAGAGGAACACTCGTGATCCGACTGTCCACCGGCGCCGCACTCGGCGTCGCAGTCGCAGCAGCAGTGGCCACCCCACTGTCTGCCGCCTCCGCCGCCCCCACCGCGGCACCGAACCAGGCGCCTGCCGCCACCGCCCAGGCAGGGGCCGACCAGGACCGCACCGCCCTGGGGCTCTCGAGCGACGAGAAGCTCGTCGTCCGCAACGCCGTCACCGACCCCGACGGCACCAAGCACGTCCGCTACGACCGCACCTACAAGGGCCTGCGCGTCGTCGGCGGCGACCTCGTCGTCGAGAAGGCGAAGTCCGGGTCGGTGCGCGACGTGCGCTGGAACGGCAACGGCAAGGTGGCCGTCGCCTCGACCAGCCCCTCCGTCAGCGAGACCTCGGCCGAGAGCTCGGGCGCCAAGCGCGCCGGCTACGCGCCGAAGAAGAACGACGGCGAGCTCGTCGTCTGGGCCGGCAGCGGATCGCCGCGCCTGGCCTGGGACGTCGTCACCGAGGGGGTCAAGGCCGACCAGACCCCGAGCCGCCTGCACACCCTCGTCGACGCCAGGAGCGGCGCCGTCCTGACCTCGTGGGACGAGGTCGTCAACGGCACCGGCAACTCGATGTACTCCGGCACCGTGACCCTCAACTCGACCCTGTCGGGCAGCACCTACCAGCTGAAGGACTCGGTCGGGAACTACACGACCGACCTCAACGGTGCGACCTCCGGCACGGGCACCCAGTTCACGGACGCCGACGACGTCTGGGGCAACGGCTCCACCACGTCGCGCCAGACCGCTGGCGTCGACGCCCAGTACGGCGCTGAGAAGACCTTCGCCTACTACAAGAACGTGTTGGGCCGCAACGGGATCTGGAACACCGGTGTCGGCGCACGCAGCCGCGTGCACTACGGCAACGCGTACAACAACGCGTTCTGGGACGGCACCCAGATGACCTATGGCGACGGCGCCGGCAACGCCAAGCCGCTCACCTCCATCGACGTCGCCGCCCACGAGATGAGCCACGGCGTCACCGAGAACACCGCGGGCCTGGCCTACTCGGGTGACGCGGGTGGCCTGAACGAGGCGACCTCCGACATCTTCGGCACCGCCGTCGAGTTCTACGCGAACTCCTCCGCCGACCCGGGTGACTACCTCATCGGCGAGAAGATCAACATCAACGGCAACGGCACCCCGCTGCGCTACATGGACAAGCCCAGCAAGGACGGCGCCTCGCAGGACTGCTGGACCACCAACACGAAGAACCTCGACCCGCACTACTCCTCGGGTCCGCTCAACCACTGGTTCTTCCTGGCCTCCGAGGGCTCCGGTGCCCGCACCGTCAACGGTGTCGCCTACAACAGCCCCACCTGTGACGGCTCGACCGTGACCGGCGCCGGCCGCAGCAACGTCGAGAAGGTCTGGTACCGCACGCTGTCGACGAAGCTCACCTCGAGCAGCAACTACGCCGCGGCCCGCAACGGTGCGATCGCCTCGGCCAAGGAGCTGTTCGGCGCGACGAGCGCGACCTGCACCGCGGTGGAGAAGGCCTTCACGGCAATCGCCGTCCCGGCCGGCACCGAGACCTGCGGTGGCACCACGCCGCCGCCCACCGGTGGCAACCTCCTGCAGAACCCGGGCTTCGAGTCCGGTGCCGTGAGCTGGACCGGCACGTCCGGCCCGATCACGAACAACACCGGCCGCGCAGCCCGCACGGGCTCGTGGAAGGCCTGGCTCGGCGGCAACGGCGCCACCACGACGGAGACGATCCAGCAGAGCGTCACCATCCCGTCGACGGTGACCGCGGCCACGCTGTCGTTCTACCTGTCCAGCGACACCGCTGAGTCCGGCAGCACGGCCTACGACACCATGAAGGTCCAGGTCGTCGACGGCGCCACGACCACGACGCTGGCGACGTACTCCAACGTCGGCACCAACGCGACGTACACCCAGAAGTCGTTCAACGTGACGGCCTACAAGGGCAAGACGATCTCGGTGAAGTTCCTCATGAACGAGGACTCCTCGCTGCAGACGTCGTTCGTCGTGGACGACACCGCCCTCGCCACCAGCTGACGAGGGGACGTGGGCCGGCGCCCGTGCGAGCGCCGGCCCACGTCCGTGCCACACCCCCGCGTCCCCGTGTCACCCCAGGGCGCCCACCGCGTCCCTCCGCACGTGCACCCCGTCCGTGTCCCGCGCCGGCCACCGCTGCCGGGAACGCCCACCAGGAAGCCACCCATGCCTCCCACGCAGCACCGGTCCCCACTCGCCCGCCTCCTCGCGCCGCTGACCGCCACGGCCGTCGCCGCAGCCGGCCTGGTCGCCCTCGCGCCCGCCACGCAGGCCGCCGCCAGCCCCGACATCTCGGTCACCAACACCAAGGCGCACCTCGACCAGCTCCAGGCGATCGCGACCGCCAACGGCGGCAACCGCTACACCGGCCGCTCGGGGTACACGGCCTCCATCAACTACGTGAAGGGCAAGCTCGACGCAGCGGGCTTCACGACCACGGTGCAGAGCTTCAGTACCAGTGCCGGCACCACGCAGAACCTCATCGCCGAGCTCCCCGGCGGCGACGCCAACAACGTGGTCATGCTCGGTGGCCACCTCGACAGCGTGTCGAACGGCCCCGGCATCAACGACAACGGCTCCGGGAGCGCGGGGGTGCTCGAGGCGGCCCTCGCGTATGCCGCGAGCGGCCAGAGCGCGAAGAACAAGCTGCGCGTGGGGTTCTGGGGCGCCGAGGAGCTCGGTCTGCTCGGCTCGAAGTACTACATGAACAGCCTCTCCACCGCGGAGAAGGACAAGATCCGGGTCTACCTCAACGTCGACATGATCGCTTCGCCCAACCCGGGCTACTTCGTCTACGACGACAACCCCGCCGGCAACAGCGCACGCGACGAGTTCACCAGCTACTACACGTCCAAGGGCATCCCTTGGGAGTACATCGACGTGCAGGGTCGCAGCGACCACGCCGCGTTCCGCTCCTATGGCATCCCCACCGCGGGCATCTTCAGCGGCGCGGAGACCCTCAAGACGTCGGCCCAGGCGCAGAAGTGGGGCGGGACCTCCGGGCGGGCCTTCGACCCCTGCTACCACTCCTCGTGCGACTCGGTCTCGAACCTCGACCTCACCGCCCTCGACCGCAACATCGACGCCCTGGGTCACATGCTCTGGCTCTATGCGGCCAAGGACTACGGGACGACGACGCCCCCCGCCGGCTCGAACCTGCTGGCGAACCCCGGCTTCGAGTCCGGCGCGGTGAGCTGGACCGGGACGTCCGGCCCGATCACCAACAACACCGGGCGCCCGGCGCGCACCGGGTCGTGGAAGGCGTGGCTCGGCGGCAACGGCGCGACGTCGTCGGAGAACATCGCACAGTCCGTGACCATCCCCTCGACGGCCACCTCGGCGACGCTGACGTTCTGGCTCCGGGTCGACACGGCCGAGACCGGGAGCACCGCCTACGACACCCTGCGTGCGCAGGTGGTCGACGGCGCCACCACCACGACGCTGGCGACCTACTCCAACGTCGGTGCCAACGCCACGTACGCCCAGAAGTCCTTCAACCTCACCGCCTACAAGGGCAGGACCGTCTCGGTGAAGCTCCTGATGTCAGAGGACTCCTCGCTCCAGACCTCGTTCGTCGTCGACGACACCGCCGTGACCGTGAGCTGACCGCAGCGGCCACCCCAGAGCCGGTGGTGGTGGGAGCGAGACCTCCAGCTCGTTCCCGCCACCACCACAGCGCCACACCGGCGCACTTCCCCCCGAAGGAGATCTCGTGAAGAAGATGTCAGCAGGCCTCGCGTTCGGCGTGGTCGTCGCAGCAGCTGTCGCGACGCCGCTCGCCGCCGCCCAGGCCGCCCCGGCCACCGGCGGTTCGACCGCCCGGTCCGCCGCGGCGGCCCCGGCCGTCGTCGCCGAGCAGTCCAAGGTGGCCGACGCGGCCAAGGCCCTCGGCCTCGGCTCCGGACAGAAGCTCGTGGCCAAGAGCGTCGTCACCGACACCGACGGCACGAAGCACGTGCGGTACGAGCGGACCTTCAACGGCCTCAGGGTGATCGGCGGCGACCTCGTCGTCGAACGGGCCGCAGGCGGTGCCACGAAGTCGGTGCGCTGGAACGCCACGAAGTCGGTCGAGGTCGCGACGTCGCCCAGCCTGTCGGCCGGGCAGGCCCGCAAGGCGGCCAAGGCCGGGACCGCCGCCGGCTCGGACCTCGTCGTGTATGCCGCGGCCTCCGGACCGCGCCTCGCCTACGACGTCGTCACCGAGGGGGTCAGGGCCGACCAGACCCCGAGTCGTCTGCACACCATCGTCGACGCGAGGAGCGGGGCCACGCTGGACAGCTACGACGACATCGTGGAGGGCACCGGCAACTCGCAGTACTCCGGCACCGTCACGCTCGGCACGACCCTGTCCGGGGGCAGCTACCAGCTCAAGGACTCGGTCGGGAACTACACAACCGACCTCAACGGCGCGACGACGGGGACCGGCACGCAGTTCACCGATGCCGACGACATCTGGGGCAACGGCTCGGTGAGCTCGCGCCAGACCGCCGCGGTCGACGCCCACTACGGCGCCGAGAAGACGTTCGACTACTACAAGAACGTCCAGGGCCGAAGCGGCATCTGGGACACCGGCGTCGGCGCGCGCAGCCGGGTCCACTACGGCAACGCCTACGTCAACGCGTTCTGGGACGGCACCCAGATGACGTACGGCGACGGGGCCGGCAACGCCAAGCCCCTCACCTCGATCGACGTGGCCGGGCACGAGATGAGCCACGGCGTCACCGAGAACACGGCCGGCCTCGTCTACCGCGGTGACGCGGGGGGCCTGAACGAGTCGACGTCCGACATCTTCGGCACCGCCGTGGAGTTCTACGCCGCCTCTGCCGCCGACCCGGGTGACTACCTCATCGGCGAGAAGATCGACATCAACGGCAACGGCACGCCGCTGCGCTACATGGACAGGCCGAGCAAGGACGGCCGGTCCCAGGACTGCTGGACCACCGGCACCCGGAACCTCGACCCGCACTACTCCTCCGGCCCGCTGAATCACTGGTTCTTCCTGGCCTCCGAGGGCTCTGGCGCGAAGACCGTCAACGGCGTCGCATACAACAGCCCCGTGTGCGGCAGCGCCCCTGCCGTCACCGGCGCAGGGCGGACCAACATCGAGAAGGTCTGGTACCGCACGCTGTCCACGAAGCTCACCTCGCGCAGCGACTACAAGGCCGCCCGTGAAGGCGCCATCGCCTCGGCCAAGGAGCTGTACGGCGCCGGCTCTCCGACCTGTGTCGCCGTGAAGTCCGCGTTCGACGCCATCGCCGTCCCGGCGGGTTCGCAGACCTGCTGACCAACGCCCATCGATGATGGTGCGCCGCCGACCACGAGGTCGGCGGCGCACCATCGCGTTCAGCGGCAGGTGGTCCGTTCAGCGGCAGACCTGGCGAGGTCCTCGAGCAGGGCACCCACCTCGGGCGCGGTGCCGGGGAGATCTCCCTCGTCGAGGGCCATGGTGCCCCTCGAGGTCGTGAGGGTGACGACCATCGCGTCCGCGCCGGGCGGGGCCGTCGTGGTCGATCCGGTCGCCCCGGCCGTGGCCGTCCGGGCGAGCGCCGTGAGCGTCTCGGGGCCCACGGTGCACGTGCTGGTGCCGGACTTCGTCGTCACGGTGGCCGAGCCGTCCTGCTCCACGACGACCTTGTCGGCGAACCCGGCGATGCCCCCGCTGCGTTCGATGGTGATCGGGTAGGAGGAGGCGCTGCTGGACGAGCTCGTCACCGTCCGAGTGGTCGCGGTGTCGCTGGAGGACCCGCAGCCTCCGGTGAGGAGTACTGCGGTGAGGGCGACGAGACTGAACGCGGGCACGGTGGTGGGACGCGACATACCGGACACCCTCCCACGGTCCCCGCCGGGCGGGGGAGGGTGCGCGGCGCGGACGCGCACGGGACTGAGCACAGACGCCGCTCGTCGTGAGATTGCTCCCACCCACCGCACCCGTGGGCCCGGCCGTGCTCGGACAGGACTAGTCTCGGGGCCGAACCTCACCCATCAGCAGACGAGGACGTCAGACGTGGATCTGTTCGAATACCAGGCTCGAGACATGTTCGAGAAGCACGGTGTGCCCGTGCTCGCCGGTGCCACCGCCACCACCCCCGCGCAGGCGCGCGAGGCCGCGGAGGCCATCGGACCCAAGAGCGGCGGGGTCACCGTCGTCAAGGCCCAGGTGAAGACCGGTGGCCGCGGCAAGGCCGGAGGCGTCAAGGTCGCCAAGAGCGCCGACGAGGCCGAGGAGCACGCGAAGGCGATCCTCGGCATGGACATCAAGGGCCACACCGTCGGCACCGTGATGATCGCTCAGGGCGCGCGCATCGCCGAGGAGTACTACTTCTCCGTGCTGCTCGACCGGGCCAACCGCACCTACCTCGCGATGTGCAGCAAGGAGGGCGGTATGGAGATCGAGCAGCTCGCGGTCGAACGTCCCGAGGCCCTCGCGCGCATCGCGGTCGACCCCAACACCGGCATCGACGCGGCCAAGGCCGCCGAGATCGTCGAGGCCGCCGGGTTTGACGCCGAGACCGGCGCGAAGATCGCGCCCGTCCTCGAGAAGCTGTGGGCCGTCTACCGCGACGAGGACGCCACGCTGGTCGAGGTCAACCCGCTCGTGAAGACCGAGGACGGCGACATCGTCGCCCTCGACGGCAAGGTCACCCTCGACGCCAACGCGGACTTCCGGCACCCGGACCACGAGGCGCTCGAGGACAAGGACGCAGCCGACCCGCTCGAGGCCGCGGCCAAGGAGAAGGGCCTCAACTACGTCAAGCTCGACGGCTCCGTCGGCATCATCGGCAACGGCGCGGGCCTGGTCATGTCGACCCTCGACGTCGTCGCCTACGCCGGTGAGGAGTTCGCCGGGTCGCCCAAGCCCGCCAACTTCCTCGACATCGGTGGCGGCGCCTCGGCCGAGGTCATGGCCAACGGCCTGCACATCATCCTCGGCGACGAGCAGGTGAAGTCGGTGTTCGTCAACGTGTTCGGCGGCATCACCTCCTGCGACGCGGTGGCCAACGGCATCGTCGGCGCCCTCGAGGCCCTCGGCGACCAGGCGACCAAGCCGCTCGTCGTGCGCCTCGACGGCAACAACGTGGAGGAGGGCCGACGCATCCTCGCCGACGCCAACCACCCGCTGGTGACCATCGAAGAGACCATGGACGGCGCGGCCCGCAAGGCCGCCGAGCTGGCTTCGGCCGCGACGAACTGACAAGGGCCGGGAGACAACAACAATGGCAATCTTTCTCGACGAGAACTCCAAGGTCATCGTCCAGGGCATGACCGGCTCCGAGGGCATGAAGCACACGCAGCGCATGCTCGCCTCGGGCACCTCGATCGTCGGCGGCGTGAACCCGCGCAAGGCCGGCACCACGGTCGAGTTCGACGGCGGCGTCTCGGTGCCGGTGTTCGGCACGGTGGCCGAGGCCATCGAGGCCACCGGTGCGAACGTGTCCGTCATCTTCGTCCCGCCGGCGTTCGCGAAGTCCGCCGTGGTCGAGGCGATCGACGCGGCCATCCCGCTCGCGGTCGTCATCACCGAGGGCATCGCGGTCAAGGACTCCGCCGAGTTCTACGCGTACTCCAAGGAGAAGGGCACGACCCGCATCGTCGGCCCGAACTGCCCCGGCCTCATCAGCCCCGGCAAGTCCAACGCCGGCATCATCCCCGCCAACATCGCGGGCCCGGGTCGCATCGGCCTGGTCTCCAAGTCGGGAACCCTGACCTACCAGATGATGTACGAGCTGCGGGAGTTCGGTTTCTCCTCCGCCGTCGGCATCGGTGGCGACCCGATCATCGGGACCACGCACATCGACTGCCTCGAGGCGTTCGAGAACGACCCCGAGACCGACGCGATCGTCATGATCGGCGAGATCGGCGGCGACGCCGAGGAGCGCGCGGCGGCCTACATCAAGGAGCACGTGACCAAGCCGGTCGTCGGCTACGTCGCGGGCTTCACCGCGCCCGAGGGAAAGACGATGGGCCACGCCGGCGCCATCGTGTCCGGCTCGGCCGGCACTGCTGCCGCGAAGCAGGAGGCCCTCGAGGCCGCCGGCGTGAAGGTCGGCAAGACGCCGTCCGCCACGGCCGACCTGATGCGCGAGATCATGCGCGGCCTGGCGGGCTGAGCGCTTGCAGCAGTAGGCAACACGCGCTGAGCATGACGAGCGGGCGATCACCGGGAACGGTGGTCGCCCGCTCGGCGTAGGGGGCGGCTGGCCTTTCGACGTCGGCAACTCAGCCGTCCGGAGGAGGTCTGTCCACGTTTGGGTATGCACTTGGTCAAGTCTGTTCACGCAGCCTGATCCGGATGGTTTTCTGTGAGCCTCCTGCAGGACCAGAGCAGTGAACCGCACCCCTGGCGGTGAGCTCGTCGATGCAGGAGCAGGGACCCCCGGCCCTCACACGAGAGAACTCGCCATGTCAACGACCCCGCACGCTCCTCGACGCCCTGTGCGCGCTCGGGCAGCAGCTGCCATCGCCGCGACGGCCGTGGCCGTCACCGGTCTGTCCATGCAGGCACCCACGGCGTCCGCACTCACGTCTGTCTCGACCAACTACTCGTACGGCGACTTCGAGAGCACGACGCTGGCTCCGCCCGGATGGTCGCTGTCGGCCGCGTCGCCCAACCGCATCTACACGTCGACGACCGTCGCCCTGTCGGGGGCCAAGTCGCTCTGCCTCGAGGACACCTCGTCCGGCGCCGCGACCACCGCGCTGCGCTCCGTCCGTACCGTCACCCCCGGCGTCGAGTACCAGGGACAGGGCTACGCCTACACGCTGAACGGCACCCAGACCCTCGCGCTCCGCTTCTACGACGCTGCGGGCGCCGTCGTCTCGCGCGTCGCAGCGCCCTCGACCGGCGCCACCATGCTCTGGTCGCGCATCTCGGTCAAGGCAGTTGCACCCGCCACCGCCACCCGCGTCGTGGTCGAGCTCTCGTCCACCACCGCGACCCAGTCCAAGGTCTGGTGGGACGCCGTCGAGGTGCTCCAGCCGGGGGTCGCGAACAGCGGCTTCGAGTCGACCTCGTCCACCCTCCCGGTGGCCTCGTGGACGACGTCCGCGGCCTCCGGCACCTCTGCCAAGATCCGCACCGGTTACCCCAAGCTCGGGTCGAGGAGCCTCTACCTCAGTGACGCCAGCACCACGGGCCTCGTCAAGGTGACCAGCACGAGGACCGCCGTGTTCGCGGGCGTCTCCTACGACCTGCGGGCCTGGGTGCGACCCGCGAGCGGCAGCTTCACGGCCACGGTGCGCTTCCTCGACACCAAGCTGGGTGTCATCAGGTCCGTCGCCGTCCCGGTCAGCAAGCCCGCCAACACCTGGAGCCTGGTCACCAAGCAGCTGGTGGTGCCCAACAACGGGCACTGGGCCACCGTCGAGCTGTCCACGGGCACCTCATCCAAGGCGACCGGCGACTTCGACGTCGTCGACCTCCGCCCGTCGGCCGGGTCATCCACCCAGAGCTTCAGCGACGGCCGGGACACCCAGCCGGTGGATGCCTTCGCCAACACCAACGTCGTCCGCACCGCCATCATCGGTGGCAAGGCCAAGCTGCTTGGTGTCGTGTCGGGCAGCCCGGCCGAGCTCCAGGTCGTGGACATCGAGACCAACCGCGTGGAGCGCCGCTTCCCCCTCGGTGACATGGAGGCGGCCTGGTCCCTCGTGGTCGCCGACACCGGGGTCTACACCGCCGGCAACGACGGACACCTGTGGCGCTGGGCCACCGGGTCCTCGACGATCACCGACCTCGGACGGGCCACGGCGACGGGCACCACCATCTTCGACCTCGAGGAGGGACCGGACGGCCGGATCTGGGGCGCGTCCTACCCCAAGTCGGAGCTGTGGAACTTCAGCCCGAGCACCAGCCGGTTCGCGTCCCTCGGCACGGTGAGCACCTCCCACGACTACGCCCGGAGCCTGGCCGTCAACGGCAGCTACGCGTGGGTCGGCCTCGGCTCGACCAACCCGAAGATCGTCCGCGTCTCGCTGTCGAACCCGGCCAGCAAGACCACGCTCAACGTGCCGCAGCCCGTGACGAGCGGGCAGGTGGCCGAGCTCGACCTGCTGGGCCGCTACCTGTCGGTGAAGACGCCCAGCGGCACCACGTCCGGCGGCACGATCATCACCGGGGAGCGTCGCCTCTACGACACGGTCTCCGGCTCGTGGTCCGTGGCGGCCAACTACCCGGTGCAGCGACCCTCGCCGATGGACGGCGCCGGCGCGTTCTACTTCCTCCAGTACAAGCAGCTGCGCGCCGTCGACGCCGCCACGGGGTCCTACGAGATCCGCGGCGACACGGCGACCGCCGCTGGACGGGACCGCATGGTCCTCAAGGGCACCCTGGGCGGTGACGCGGGCAACTGGCTGCTGGCCTACGACCCGTCCGGCACCATCTCGGCCCTGGAGACGCGGTCCCTGCAGCAGAAGTCCTTCCGCGCCGAGTTCGCCCCGACCAAGATGCAGATCAAGTCGGTCGGCTTCGGCGGCGGCAAGCTCCTCGTCGGCGGGTTCGGCGGCTCCAGCCTGGCCATGGTGGACGCCGACCTCAGCCAGCGCTCGCAGTACCCGCTCGTGCCGTACGGCCCCGGTGTCATCGGCGAGGTCGAGGGCTCGGTCGAGCACGGTCGGTACCAGTACATCGGCACCTACACCGACGGACGGATCTTCCGCTACGACACCCTGGCGCCGTGGGTGGACGGGACCAACCCGGCCCTCGTCACGACGCTCGGCCCGACCTACCGCCAGGACCGTCCGCTGGCCTGGGCGACCGCGGGGAGCCGCACCTTCTTCGGCACCATCCCGAAGTACGGCGTCCTCGGTGGCGTCCTCGGCGTCTTCGACGGCGACACCGGCACGCCCAAGATCGTCAGCGAGCCGGTGGCCGACCAGAGCATCGTGTCGCTGACCGCATCCGGGTACATGGTCTACGGCGGGACGTCGCGCTGGGGCGGCCTGGGCGCGACGCCCACGCAGTCCTCCGCGAAGGTGTTCGCCTACAACGCCGCGACGGGCAAGGTCGCCTGGCAGGTCACCCCCGCGGCCGGCATGGAGGCGTTCGGTGCGGTCGTCATGGGCCCGACCGGCACCCTCTGGGCCGCCGGGAGCACCACGCTCTACGAGCTGGACCCCAAGACCGGCGCCACGCTGCGCTCGATCATGGTCCAGACCCAGGGCAAGCAGACCACCCCGGTCTTCCGGAACACCGCGCTGGCCAACGTCAACGGGATGCTCTACCTCGTGGCCGCCGGTCGGGCGTACGCCGTCGACCCGGCCACGCTGCGGGTGAGCGTCCCGGTGTCCTCGGGGATCACCCCGGCCCAGCTCGTCGTCCAGGGCAACCAGCTCTTCGTCCCGCAGGGTTCGACCCTGAAAGAGGTCATCATCAAGTAGCTGCGGGACGCACGGACCACAGCGGGCGATACCGGCACGGGGCCGGTGTCGCCCGCTGTTCGTGTGCCGGGTTCGTCCGTGGCCACCTCCCGTGGGCGGCGTATGGCGCGTGCCTCGCCGTCGGGGGAGTCCTACTTCTGGCGGGCCAGCATGAGGAGCCGGTCCAGCTCGGCGAAGCCCTGCTTCGGGTCGCTCATCTTCGTGATGACGACGGTCGAGACGGCTCCAGCGGTCTTCTGGGCGGTCACCCCGACCCACTCCGACAGGGTGGCACTGCCGTCGGTGAAGACGGTGTCGAGCCGGTAGGTGCCCTGCGACGGACCCGCCGTGGCCTTGACCGTGCCGTTGGGGAAGGTGCAGCCCTTGGCGTACAGGGCGTTCGCCTCGGCCAGGCGTGCGGCGACGTACGACTGCTGGGCCGAAGGCGTCGAGGACTCGTCGAGCTGGACCCGTTGGCGCCCGACGTAGCTGCTGGTGCCCGTCCCGGCCATCACCGAGACCACCCCGACGCGACCGCCGATACCGTCCTGCTGGGCGTCGGTCTCACACGAGGCGACGGCGCTGGACCCCTCGAGGGCGCCACGTCCTGCCGAGGTGGCGGTGCCGCCGCTGAGGGCCTGCGACCGCCACTGGGAGGCCGCCACGAACAGCGGGGACGTCGGCACCGGCTGGGCGCCCGACACGGGCATGTCCTCGGAGAGGGCGCGGGTGCTGCCGGTCGGGCCGATGATGGCTGGAGCGGCGGTCGACGACGCGGTGGCCGACGACCCCGGTCCCGAGCCGTACCGCTCGAGTCGCTGGCGTGCCACCTCGGCCAGTGCGCTCACCTCGGTCCGGGTGAAACCACCCAGGGAGACGTCGCTGAAGGCGGGGTCGACGACCTGCAGCAGGACGACGCCCTCACCACCGGGGACGACGGCGAACCAGCCCGAGCCGGCCTCGGGGGTGGAGTAGGAGAAGACGGCGTACGCCCCGACGTACTCGGACCTGACCTTGAACGACGGCCCGACCTGGCAGGTGCTGACGCCCTGGATGAGGGTGTTGGCCGCAGCCTCGGCCCGGTCCGTGCGCCAGTAGGTGGCCCCACCGCTGACCGGTGAGTTGTCCTGGGTGATGGCCTCCTGCCGGGAGGGCGCGCCGAGGGTGTCGCCGCACTCGACGCCTCCGCCCTTGGTCACGGGGGTGATGGTGACGGAGCTCTTCGGCAGGTCGAGCGTGTCTTCCCACTCCCCTGGAAGCGGGAGCAGACCCGGCTCGGCCAGTGGGTCGGCCGTCGCGCTGGCCGTCGGGGCGGCGGTGGGTGCCGCTGTCGGCACGGGGGCACCCGTCGTCCGTGTCGAGGGTGTCACGGGCAGGCTCGCGTCCCGCCCCAGCTGGCTGAAGCCCACGGAGCCGACCACGACCGCGGCGGCCGCGGCAGCAGCGGTGAGGGCCAGCGCCCGCTGGCGGCGGCGCCGTACGCCTCGCGCCCGGACGAACCGCACGTCGGGCAGGGGCAGGGCGTCGACGTCCGCCCAGAGCGTGGCGAGGGTGCCACGCAGCTGGGCGTCGTCGTGCGCCGACCAGTCCTCGTGCTCAGCCATGTCGATCACCGGAGCTCTCCTCGTGCCGCAGGGCCAGCGCGAGCTGCGCTCGGCCCCGGTGCAGGCGCGCCTTGACGGTGCCTGCGGGGGTGTTGGTCTCGTGGGCGATCTGCTCGATGGACAGGTCGCCGATGTAGTGCAGCGTCACGGCCTCGCGCAGCGGTTCGGACAGCGTCCGCAGGGCTGCGACCACGGCCACCCGGTCCTCGGTGGGTGGGCCGGTGGTGTCGTGGGCACCGTGCCGTTCGTAGGCGCGGTCCTGGGTGGTCTTCTTGCGCCACCCGGAGATGGCCACCCGCCGGGCCACGGTCCGGACCCAGGCCAGCGGGTCGTCGTGCGTGCGGACGGTGGACCACTGCTGCCAGGCCCGGGCGTACGCCTCCTGCGTCGCGTCCTGGGCGACGGTGAGGTCACCGGTGAAGCCGTAGACGAGGTGGATCACCCGACGGGCGGTGTCGCGGTAGAACGCGTCGAACTCCGCTTCTGCGGACCTCGGCCCCATCCCCGCCTCCCGCTCGCCCGGCGTCGCGTCGACGCTTCCGTTCCTCAGTGCCATCACACCGCAGCAGACGCGGTCGCGCGGTGCCCGGTTGCGGCGCGTTCGCACATTTCTCGGGGCGCTCCGGCGTTGCCTGCGCCCTGGCGGTGCGGTGGTCGGCGACGATGGGGCAGACATGACTGTGATGGAGTTGCTGCGCCGGGCCACGCCGACTTCGGGCGGGCCCGACCCGAGGGCGTACCAGCGCACCCTGCTCGAGGGAGCGGGTGCCGCGGCGGCCTCCGCCCTCGTCTTCGTGCTCCCCGCGCTGCTCGTGTGGGTGGCTGCGTCCGAGAGCACCGTCCCGTGGACGACGTCGCTCGGCGTCGGGGCCAGCCTCTGGCTGCTCGGCACCGGGGCCCACCTCGCTCTGGGTGGCGCAGTCGTCACGGTCGTCCCCCTCCTCTTCCTCGCGCTCGCCGTCCTCGGTGCGGCCTGGGCCGCGGTCCGGGCGGTGCGCGAGAGCGCCGAGGACCGCACCGTGGTCCTGCTCGCCGGCCTGCTGCACCGGCCCCTGGCGCTCGCGCTGGGTGCGTGGACCTTCGGGTATGCCGTCGTCGCTGCCCTCTGGGCGGTGGTCGCCTCACTCGCCGAGCCGCGCCCGGTCCTGTGGACCCTCGTCTTCCCCGTGCTGGTCGTGCCCGTCGGGGCGGCCCTGCTGGCCCTCGTCCACCTGCTGCGCCGACGCCCCGAGCTGGCGGGTGAGCGGTTGCGGCGGCCCGCCTGGCTGCCCGAGGCGGTCCGTCGTGGCCTGCGTCCGGGGGTGGAGGGCGCTGCCGCGCTGCTCGGTGCCGGGGTGCTGATCTGCGTCGGGTTCGTCGTCCTGCACCTGGGCAACGTCACCAACCTCCAGGCCGCGCTGGCTCCGGGTGTCATCGGGGGAGTCGTGCTCTCCCTGGCCCAGCTGCTCGTCCTGCCCAACCTCGCGTTGTGGGCCGTCTCGTTCGTCGCCGGCACCGGGTTCTCCGCGGTCGAGGGAGCCTCCGCGACCTGGACCGGTTCGCGCACCTCGCTGCTGCCGATGGTCCCGGTGTTCGGTGCCCTGCCCGAGCCCGGGGCCTTCCCCGGGTGGCTGCCGGTCGTCGTCCTCCTGCCCGTGGCGGTGGGTGCGTTCGTCGGCTGGCGGGCCCTGCGCTCCGTGGCCCGGTTGTCCACCGAGCGCACCAAGCTCACCGTCGCTGGCGTGGCCGTCGTCGTCGCGGCCGGTCTGGTGGGCCTGCTCGACGTCGTCGGGGGTGCCTCGCTCGGCCAGGACCGCCTGTCCTCGATCGGTGCCCCGGCCGGGGCCATGACGCTGGCCCTGCTCGTCGAGCTGCTGGCCGGCGCCGGGCTGGTCCTCGGCTGGGACCGCTGGAAGCTGCGCCGCTGACGCACCCCGCGCCATACCGGCGCGCTGCACAGCGCGCCACCCCGGCAGAGCGGGTGTCGGTGCCCGAGTGGTGGAGGCTCGCGCCGCGTGTGAGCGTTGGAGCATGACGCGATTCGGCTACACCCTCATGACCGAGCAGTCCGGACCCCGCGAGCTCGTCGGCTACGCCGTCGATGCCGAGAAGCAGGGCTTCGACTTCGCTGTGAGCAGCGACCACTACTCGCCGTGGCTCACCGAGCAGGGCCACGCGCCCTACGCCTGGACGGTGCTCGGCGCCGTCGCTCAGGCCACGTCACAGCTCGAGCTCATGACCTACGTGACCTGCCCGACCATCCGCTACGAGCCGGCCGTCGTCGCGCAGAAGGCGGCGACCCTGCAGCTGCTCAGTGAGGGGCGCTTCACCCTCGGGCTCGGCAGCGGGGAGAACCTCAACGAGCACGTCGTCGGCGAGGGCTGGCCCATGGTGGGAGTCCGTCAGGACATGCTCGAGGAGGCCATCCACATCATCCGCGAGCTGCACACCGGCGAGCTCGTGACCTGGCAGGGCGAGTACTTCCGCGTCGACTCGGCCCGCATCTGGGACTGCCCTGAGGGCGGGGTGCCGATCGGGGTGGCGGTGTCGGGGGAGAAGTCGTTCGCGCGGTTCGGTCCGCTGGCCGACCACGTCATCGCCGTCGAGCCGGACGCCGACCTCGTCACCGGGTTCCTCAACCACCGCAAGTCGGCCGAGAGCGGCGGCGACGCCCTGGGCATCGGCTCGCGGGCGGCCAGGGCCATCGGGCAGATCCCGATCTGCTGGGACACCGACGCAGACCGCGCCAAGGAGCGCGCCCACGAGCAGTTCCGCTGGTTCGCCGGTGGCTGGGCGGTCAACGCCGACCTGCCGACCCCGGCGGGGTTCGCCGGGGCTTCGCAGTTCATCACCCCGGACCAGGTCGCCGAGAACATCCCCTGCGGACCGGACCTCGACGCCATCGTGGAGGCGGTCTCCGCCTACTGGAAGGCGGGCTTCACCGACGTCGCGCTGGTCCAGGTGGGCGACGAGGGGCAGCAGCAGTTCCTCGACGAGGCCGCCGGCCCACTGCTGGACAAGCTCCGCGCCGCCGCCCCCTGACCCGTCCGTGGACGCGGGTGCCGTCGCCCGCTTCCCGGTCGGTATCGTCGAGGCCGTGACCGCGGACGTGACGACGCAGCCCACGGGCATCGTCGTCCTCATCTCCGGGTCGGGCACGAACCTCCAGGCGCTCATCGACGCCACGGCCGACGCTGCATACGGGGTCCGCATACTCGCGGTCGGGGCCGACCGGGCCGGGATCTCGGGCCTGCACAAAGCCGCCGCCGCGGGCATCCCGACGTTCGTCGTCCGCGTCGAGGACCACGAGACCCGCGCCGACTGGGACGTCGCCCTCGCCGAGCGGATCGCCGACCACGAGCCAGCGTTCGTCGTGTCGGCGGGGTTCATGAAGATCCTCGGGCCCAGGGTCTTGGCCGAGCACGTCGTCCTCAACACGCACCCGGCCCTGCTCCCGGCGTTCCCCGGCGCGCACGCCGTCCGCGACGCGCTCGCCGCCGGGGCGACCGTCACGGGGTGCACCGTCCACGTCGTCGACGCGGGGGTCGACACCGGTCCGGTGATCGCCCAGTCCACCGTCGAGGTCCGCCCCGGCGACACGGAGGACACCCTCCACGAACGCATCAAAGCCGTCGAGCACCCGTTGCTCGTCACCATCGTGGGCCGCGCGGCCCGCGAGGGAATCACCGTCACCGATGGGAAGGTCAGCATTCCGTGACCCAGCAGTCCAGCCCGAAGCCCGCTGACGACGCAGGACGCCGACCGGTCCGCCGGGCGCTCGTCTCCGTCTACGACAAGACCGGGCTGGAGGAGCTGGCCCGCGGGCTGCACGCCGCCGGGGTCGCGCTCGTGTCGACCGGTGGCTCGGCCAAGCTCATCGAGGGCCTGGGCATCCCGGTCACCGAGGTCGCCGACCTGACCGGGTTCCCCGAGTGCCTCGAGGGCCGTGTCAAGACGCTGCACCCACGGGTGCACGCCGGCATCCTCGCCGACACCCGCAAGGACGACCACGTCCGCCAGCTCGAGGAGCTCGGGGTCGAGCCGTTCGAGCTCGTCGTCGTGAACCTCTACCCGTTCCGCGAGACGGTCGCCTCGGGCGCCTCACCCGACGAGGTCATCGAGCAGATCGACATCGGCGGTCCGTCGATGGTGCGCGCCGCTGCCAAGAACCACCCCAGCGTCGCCGTGGTCACCGACCCCGCTGCGTATGGTGCCGTGCTGGCTGCCGTCGAGGCCGGCGGCTTCTCGCTGGATGAGCGGAAACTGTTGGCAGCACAGGCTTTCGTGCACACCGCCGACTACGACAACGCTGTCGCCAACTGGATGGGCAACGTCTACACCGACACCTCTGACGGCACCGGCTTCCCCGCGTGGACCGGCGCCACGTTCACCCGGGCGGCTGTCCTGCGGTACGGCGAGAACCCGCACCAGAAGGCCGCCATCTACCGCCACTGGCGCGGCGGCGTCGCCTCCGCCGAGCAGCTGCACGGCAAGGAGATGTCCTACAACAACTACGTCGACACCGACGCCGCGGTGCGCGCTGCGCACGACCACGGCGACCAGCCAACCGTCGCGATCGTCAAGCACGCCAACCCTTGCGGGATCGCGGTCGGGTCCTCCATCGACGAGGCGTATGCCGCCGCGCACGCCACCGACCCCGTGTCCGCCTTCGGGGGCATCATCGCTGCCAACCGCACGGTGAACCTCGCGATGGCCGACCAGGTCAAGGACGTCTTCACCGAGGTGATCATCGCCCCCGACTTCGACGCCGACGCGCTTGAGGTGCTGCAGGGCAAGAAGAACATCCGCATCCTGCGCCTGCCGGCGTCGGCCTCCACCAACGCCGATGCCATCGAGATGCGTCCGATCAGCGGTGGGCTGCTGCTGCAGACTGTCGACAAGGTCGATGCGGTCATCGAGGGCGAGAAGCCGGGCGGCGACGACCCGTCGCGCTGGACGCTCGTCTCGGGCGAGGCAGCCGACGAGGCAACCCTGGCCGACCTCGCGTTCGCGTGGCGCTCGGTGCGCGCGGTGAAGTCCAACGCGATCCTGCTGGCCAAGGACGGTGCGGCTGTCGGCATCGGCATGGGCCAGGTCAACCGCGTCGACTCCTGCCACCTCGCGGTGTCGCGGGCCGGTGCGGACCGGGCGCAGGGGGCCGTCGCGTCGTCGGATGCGTTCTTCCCTTTCGCCGACGGGCTGCAGGTGCTGCTCGACGCCGGGGTCCGCGCCGTGGTCGCGCCCGGTGGGTCGATGCGCGATCCCGAGGTCGTCGAGGCGGCCCAGGCGGCCGGCGTCACGATGTACTTCACCGGCACCCGCCACTTCGCTCACTGACGGGCGCACACCGCACGCCCCTCGACGGCTGAGCGGTTCTCTGGCGCGGCGGGCGGCTGCGTGGGACCGTTGCGTCACCGGACACGGGGTCCGGCACCGGAGGGGGTGTCGACATGTTCTGGATCGTCGTGGGAAGTGTGCTCGCGGTCGTCTGTGCGCTGGCGTGGCTGTACGACCGGAAGTGGGGCGGTGACCCGACGCCGCAGCACACCCAGGCGCGAGCCCAAGCCGACTCCGACGCGGCGTGGACCGGATACCAAGGCGGCAGCCCCACGTCAGGCGCCTGACGGCCCCACACGCTCGGCTCGTTCGATGTAAACGCGCCGGGATTTCCGGGCGCGTTTACATCGAACCGCGGGAGGTCCGAAGGGGTGAGCGGGTCAGGCGGGGTCGGGGCCCCGGTATCCGGTGGGGTCACCGGAGCCGAGGTCGACGATCGCGGCCACGGGGCCGCCTCCGTCAGGGCCCTGGTGGGCGGCTGACACCGAGACGAACACCGCCGGGTCGCCGGTGACCGAGGCCGTGACGCCACCGACGGCCGCCTTGATCTGGCGGTGCCAGTGCACGTCGGAGTCGTCGAGCATGGCGTTGCGGCGACCGCGGACGGCTCCGTCCTGGCTGGTCTCGCACTTGAGGAACACGTTGACCAGGCGTCCCTGCAGGTCCGTGGAGTGCGGGCGGTCGGGAAGCTCGAGACCGGCGTCCCGGATCGACTCCCAGATGCCGTCGGCGTCGAGGGCGTCGCGCATGACCGAGTGGCCGATCCGGTAGCGGCCGCCGATGCCGCGGGTGTTGCCGACGACGACCACCTGGGCGCGGTCGAGCTCGACGCCGGACGAGCAGGAGGCGACCGAGGAGAAGAGCGTGCGGTCGCGCAGGACGTCCTCGTCGCGCGGCATCTCGATCTCGCCGAGGGCGACGGCGATGCCGAGGGCGGTGCCGCCGTTGGAGACGTCCATCGACGTGAGGGTGTCCTCGGTGAAGACGTCGTGGCCGCGGCTCTTGGCGTCCCGGATGGTGTCGATCGTGAGCAGCGGCGTCTTGGTCTGCACGTAGTGGACATCGGCCGTGTCGGTGATGCCGGCGCGCTCCATCGCCACCTTCACGGCATCGGCGACCTTGGTGACCATGGCGGTGCGGCCGATGTCCTCGGGGAGCAGCACCTCGCTCATCGCGAACCCCACCGTCAGCCGCGGCTCGTCGGACTGCTCGGCCTGGTCGGCGGGCACGGTCGCGAAGATCGTCGCGTGCGGGCTGATGACGCCGTCGGTCCCACCGGACCAGACGATCGGGATCTCCTTGACCTTGGCGGGGTCGGCGCCCTTCTCGACCAGCACCTCGCGGAACGCCCGGTCGGCGATGATGCGGGTGTAGTCGTTGACGCCGCCGTTGCCCTCGGTCTTGCCGATGACGGCGACGACACGAGAGGCCTCGATGACGCCGTCGTCGATGAGCTTCGCGAGCTCGCTGGCGTCGGAGACGCTGTGGAGCGGCACCTTGCGGACCTCGATGGCTTCGGGCACGTGACTCACCTTCCGGTTGGCGTTGCGGTGGTTGTGGGAGTTGTGGTCGATGTCGTTGTGGCAGTGGCCGACTCGATGACGGTGCCGACCTCGCCCTCGACGGCGTCGGCGATGCGGTCGAGAGCAGTGATGACGCTGCGACGCCCGCCGCACCGCACGAAGCGGAGCGCCGCCTCGACCTTGGGGCCCATGGAGCCGGAGGCGAACTCGCCGTCCGCGGCATACGCCTCCATCTCCTCGAGCGGCACCCGGCCCAGCGGGCGTGCGGACTCGCGGCCAAAACCCACGACGGCGTGCGCGACGTCGGTGGCGATGACGAGGGCGTCGGCACCGACAGCCTGGGCGAGGACGGCCGCGGTGAGGTCCTTGTCGACGACGGCCTCGACGCCCTGGACCGACCCATCGGCCTGCCGCACCACCGGTATGCCGCCGCCACCGGCTGCGACGACGACGTAGCCCGCGGCGAGGAGGGTCAGGACCGTGTGGGTGTCGAGGACCTCGAGCGGCTCGGGGGAGGCGACCATGCGGCGCCACCCCTTGTCGCCACGGTCCTGCCACGTCTCGCCGTGCTCGATGAGCGGCAGAGCCTGCTCGTGGGGGAGGAACCGGCCGACGGGCTTGGTGGGGGTGGTGAACCCCGGGTCGAGCGGGTCCACGAGCGTGCGGGTGACGACGGCGGCGGCGCGACGGTCGAGTCCGCGGACGGCGAAGGCGGCCTCGAGCGTGTCGAGGGCGGTGAAGCCGATGGTTCCCTGCGTCTGGGCACCGCACCAGTCCAACGGGACCGGTGGGACGACGTGCGCGGCGAGCTCGTTCTTGACGAGCAGGTTGCCGACCTGGGGGCCGTTGCCGTGGGTGACGACGACCTCGTGCCCGGCGGCCACCACGGAGGCGACGTGGTCCATCGCCGTGGCGATCGCGTCGCGCTGCGCCTGGGGCGTGGCGCTGCCGTCGGGGCCGGTCATGGCGTTGCCGCCGAGCGCGATCAGGACGCGCATGCCACCTCCCACAGTCGTCGTGCGGCGAGCCTAGGGAGACGGAGCGGGCGCTGACGTTGGCAGGACCTGCCCAACCACGGTCCCGCGGTTGGCAGATCTGCCTCCGCCCACTCAGCCCAGGGCGATGACGAGGTCGCGCACGACGTCGGGGTCGTCGAGGTCGTCACCGAACAGGTCGCGCAGCTGGCCGACTCGGTAGCGCACGGTCTGCTGGTGCACGAACAACGCCTCTGCGACGGCCTCACGCCGACCCCGGTGCAGCAGCCACAGCCGCAGCGTCTCCTCGAGCTTCTCACGCGCCACCTCGGTGAGGTCGTCGAGCGGTGCCAGCGCCATGCGGCGCAGGTCTGCGAGGGCTTCGGGGTCGGCCGCCCGGACGAGGTCGGCGAGGTGCCGTTCGGTGTCGTAGGCCGCCTGCGCACCACTGCCTGCGTCCCTGAGCAGCCGGTGCGCGCGCAGGGCGCGACGGTAGGAACCGGCGGTGAGCAGCCAGGGCCGCGTGGGCCCGACGACGACGGGGCGGGTGCCGATGGCGCGCAGCAGCTTGGTCCGGGCGCCAGGAGAGAGGTCGGGGACGAGCAGCGCAGCGGTGTTCTCCTCTGCGGTGACGTCGGGCAGGTCCTCCGCCAGGACGAGGGAGCGGGGATCCACGAGCCCTCGTATGCCGTGCAGCTCGGTCTCGCGCGTCAGCAGGGCGGTGATCGTGCTCGGCTTCTCCCAGCGGGCGCGGTCGAGTCGGCGCAGGAGCACCTCCTCGGACGCGCCGCGTAGCAGCTCGAGCGCGAGGCGGTCGCGGTGCTGGCGCTGGAGCCGTTCGGAGGTTTCGAGCTCGTCGGCGTGACCGGCGACGCTCGCGGCAGACAGCTCGTCGATGTAGGCGAAGACGAGCTCGGCGAACTGTGCCAGCTGGCTGGCGTCCATGCCGGCCTCGACCGCGACGGCTGACAGCTGTCGCCACGAGACCCGTGCCCCGACGCGGTAGGCGGCCAGGAGGGCGTCCACGCTGCGCCCGCTGCGGGCCTCGCCGCGACCCAGCTCGTACGACCCGCGCTGCGCCGGGCGCAGCGGGGTCGAGGCGTCGCCGGAGCGGGCGGCGAGCGTGAGGAAGCTGCCCAGGGCCATCTGGACCGCAGCCTCGATGTTGTCCACCATGAAGCTGCGCGCGGCTGCATACACAGGGACCTCGACGATGATGGCGGCCACCGCGTGCTCGGCCACGGACGGCAGGTGCGACCTGAGCGCGGTCTGCACATCGAGGGACAAGGTGAGCGCAGCCGCCCGATCTGCGGTGACCGTGGGCGATTCGTGGGGATTTTCGTCGATCTTTGTCATCTGCGAACAACTCTCGTCGGAGAACTCACGCTTCTGGGTCAGGATTTTAGACCCCTGAGCGCCCATGATGGAACCATGACCGCAGTCCTCCCTCCTCGCACAGCTCAGGGCGCCCCACCCCGGCGCTCGCTGCGCGACACCCTGTCCCGGGTGGCCCAGGCAGTGACGACGCCTGTCGTGCCCGCCGAGTACCTCGACCTCATCGCCCCGATGCGCAGCGGCGCCGACCTGCGCGGGCGCGTCCTGTCCGTCACGGCCGAGACGCGTGACGCCGCCACCGTGCGGATCAAGCCCGGTCGCGGCTGGAAGGGCCACGTGCCCGGCCAGTACATCCGCATCGGCGTCGACGTGAACGGTGTCCGCAACTGGCGCGCCTACTCGCTCACCTCGCTCATCGGTGACCCCGACGGCGCCGTGGCGATCACGGTCAAGGCGATCGACGGCGGCAAGGTCAGCAACCACGTCGTGCGCGAGCTGACGCCGGGGACGCTGATCCACCTCGACCAGGCGACCGGTGAGTTCACCCTCCCCGCCCCGGCTCCCCGCAACGCGCTGTTCCTCACCGCCGGCAGCGGCATCACCCCCGTGATGGGCATGCTGCGCAACCACCTCACCGAGCTTCCGGACGCGGTCATGGTCCACTCGGCCCCCACCCGCGACGACGTCATCTTCGGTGACGAGCTGCGCGCGTGGGCGTCCGCCGAGTCGCTGACCCTCGTCGAGCTGCACACCGACACCGACGGCCTGCTGAGCCCCGACGACCTCGACCGCATCGTGCCGGACTGGCGCGAGCGCGAGACCTGGTGCTGCGGCCCGACCGGCATGCTCGACGCGATGGAGGCCCACTGGGCCGAGGCCGGCCTCGCCGACCGCATCCACACCGAGCGCTTCCGCCCCGTGATCGTCTCCGAGGGCGAGGGTGGCACGGTCACCTTCCGCAAGAACGGCACCGTCATCGAGTCCGACGGCGCCACCCCGATCCTCGACGCCGGCGAGGAAGCCGGCGTCCTCATGCCGTCCGGGTGCCGCATGGGCATCTGCTTCGGCTGCGTGCTCCCGCTGCGTGAGGGAGCCGTGCGCGACCTGCGCAACGGCGAGCTCACCGTGGCCACCCCGGACGACGACGTCCGCATCCAGACCTGCGTGTCGGCAGCTGCCGGCGCCTGCGAGATCGACCTCTAGGAGCGAATTCCATGGCTGCCATTGCCCAGAACCGCGAGACCGACAACTTCGACCTGTCCATCGACGGGTCGCTCGCCGGGACGCCCAGCGCCCCGAAGAACACCAAGCCCGTCAACAGCCGCCTGTCCGTCGTCACGACCGAGCGCACCCACGCGCCGAAGCCGTCCGGCAAGCCGGACCCGGCCGCGCACCTGACGCCGGAGGACATCGAGGCCCTCGGCAACGAGCTCGACGCCCTGCGCCAGGAGATCCTCGACTCGCGCGGCACCCGCGACGCGGCATACATCCGCAAGGTCCTCAAGTGGCAGCGCGGGCTGGAGATGAGCAGCCGCGCCGTCCTGCTGTTCTCGATCTTCCCGCCGGCCTGGTTCGTCGGCACCGCCGGCCTGTCGGTCGCGAAGATCCTCGAGAACATGGAGCTCGGCCACAACATCATGCACGGGCAGTGGGACTGGATGCGCGACCCGCGGATCCACAGCCAGGAGTGGGAGTGGGACAACGCCTCCCCGTCGGAGTTCTGGAAGCACTCGCACAACCAGCTCCACCACACCTTCACCAACGTGATCGGCCGTGACAACGACCTCGGCTACGGCATCATGCGCGTCGACGAGGACCAGAAGTGGGTCCCCGCCTACCTCGGCCAGCCGATCTACAACTTCACGAACATGCTGTTCTTCGAGTACGGCATCGCCGCGTACGACCTCGAGGTCGGCGCGTACGTCAAGGGTCGCGGCAAGTCCAAGGAGGACTTCCGCAACGACGGCGCCAAGGTGCTCAAGAAGATCGGGCGCCAGGCCCGTCGCGACTACCTGATCCACCCGCTGCTGTCCGGCCCGTCGTTCTTCCACACCATCGGTGCGAACTTCGTCGCCAACACGGTCCGCAACGTCTGGACCCACTCGGTCATCATGTGCGGCCACTTCCCCGAGGGCGTCGAGACCTTCGCCAAGTCCTCGATCGACGGTGAGACCCGTGGCGAGTGGTACCTGCGCCAGATGCTCGGCTCCGCGAACATCAGCGGCAGCAAGGCCATGCACCTCATGACCGGCAACCTGTCGCACCAGATCGAGCACCACCTGTTCCCGGACCTGCCGAGCAACCGCTACATCGAGATCGCCCCGCGCATCCAGGAGATCTGCGAGCGCTACGGCCTCACCTACACCACGGGTCCGCTGCCCAAGCAGGTCGCGTCCGCGTGGAAGCAGGTCGTCGTCCTGTCCCTGCCGAACAAGCAGGAAGGCCGCACCCGCGTCGGCATCGCCGCCGAGGCCGTGGGCAAGCGCCTGCGCCGCAAGCTGCGCCACGCGACCCCCCGCCGCACCGCCTGAGTCCACCTCGGCGGTACGCTCCAGAACGCCGACGGCCCACCTCCTCTCGCCAGGACGTGGGCCGTCGGTCTGTCCGCGGGCAGTGAGGGGGCATGCGGCGTGGCCGACCACCGACCTCGGCCGGGGCCCCGCGCCGGTCCCGCGTCGGTCCCGCGCGGCCTGCGTCAGCCGAACCTGGTCCAGTCGCCCTCGGAGACCACGGTGACCTCATCGTCGACGACCGAGATGGCCGTCTGCTCGTCGATGGCGTAGGCGGGCGCGGCCAGGTCGGCTGCCCACCGTTCGGCATGCTCCGGCGTGTTCGTCGGAAAGAGGTTGAGGTGGGGGAAGATCGAGAAGTCGACGACGCCCAGCGCCCGGTCGTCAGGGGCTCCTGACCACTCCACGAACCAGTCGCCGATCCGTGGGGTCAGCACCATGCTCCCGGCGCTGACGCCCACCCAGACGGTGTCGGTCAGCGACGGGAGCAGGTCGGCGAGGCCGGACTCCCGCATCCAGTGCGCGAGGTACGTCGCATCGCCGCCGTCGACGAGCAGCACGTCGGCCTCACGGACCCACGGTTCCCACCGGGCGCGGTCGATCGTGGGCAGGGCCGTGAGCTCGAGGAGGCCGAGCGACGCCCAGCCCAGTCCGGTGTGGTGGCGCCAGCTGGTGCCGCCGGCGACGAACCCCTGGGCCGAGGCCGGTCCGCACATCGGGTGCCCCCACTGGGCCGTCGGTATGCCGAGGGCGTGGCACTCCTCGATCGGCTTGCCGAGCAGGTCGAGCAAGGCCGCACGGATGCTGGGGTTGGTGACCCCTCCCGAGGTGAGCAACAGCTTCATTCCGCCTCCGTCATGAGTGATCGCGTGGGAGCCTCGCCGACGCGAGCGCGGGGTCGATGTCGACGAGGACCTCGGGGGTGGGCCTGCGTCCCGACACCACTGCCGCCGCGCAGGCCATCGCCACGGCTCCCGAGCGTCGCGGCGTCAGGCCTCCGAGAATGCCGTGGAGCAGGCCGGCGGTCGCCGCGTCGCCGGCGCCGGTCGTCGTGGCCAGGCGGGTCACGGCATACGGCTCGATCCACTCACGCACCCCGACCCAGGTGTCGGGGTCGGGGAAGGCCCGGCCGGCCGACCGGAGGCGAGCGCTGTCTCCGGTGCGCAGGAAGACCCCACGGGCACCGGCGGAGACTGCCACCACGGCGGCGCCCCAGTCGACCAGAATGTCGGCGAGGCGCTCGACGTAGCCGTCGTCGTGGGGCCCCTCGCCGGCCAGGGAGGGCACCGCAGACACGAGGTCGTCGATGCTCGGGGTGATGACGTCGACCTCGCTCACGGTCCGACGCAGGATCTGCTCCCAGTCCAACGCGCCGGTCGGCGACCGGGGGTCGATGACCGCCAGGTCCACCGAGGTCGTCACGCCTGAACGGCGCAGGCGCGCGAGCAGGTCGTGCATCGGAGCGGCGTCGTCGGTGAGGAGGGCGGGCAGGAGGTTGGGGTAGCCGAGGTGGAGGAGGTCCAGGTCGGCGCCCGGCTCGACCTCGCTGCCATCGAAGAGGGCGTTGCTGCCGACGTGGTGCCAGAAGGTCCGGTCGGTGCCGGGGGACTCGAACACCAGGCTGTAGGAGGTGGTGCTGCCCCGCACCTCCCGCAGGTGCGGCGCCATACCGGGTCGTTCCCCGACCATCCGGCGAAGCAGCGCCCCGAGGTCGTCGTCCCCGACCGCAGCGAACACGTCGACCGGGACGCCCAGGTCGGCGAGGTCGCCGCCGGTGTTGGCGACACTGCCGCCCAACCGCACGGACAGGGGGCCCACCTCTAGGAGGTGCCCGGGGTCGATGCGTTCACCACCGAGGAGCTCGGGCGTGAGGTCGAGGCACAGGTGACCGGCGACGGCGACACGGGCCACGGCGCCCTCCCCACAGCTCGACCTGACACGAAGGCCCCATCGTGGCCCGACCTCTCGACGATGTCACTAGGTTGGGGTGCATGACTCACTGGTTGAGCGGTCCCCAGAGCCTCGGCAAGCTGCGGTCGATGACGCGGATCTCCACCGCGGACGGGTACATCGCGACGCTTGCCATCGACCACCCCGAGAACTACCTGGCGATGATCGACCCGGACTGGCGCCGGGTCACGTCCGCCGAGGCCACGCGCAGCAAGCTGGAGCTCATCGCCGAGCTCGCCCCCCACGCGAGCGCCTTCCTCGTGGACCCGCTCTGGTCCCTGTCGCAGGGCATCGTCACCGGGATGATCCCGGCCAGCACGGGGATCATCACCGGCATCGAGGCGCTCAGCTACCAGCCCGACGGCGGCTTCGGGACGCAGACCGCGCTGCGCGAGCAGTGGACCGTCGAGAAGATCAAGACCCTCGGTGCGGACGCCGTGAAGATGGTCGTCTGGTGGCGTCCCGACGCTGCCGACGCCGACGACAACCGTCGGCTCGTCGAGGGCCTCGTCGCAGACTGCGACCGCCACCAGATCCCCTTGGTGGTCGAGCCGCTCTGGTACCCCGCCGAGGGCCAGGACCCGACGAGCGAGGCTGCGCGCGCCGAGCGCCAGGAGACGTTGGTCGGGGCGGCCGGAGAGTTCGTGGGCCTGGGGATCGACGTCCTGAAGTCCGAGTTCCCCGGTGACCTGGTGGACGGCTCGGAGGCCGCCGCGGTCGATGCCGCACGGGCCATCGACGCCGCGTGCGCCGGGACGCCGTGGGTGATGCTGTCCGGCTCGGGGACGTATGACGTGTTCCGCCGACAGCTGGCCATCGTCGCCGAGGCAGGTGCGTGCGGCTTCATGGCCGGGCGGGCCATCTGGACCGGGTCCGTCGGCGTCCCCGAGAGCGAGCGCGTCGAGGCGGTGGCGCGCTGCCAGTCCCGACTGGACGAGTGTCTCGCGATCCTGCGGGCGCACGGACAGCCCTGGCGGCAGGCGCCGTCCCTCGACGAGGTCGCGGAGGGCGTGACCGCCGGGTGGCACGAGCGGTACCTCGAGTCCTGAGGCTCCGATCGCTCGTCAGCGAGAAGCAGGACAGGTGGCGCCACGAGGCGTGCAGCCCTGTGGCGGGAGCATGGCGCGTCAGTCCAGCTCGTCGAGCCACTTTCGGATGGACTCGTTGTGCTGCCCGAGGGCAGGTGGGGCGTCGTGCACCTCACGACCGCCGGCAAAGGCGTTGTCGTCGAAGCGGATCGGCGGCCCGGGGATCTCGATCGACCCCAGCACCGGGTGGTCGACATCGAGGACCAGGCCCTGCGACCGGGTCTGGTCCCAGTCGTACACGCGGTCGATGCTCCGGACCTCTCCGGCCGGGACGCCGATCTCGTCGAGGCGGGCGAGCAGGTCGGTCAGGCCGATGTCGGCGAAGGCGTCGTTGAGGATCTGCGTCACCTCGTCGCGGCGGGCGACCCGCTCACGGTTGGTGGCGAGTCCGGGGGCGACCGGGTCGATCCCGAACGCCGTCGCGAGCTTCACCCACAGCGCCTGGCTGCCGCAGGCGATCTGGATCATCCCGTCGGCGCACTCGAACAAGCCGTAGGGACAGATCGACGGGTGGTGGTTGCCCTGCCCGTGACCGACCTCGTGCGCCACCGTGTACCGCGTTCCCTGGAACGCGTGCACGCCGACGATCGCCGCGAGCAGGGAGGTGCGCACCAGCCGGCCGCGCCCGGTCGTCGCACGTTCGTGGAGGGCGGCGACGACTCCGTACGCGCCATACATGCCGGCGAGCAGGTCACCGATCGGGACGCCGACGCGCATGGGGGAGCGGGGGTCCTGTCCGGTGAGCGACATCAGGCCCGCCTCGCCCTGGGCGATCTGGTCGTATCCCGCGCGGCCGCCCTGGGGTCCGTCGTGGCCGAAGCCGCTGATGGACAGCACGACGAGGCGGGGGTTGAGCTCGTGGAGGCGTTCGACCGTGAAGCCGAGGCGGTCCAGGACGCCGGGACGAAAGTTCTCGATGAGGACGTCGCTGTGGCGCACCAGGCGGGTGAGGACGTCGCGTCCGTCGTCGGACTTGAGGTCGAGGGTGAGCGACTCCTTGTTGCGGTTGCAGGAGAGGAAGTACGTCGAGATCGGGTCGTCCTCGGGGCCGACGAACGGTGGTCCCCAGCCGCGCGACTCATCGCCCGTGCCGGGAGTCTCCACCTTGATGACACGGGCTCCCATGTCTCCCAACATCATTCCCGCGTGCGGGCCGGCCAGGGCTCGGGACAGGTCGATGACGGTGATGTCCTGAAGGGGTGCGCTCACCCCTGCATCCTGACAGGGCGGTGTCCCGGGGCGACGGTCATTGACGCGTGTGCAGCTGCCGTCGCACGACGCGTCGGCGCAGGGTGGGGGAGGCCGCGACCTCGTAACCGGCTTCGAGGAAGACCTGGAGCAGTCCGACGGAGGCCTCGTCCCAGATCACGGTCTTGCCCGGCGGTGGTTCGATCGGGTAGCCCTCCAGGATGTGGGCGCCGACCTGTTCGCCGTACTCGATCGTGGCTGCGGCGAGCTCGTAGGTGAGACCTGAACGGCGGAAACCCTTGCGCACGACGAAGCAGGTGACCGACCAGACACCTTCGAGCTCGGGGTCCATCCGCATCCACGGCTGCTTGCGGCTCCACAGACGGGGGTAGTTCTCCCGCGGTTCGATGGCGACCCAACCGGCCGCCTCGCCGTCCACGTAGCCGATCAGCCCCGACGTCGGACCGTCGATTCCGCAGGCGGTCTGCTCGACCAGCGCCACGTCCCGCTGCTCCTGCGTCGTGTCGCGCCAGATCCAGCCGGGTACCTTCATCGCCTGGCAGCGACACTTGTGCGCGCCGCCCGTGGCGAACACCGCCTCGACGTCCTGCGCGCTCGCCTGGTTGGCAGGCAGCCAGGTGAAGGACTGGCCGGTCGCGGAGAGGGTCCCCTCATCCACCTCAGTCATCCGGTCAATGTAGCCACTGCCCTCGTTGGCCGGGCCGTTCGACGGCGACAGGATGGGTGCGGTCAGCCCCTCGCCTCGGACGACGGGTGCCACGCCTGGTGCTCGTGCGAGAGCCACACGTCGGTGGGGTCGAGGGCGCACACGGCGCGTTGGCCCTCGGTGCGCGGGTGGTCGAGCTCGTCGAAGAAGACCGCGGTGTCACCGGCGACCACGATCCGACGTCCGTCCGCCTCCACGACGACGACCTGGGAGCCGCGGGTGTGTCCCGGCGTGGGAAGCAACCGGACCCCGGGGTACAGCTCGTGCGTCCCGTCCACGGGGACGTACGTGACGCCAGGCGCGTCGACCCACTCGCTGATCGTGTAGTCGTCTTGGGTACGAGCGTCCTCGAGCTCTTGGCGCTGGACGTAGATGGGCAGCCCGGGAAAGAGGTGGTTGCCGCCGCAGTGGTCGAAGTGAAGGTGCGTGTTGACGACGACGTCGATCCCGGAGAGATCCAGGGCGGGCTGCGTGTCCAGCGGGAACACGCGCGGGTCCATGTCAGCCACCGCGGGGTGCGTCTGCGTCAGACCGGTGTCGACGAGGACGCGGCCCTCGGGGTGGTCGATGACGTGGACGTAGACCGGCATGCGGCCGCCCTCGACGAGCAGCTCGGCCACCAGGATCGGCGTGACCGTGACCGTGGCCGGGCCCGAGTGGGTGGTCATGGCTCGGTCAACGGCTCAGGTGTTCGGCCAGCCGCTGCACGGTCCCGTCGACGTCGGTGAGCTTGTCGAGCCCGAAGAGCCCGAGCCGGAACGTCGAGAAGTCGTCGCGTTCCCCGCACATCAGGGGGACCCCGGCGGCGACCTGCATGCCACCGGGCTTGAACTTCGCCCCGCTCTTGATCTCCGGGTCGTCGGTGAACGACACCACGACGCTCGACGCGGCAAAGCCGTCGGCAGCGACCGAGGCGAAACCGCGCTCGGCCAGCAGTGACCGCACCTTGCCACCCAGTGCCACCTGGGCCTGCCTGAGGACGTCGAGCCCGAGCGAACGGGTCTCGAGCATGATCGCCGCGTCCCGAGCGAGAGAGTCGGTGGGCATCGTCGCGTGGTACGGCGTCTGGCCATGCGTGTACGCCTCCGTGATCGTCAGCCACTTCTGGAGGTCGACCGCGAAGCTCGTCGACGCCGTCTCCATCACGCGCTCGCGCCCGGACTCCGACAACATGACGAAGCCCGCGCACGGCGATCCGCTCCAGCCCTTCTGGGGTGCGCTGATCAGCACGTCGACGTGCAGGTCGGTCATGTCCGCCCACAGGGCTCCGGAGGCGATGCAGTCGAGGACGAAGAGCCCACCGACCGCGTGCGTCGCGTCGGCGATCGCGCGAACGTAGTCGTCGGGCAGGAGGATCCCGGCAGCCGTCTCGACGTGCGCGGCGAACACGACCTGGGGCCGGTCCCGCTCGATGGCCTCGATCACCTCGGCGACCGGTGCCGGCGACCAAGGAGCCTGCGGCTCGTCCGACGCCGGACGTGCGCGGCACACGGTCGTCGCGGAGGCGACCGATCCGGCGTCGAGGATCTGGGACCAGCGGAAGGAGAACAGGCCGTTGCGCACGACGAGGCACTGCTGATCGGTGGCGAGCTGTCGGGCGACGGCTTCCATCGCGTACGTGCCACCTCCCGGGACGACCGCGACCGTGTGGGCCGAGTAGGTCGTGCGCAGGACGTCGATGATGTCCTGCATCACGCCGACGAAGCGCTTCGACATGTGGTTGAGCGAGCGGTCGGTGAAGACCACCGAGTACTCGAGCAGGCCGTCGGGGTCGATCTCGGGGCGGGGCAGCGTGGTCACCTCAGCAGGTTGCCACACCGGGCGCGAGAGCGCGGCCGCAGAGATGTCGAACACGGGGTGTCCGCTCCGTCCAAGAGGTGCAGGGCTGCCCGGCCGCTGCAGGACTGATCTGTTGGAGGATGACCGTCATGACCCAGATCAAGAGCTTCGACCACGTCGGCGTCACCGTCGCTGACCTCGACGCCGCCGTGGACTTCTTCGTCGGGCTCGGACTCGAGCTCGAGGGACGTACGTTCGTCGAGGGCGAGTTCCTCGACACCGTCTGCGGCATCCCCGACTCTCGGACGGAGATTGCCATGCTGCGGCCGCCGGGTGGTGGCACGGCCCTGGAGCTGGCCACCTTCGTGCGTCCGGAGCTCATCCCCGGTTCACCAAACGCCATGGCCAACGAACTCGGCCTGCGCAACGTCTGCTTCGTCGTCCACGACCTGCAGTCGACCGTGGACCGCTTGGCCGGTGAGGGGTACGGCCTCGTCGGCGGAGTGGGACGCCACGAGGACACGTGGTTGATGGCCTACGTGCGCGGACCGGAGGGCATCGTCGTCTCCCTCACCGAGCAGATCGGTCCGCTCTCAGCAGGTTGAGGTGGACGCGGGCGGCGACCCCGGCAGCAGAACCATCGGGATGCCCTTCACCGGGGCGAGCCGGAATCCTCAGCACCGCCGACGGTATGGCGCGTCAGAGCCAGTCGACCTCGGCGGTCGTCCGTCCCTCGGCCAGGCGGGCGTAGCCGGGCCCGCGGTCGAAGAAGGCCGCCTTCTCCGGAAGCGCCGACCGGTGCTCGGAGCGCAGGGCGTCGGAGGCCGCGACGTCGACGACCGGCGCGTCCTTGGACCCCGTGGCGACGACGCCGTAGTCGCGGCGCGCTCCCTCGAACGACACCTTGCCCCAGCGCAGGTCGCGCTCGACGTCGTCGTAGGGACGGTCCAGCGGGTCGCCCCACCCGCCACCACCGGTGGTGCGGATGCGCACCACCTGACCGGCCCTGATCGGCTCGGCGTCGGCAAGGGCGTCGACCTCGCGCTCGTCCGGTCCGCCCGGATCGATGGTGACGTTGAACGACATACCGGCCTTGCCGCCCTTGACCCCCCAGCAGGCGAGGATCGAGCGGTCGGCGATGGACATGAAGTGGGCGTCCTTGAGCATCCGGATCTGCTTCTCGTATCCCAGCCCGCCGCGGTAGCGCCCTGCGCCGCCGGAGTCGACGGCGAGGCCGAGGCGTTCGACGATGAAGGGAAAGCGGCTCTCGGTGAACTCGGTCGGCAGGTTCCGCGAGTCCGGCACGACGTGGATCGTGTCCTCGCCGTCGGCGTAGTAACGGCCGCCCGAGCCGCCACCGAGGACCTCGCGCATGAGGTAGTCGTTGCCGTCGCGGTCCTTGCCGTAGACGCCGGTGTAGCGGATCGTCTCCTGGTCGGCGGGCATCTTGCCGTCCACGGCCTTGGCCACGACGCCGGCGAGGACGCCGAGCAGCCGCAGGATGACGAAGGTCCGGGCGTTGGTGGGCGCGGGGAAGATCGGGGTGAGCAGCGTTCCCTTGTCGGGGAAGCGCATCTCGATGAGCGGCACGACCCCCTCGTTGACGTCGAGCTCGGCCATCCGCTCCGGGGTGTCGGCCAGGTTGCGCAGGATCGGGGCGAGCCACTTCTTGAGGAAGTTGCCGCCGACGTAGTCGCCGCAGTGGTTGATCGGGCCCTTGGCCTGGGGCGCGGTGCCGGTGAAGTCGATGATGAGGCGGGGGCCGGCGGGACGACCGTTCTCGGGATCGGCCGGAGCGTCGCTCACCTTGGTCAGCGTGATCCGCTGCGTGTGGAGCATCGGCTCGTCGACACCGTCGTGCTCGGCGTAGTCCTCCCAGACGTACGTGCCGTCGGGGATCTTGGAGAGGATCTCGCGGCGGTAGGTCTCGGTCGTGGCGTCGAGGATCGCGTCGAATGCGGCCTCGATGTCGGCCCGGCCGTAGCGCGCGAACAGCTCACCGAGACGCCTCGCCCCCATCAAGCAGGCAGAGCACTCGGCGTCGAGGTCGGCGGCCAGCGAGTCAGGCATCCGCGAGTTGCGGGTCATGATGCGCAGGGCTGCCTTGTTGGGGATTCCCTTGTCCCACAGCTTGATCGGCGGAACGGCAAGGCCCTCCTCGTGCACGCTCGTGGCATTGCTCGGCATCGATCCCGGCACGGCGCCGCCGATGTCGTCGTGGTGCCCGAACGCCTGGACGAACGCCACCACCTCGCCGTCGGCGAAGACCGGCACCGTGACGCAGAGGTCGGGCAGGTGCCCGATCCCACCTTCGGACTCGTAGACGTCGTTGTGGAAGAAGACGTCCCCCTCGGCCATCTCGGCCAACGGGAAGTCGCGGACGATCGGGTGCACCAGCGCGGAGTACGAGCGCCCGGTGAGCTTGCGCAGCTGCCGGTCGTGGATGCCGGCGCGGAAGTCGTGGGCGTCGCGGATCATGGGGGAGCGGCTGGTGCGCGCGATGGCGGTCTCCACCTCCAACTCGACGCTCGCCAGGGTGCCTTGGACGATCTCGACCAGGATCGGGTCGACGGTGCGCCCAAGCGGAGTGAGCCGTCCGCCGTGCTCGTATGCCGTGGGCAGGCCAGCGGGGTTCATCGGTCGCCTCCGGTGGGTGTGGGGTCGGCGGTGTCGGCTGGGGCGGCGCCCGCACGGGTGATGACGAGGTTGCCGATGGTGTCGACGCGGACGGTGAACCCGGGGTGCACGGGGACGGTGGACCCGAACTCCTCGACGATCGCCGGGCCGTCGAAGGTGTCGCCGGCGCGCAGGTCGGGACGCCAGTAGACCGGGGTGTCGACCGGCCCCTCGTCGGCGTCGAAGCAGACCGCCCTGCGACCGGCAGTCTTTGAGGGATCCGACGTGCCAGGACACGTCGGATCCCTCAAAGACTCGGTGGTGGTGGGGGAGTCGGAGTCACCGTGGGACTGGCGAGTGGGCAGGTCGCGCAGCTCGGGGCGGGTGATCGGGCCGACACCGGTCACCCGCAGGTTGACCCACTCGACCTGCTGGGTCGGGTCGTGCCGGAAGTCGTAGCCGTACAGCGCGCGGTGCTCGGCGTGGAAGCGGTCGGCGACCTCGGCGGCATACGCCTCGTCGACGGTGCCGTCGGGGGCGGCGACACGGACCTCGAAGGCCTGGCCGAAGTAGCGCAGGTCGACCGTGCGCGAGTAGCGGTGGACCGACCGCGGAAAGCCCTCACCGTCAAGGGCTTTCGCGGCCCGTTCTGTGAGCGAGTCGAAGGTCTTCTGCACCGCGGCGCGGTCGAGCGCGTCGTGGCGGGCGACAGCCGTCTGGACGTAGTCGTTCTTCACGTCGACGGTGAGCAGCCCGAAGGCCGACACGTTGCCGGGGTCGCGCGGGACGACGACCCCCGCGAGGTCGAGGATGTCGACGAGGCGACACGCGAGCAGCGACCCGGAGCCGCCGAAGGTCGTCAGCATGAAGTCACGGACGTCGAGGCCCCGTTTGACCGACACCTGGCGAAGGGCGTTCGCCTGGTTCCACGCGGAGATCTCGAGGATCCCGGTGGCACAGCGGACGGGGTCGAGGTCCAGGCGGGCGGCGAGCTCCTCGAGGCCACGCCGGGCGGCGTCGACGTCGAGCGGGATCTCTCCACCAAGGAGGTGCGGAGGTATGCGGCCGAGCACGACGTGCGCGTCGGTGATCGTCGGCTCGGTACCGCCCTTGGCGTAGCAGAGCGGTCCCGGGTCGGCGCCGGCCGACTGGGGGCCCACCTTGAGCGTCCCTTCCGGCGTGACCCACGCGATCGACCCGCCACCGGCACCGACGGTGACCACGTCGATCATCGGGATCTTGCTGGGGTAGGCGCCGATCGTGCCCTCGGTCGTCAGCGTGGGCTCGCCGTCGAGGACCACGCTGACGTCGGTCGAGGTGCCGCCGCCGTCGCAGGTCAGGACCTTGGGGAAGCCGGCCCGCTGGGCGATGAGCCCGGCGCCGAGGGCGCCTGCCGCGGGGCCGGACAGCACCGTGGTGATCGGCTGGTTGACGACCTCGTCGGCGGAGAGCACGCCCCCGTTGGACTTCATGATGGAGAACGCGACTCCGGGGGCGATCTCGTCGAGCCGGGTGTGGATGTTGGCGACGTACCGCGAGACCTTGGGCTTCACCGCGGCGTCGACGAGGGTGGTCATCGACCGCTCGTACTCGCGGTACTCGCGCAGCACCTCGCTCGAGATCGACACCACCGCGTCCGGGTGCTCGCGGCGCAAGACGTCGCGCACCGCGAGCTCGTGGCTGTCGTCGGCGTAGGAGTGCAGGAGGCAGACGCCGATCGTCGTGATGCCGCGGTCGCGGAACCACCGGGCGGCAGCCACCGCCGACTCCTCGTCGAAGGGCCGGATCTCGTTGCCCTCGAAGTCGATCCGCCCGCCGACGGTACGAACCAGGTCGGCCGGGACGATGCGTGGGGGCTTGACCCAGAAGTAGGAGTTCCCGTACCCGTCGGGTACCGCTTGGCGCGCGATCTCGAGGATGAACTCGTACCCCTCGGTCGTGATGAACCCCAGCGACTCGACCTTGCCCTCGAGGAGCTGGTTGGTCGCGACCGTCGTGCCGTGGGCGACCGCGGAGATGTCCGCACCCGTGGCGCCCATGAGGTCGAGCACTTTGTGGATCCCGGTGATGAACCCGTCAGCCGGGTTGGCCGGCGTCGACGGCGTCTTGGTGGTGACGAGCTCGCCGGAGCCCTCGTCGAAGGCCACCACGTCGGTGAACGTCCCACCGGTGTCGATGCCGATGCGGATGCGGCGCTGCGGCTGTGTCGTCACGGGACGATCCAACCGCGCCGTGGGAGTCGACGCGTTGGCACAATGTGCCAACCGCTCTCCTCAGGTCTGTGCAGGCAGGGCCGGGCCGCGCACGGCGACGTTCACGGGGTCGGGACCGTGCAGCGGGACCTCGCGCCATCCGAGCGTCACCGTGCCGTCCGTGTGGGTCCGCACCTGCACCGAGTGCGGGGTCTCGATGAGCCGCAGGTCCGCCGTGAACGTCCCGTCCTCCTGCCAACCACCGGCGGCGACGACCGGGAGCTCCGCCCCGTCGACCGCCAGCACCGACTCGGTCCAGGCGCCGTCACCCACGGTGATCGGCGCCTTGGTGCCGTCGTGGTCCAGGACGAGCTCGTATGCCGCGCCGGACCGCGAGAGGCTCGCCGCGCCATACGCCTCGGGCAGGGTGCTGTCACCGGCCCGGGTCCACGACGCCTCGTCGGGGCCGGTCCCGGTCGAGGCGGGGGTGGGCACCTGGAGGGCGGCGAGCCGATCGGCCAGGTCGTCGTCCGCCGCTGCGTCACCGTCGCGGTCCACCGCGGGCAGGAGGTGCGCCCAGACCAGCTCGAGCACGGCCTGCATGTCCACGGCTTCGGAGGTGATGGCGATCGCGATGTCCTCCTCGGGGAGGACGATCGCGTACTGGCCGTACGCGCCGTCGCCGCGGTAGCCGTGCCGCGCGTTCCAGAACGAGCATCCGTAGCCCTGTGCCCAGTCGGGGTTGGGGTCGGCCTCGGTGTTCGGCAGCCCGGACGGGGCGACGGCACGGGCGACCCACTCGGGGGAGAGGAGCTGCTCGCCGTCCCACCGGCCCGCGTCGAGGTGGGTCTGGGCGAGCGCAAGGATCGCGTCGGAGCCGACATGGATGCCGGAGAAGCCGAGCTCGCGGCCGGTGGCCGTGCGGTGCCAGCGGACGTCGTGGGCGCCGAGCGGGTCGAGCAGCCGCGGCCGGGCGAACTCCAGCAGCCCGTCACCCGTGACGGCCCGGACCACGGCGCCCGCGAGGTAGGTGGCGATCTGGTTGTAGGCCCAGACGGTGCCGGGCTCCTGCTCCGGAGGGTTCGCGAGGATGGCGCCGAGGACCGGGTCGGTGCCGTCGTCGGAGGGTGTGCGGGCGGCCTTGCCGACCGCCGCGGTCCAGGCGTCGACCTCGTGTCCGGTCGCCATGGTGAGGCAGTGGCCCAGGGTGAGGCGGGTGAAGCGCTCGTGGATCTCGGCACCGGCAGGGACTTCGGTCGCGGGGATGAGGTCGAAGACCTTGTCCTCCAACGCGACCCGGCCCGCGTCGACGAGCAGCCCGACGGTCGCCGCGGTGAACGACTTGCTCAGGGAGTAGACGAGCTGGTTGCGGTCGGCCGAGTAGGGCGCCCACCAGCCGCGGGCGATGACGTGGCCGTGCCTGGCGACCAGGAGGCTGTGCGGGTCGTGCCCACCGGCCTCGAGGGCGTCGAGGAGGGCGAGGACGCCGCGGGCGTCGACGTGCTGGGCGGAGGGCGAGCTGGTCGGGAGAGGCACCCATCGAGGCTAACCCGCTGACGGCCCCCGCGCTCTGGGTGCCCGAACGGACGGAATTCCGACCCGCTGGGGCACCCAAGTTCTGGGGTTGGGCTGGCGCGGGTGTCGTCAGGCGTCGGCGCCGAAGCGGCCGCGGTGGTCGAGCGGGATCAGGGGTTTCTCGCCCCGGACCCTCAGCTGCTGGACCGCCCAGGTGTTCCCGTCCGGGTCGGCGAACCCGAAGAACGTCCCGCCGTCCCGCTCGTCGAACACCGTCACCTCGCTGCACTCCACGCCCCGGCCGACGAGCTCCTCGCGCGCGGCGTTCGCGTCGGCGACGACCAGCTGCAGGCCGCGCATCGACCCCGGCGACATCTCCTGCTGGGAGGGGAGGGTGCCGACGACGATCGAGCAGCCGGAGCCGCGGGGTGTCAGCTGGGCGACGTCCATGTGCTCGTTGGTGGTGCGGTGGTCGAGGTCGAAGCCCACCTTGTCGCGGTAGAACTCCACCGCCGAGTCGAGGTCGCTGACGGGCAGGATGACGACTTCCAGGGTCCAGTCCATGAGGGGCAGTCTGCTCCGGTCAGCAGCTGCTCCGGAAGACGGGAAGGGGTCAGTGGGGGAAGGAGGACTGGGCGGGGCGCTCGAGGTCGTCGCGGTGGTTGCGGATGAGGTCGAGGTTGCGGTCGCGCAGGTGGTCGAACCCCTGCCCGATGTTCGACCCCGGGGTGAGCGAACCCAGGGCGGACTCGGGGTCCAGGCGCGCAGACACCCAGCCCTCGTGCGACGCGGCCTTGGCGACGATGTGGCCGACGGGCGTGACGATGTGGGAGTTGCCGAAGTAGAGGACGCCGGCGGCGTCGACACCGGTGGCGTTGGCCCCGACGACGAAGACGTGGTTGTCGTACGCCCGGGCGCGCGACGTCAGCTCCCAGATGTCGGCCGACCGCAGCAGGGCCGACGGACGCAGGATGACCTCGGCTCCCTGGACGGCCTGGATGCGGGACAGCTCGGGGTAGTCGCCGTCGAAGCAGACGATCATGCCGATCTTCCCGAGTGCGGTGTCGATGACGGTCACGGTGTCGCCGGGAGTCACCCAGCCGCCGCCGTCGACGTGCTCGGTGCAGAACGGATGGGTCTTGCGGTAGACGCCGACCACCTCGCCGTCCGGGGCGATGAGCACCGAGGCGTTGTAGACGGTGCCGCGCTCGGGACCGCGCTCGTAGGTGCCCACGCAGACGTGCACGCCCAGGTCTCGGGCGACCTGCTGGACGGGCTCGGTGACGGGTCCGGGGATCTCGGAGACGAGGTCCCACAGCTCCTCGGTCGAGCAGTCGGGCGTGAACCCGGTCGTCACCGTCTCGGGCAGCACGACGAGCTCGGCGCCGGTGGCGTCGACGCAGCGACGGGTGAAGTCGACGCACCTGTCGAGGTTCTTGCGGACGACCTCCGGTGACAGCGGACCGGCGACCGGTGCGATCTGGACGGCCGCGGCGGTGAATGCGCGCATCAGTGACGCCTCCCTAGGTTCCACCCGACGATAACCCCGGCGAGGGCCGCCACCCCACCGGCGAGCACGCCATACGCCCAGTCGCGGTCGCTCCCGGCACCTGCTCCGGCGCGCCCCACGGACGCGGCAGGGGTCGCGGCGACGCCGGCGTAGACCGGCGATCCGGCCGGCGCCCCGGGTGCGCGGGTGAGGACAGGGGACTCGATGGGCTCGGGCCGGACCCCGGCGATGTCGGCGTCGACGGCAGCGAAGAACTGCCCGGCCATCTTGCGCGTCACGCCGGCGAGCATCCGCTGCCCGACCCCGCCGATCACCCCACCCACGGCGGCGTCCGCGTCGTACGTGAGGTCGGTGCCGCCACCGGTCGCCGGCGTGAGCCGCACGACGACGTCGGCGTCGACGGTGCCGGGCCCACCGGCGCCGGTCGCCTTCATCGTGAACTGGCCCGGCGGCTGCGGGTCCTTGAGCGCGACACGACCGTCGTAGGTGCCCCTGATCGCGGCGACGCCCGCGGTCACGGTCATGGCGTACTCGTCCTCGCCGACCTGGGTCAGCGACTCGCAACCCGGCAGGCAGCGCGCGAGCACCGCTGGGTCGTGGAAGGCGTTCCAGACCTGCTCGGGCGTCGAGGTCAGGGCGGCCGTGCCGGAGATCTTCATCAGGTCCTCGTCGTCGTCGGGTCACTGGGCTCGGAAGGGTATGGCGCGCGGCCGCGCAACGACGAGATCTCACCGGAGGCGTGGCGCTGGCGCAGCTCCCACAGCTCGACCGGGGAGATGGGCATCGAGGTGATGGCGAAGCCCTCGGCGTCGGAGATGGCCGAGGCGATGACGGCGCTCACGGGGATGCAGCCGGCCTCGCCGGCGCCCTTGATGCCCAACGGGTTCAGCGGCGAGGGCGTCTCGAGGTGGTCGGTCTCGATGTGGGGGATCTCGGAGGCGTAGGGCATGAGGAAGTCCATGAACGAGGCGTTGAGGAGCTGCCCCGACTCGTCGTAGACCATCCGCTCGTAGAGAGCGCCTCCGACGCCCTGCGCCACCCCGCCGTGCACCTGGCCCTCGACGATCATCGGGTTGATCATCGTCCCGCAGTCGTGGATGACGCAGTAGCGCAGGATGTTGATCTCGGCAGTCACCGGGTCGGTCTCGACGATCGCCGCGTGCATGCCGTTGGCGAACGTCGCCTGGGTCGGCGAGTAGAAGTCGCGACCCTCGAGGCCGGGTTCGTCGTCGTCGGCGACCGGCGGCTTGTCCGGGTCGTTGCTGCCGGCGAACTGCGTCGCGGCCTTTGCTGCTTCGTCGAACGCGTAGCGCAGTGGGTTGCTCATCACCGACACCGTGCCGAGGGACATCTGGGTGTCGGGCGCGCCCTTGACGCGGATGATCCCGTCGACGATCTCGAGGTCGTCGGCAGCCACCTCGAGCGCGTCGGCCGCGATGCGCAGTGCCTTGGCGCGCACGTTGCGGGCGGCGAGGGCGATCGCGTTCCCGCTCATCACCGCCGCCCTCGACGCGAACGTCCCCACGGCGTAGGGCATCCGGCGGGTGTCGCCGGTGGTGACGAACACGTCCTCGATCGGCACGCCGAGCTCCTGCGCCACGACCTGGGCGAACGCCGTCTCGTGGCCCTGGCCCTGCGACGTGAGGCCGGTCGACACGTTGACCCGGCCACTGGTCTCGATCTGGATGTGGCCGCCCTCGTAGGGGCCGACGCCCGTTCCCTCGACGTAGCAGCCGATACCGAGCCCGACCTTGCGGCCCTCGACCCGGGCCCGGTCGCGGTACTCGGCGAAGTCGTCCCACCCGACGAGCGCCTTGAGCTTGTCGAGCGAGGCGGGGAAGTCGCCGGAGTCGTACTTCAGCGGACGCCCGTCCTGGAACAGCAGCCCGTGGTCGAACGGCATCTCGCTCGGCTGGATGAAGTTGCGCGACCGGACCTCGGCCCGGTCGAGCCCGAGCTCGTCGGCGATCGCGTCCATGGTGCGCTCCATGGCGAAGCAGCCCTGCGGACGGCCGGCGCCGCGGTAGGGCGTGACGAGGACGGTGTTCGTGTAGAGCGACCAGAACTCGCAGCGGTACGTCCCCGGCTTGTACGGGCCGAGCAGCTGCGTGGACGTGATGATCGGGACGATGATCCCGTACGGCGTGTACGCCCCGTTGTCGTGCCAGAACTTCACGTCGAGGCCGAGCAGTCGCCCGTCGTCGTCGAAGCCGACACGCACCTGCTGGAGCTGACCGCGTTCGTGCGCCGAGGAGATGAAGTGCTCGCGACGGTCCTCCACCCACTTCACTTCGACACCAAGGGTTTTCGCGACCCACGGGACGAGGACCTCTTCTGGCCACGGGTGGTTGATCTTCACCCCGAACCCACCGCCCACGTCGGGGGCGATGCACTCGACCTTCGCGAGCGGCATACCGAGCTTGGCGGCCACGGCTGCACGCACCCCCGTGGAGGTCTGCGTCGAGGAGTAGATGCGCAGCTCCTCGCGGTCGGCGTCCCAGCGGGCGTAGACGCCCTTGCCCTCCATGGGCATGCAGGCGCTGCGCTCGATGGCGAGGTCCAGCTCGAGGACGTGCGGGGCGTTGGCCAGGGCGGCTTCGACGTCGCCGACCTCTTGGAGCATGTGGGCGGCGATGTTGCCGGGGACGTCGTCGTGGACGAGCAGGTCGGCGGCACGGGCGGCCTCGATCCCGACGACCGGGGGGAGGGCCTCGTAGTCGACCCGGATGCGTGCGCAGGCGTCCTCGGCGAGGTAGCGGTCGCGGGCGACGACCATGACGACGGGCTCGCCGACGTGGTTGACCTCGTCCTTGGCCAGGGCGTGCTGGGTGCGGCCATGGGTCAGCGTGGGGTGGGGGATGAGCAGGGGGAGGGGTTCGCCGACCCGGCCGGGCAGGTCCTCGTGCGTGTAGATCGCGACGAGTCCGTCGACGTCGAGGGCGTCGGTCACGTCGATGTCGACGATCTTCGCGTGGGCGTGCGGGCTGCGGACGAAGGCCGCCGCCAGGGCACCGCGGCCCAGGTCGTCGAGGAACTTCCCGCCGCCGGTGACCAGCCGCGGGTCCTCCTTGCGCCGGATGGGTGCACCGAACATCTGGGTCGTCACGAGCGCTCGGCCTTGATCTCGGCCGCGCGCAGGACGGACTTCACGATGTTCTGGTAACCGGTGCAGCGGCACAGGTTGCCCGAGATGGCCTCGCGGGCCTCGTCCTGCGTCGGTTCGGGGTTGTCCTCGAGGAACGCCGTGATCGTCGTGACGAACCCGGGAGTGCAGAATCCGCACTGCAGGCCGTGGCACTCGGTGAACGCCTGCTGCACCGGACCCATCGCCTCGATCGTCCCGAGACCCTCGATCGTCGTGACGGCGTGCGCCTGCGCGCTCACGGCGAACATCAGGCAGGCCCGCATCGGTGCTCCGTCGACGAGCACGGTGCAGGCGCCGCAGACCCCGTGCTCGCACCCGACGTGGGTGCCGGTCAGCCCGAGGTCGTGGCGCAGGAAGTCCGACAAGAGGCGGCGGGCGGGCACCCGTGCGTGGCGGGGGACGTCGTTGACGGTGACCGTGACGTCGAGCAGCTCCTCGGCGACGGGTTCGCTCATGCGGCGGATCCTCCTGCGCTGGAGGAGATCGAGTCGCTCGCGGCTCGGGCGAGTGTGAGGTGGGCGAGGCGGGTGGCGAGCATCGCGCGGTACTCGGCCGTGGCGTGGATGTCCGACTCGGGTGTCAGGTGGGCGCGGACGAGGTCGTCGCACGCCGCCCAGTCGACTTCCTCCGGAGCCTGTCCATGGACCGCGGCAGTCACGTCGACCACTCCCGGCACATCGGTCACCGAGACGAACGACAGCCGAGCCGAGGTGAGGACTCCGTCCGACACAGCCACGGCGGCGGCGACCCCGGCCATCGCGTAGTCGCCGTGGCGGCGGGCGCGCTCGGCGAACGCCGTCCCGGTGGCAGCAGGCAGTCTCGGGAACCGCACTGCGACCGCCAGCTCGTCCGGCGCCAGTGAGGTCTCCAGGGCGCCGAGGAAGAAGTCGTGCCAGGGGATCTCGCGCGTGCCGGAGGGACCGACCGCCTCGACCAAGCCGTCGGTGAGCGCGAGGATCGCCGGCATCTCGCCGGCAGCGTCGGCGTGGGCGATCGAGCCCACCGTCGTCCCGCGGTTGCGGATGGCTGGGTGGGCCACGTGCCGAACGGTACGGCGCAAGAGCGGCGACGCCGCATACGCAGCCTCGTGGGACTCCAGGCCCGCGTGCCGGACGAGCGCACCCACCCGCACCGCGTCGTCGGTGACCTCGACGCGGTCCAGCCCGGCCACACCGTTGATGTCGACGAGGTGGGCGGGGGAGGCGAGCCGCATGTTGAGGATCGGGATGAGGCTCTGCCCACCGGCGAGGACCTTGCCGTCGTGACCCACCCGCTCGAGCACCCCGACGGCTTCCTCGACGGTGCGAGGCGCGTGGTGCACGAACGGAGCGGGCTTCACGGACTGATCCTGCCTGTTCGGGGGACGGGTGGGAAGGAGGTCAGCGGCGCGGGCGCAGGTCGTCCTCCCCGTCGCCATACGTCTCCCGACCCACGGTGAGCACCGATCCGTCGGCGCGGTCACGCAGCTCCGCCGGGGCGAGCGCCTTGGCCAGGTGGTACGCACCCACGGCGACGATGGTGCCGAGGGCGATGCCGCTGAGCGAGAACTCGTCCGAGAACGTCAACGACACGTTGCCGATGCCGATGATGATGCCGGCGGCGACCGGGACGAGGTTGATCGGGTTGCCGAAGTCGACGTTGTTCTCCTTCCAGATCTTCGCGCCCAGCAGGCCGATCATCCCGTAGAGGACCACGGTGATGCCGCCGAGGACGCCGCCCGGCGTGGAGGCCACGAGGGCCCCGAACTTCGGGGAGAGTCCGAAGAGGATCGCCACGATCGCGGCGACGTAGTAGGCGGCCGTCGAGTAGACCCGGGTGGCGGCCATGACCCCGATGTTCTCGGCGTACGTGGTCGTGGGGGAGCCACCCACGGACGTCGCGAGGACCGTGCCGATACCGTCGGCGGCGATGGCCCGACCCATGACCGGGTCGAGGTCGGTCTTGGTCATCTCGGCGACAGCCTTGACGTGGCCGGTGTTCTCCGCGATGAGGGCGATGACGGCGGGCAGGACCAGGAGGATCGCGGCGATCGAGAAGCTCGGTGCGTGCCAGCCCACGATCTCCTTGCCCGCGACGAGCTCGGTGTGCGGGGGGAAGCCGATCCAGTCGGCCGCCCCGACGCCCTCGAAGTTGGTGCGGAAGTGGGTCGTGACCTTGCCCGCTCCGGCGTCGAACGAGGTGATCTGGCCGAAGACCTTGTCGAAGATCCACGACAGGACGTAGCCGAAGATCAGCGCCAGGAAGATCGCCACCCGTCCGACGAATCCCTTGACCGCCACGGCGCAGACGATGGTGAAGAGCATGACGAGCAGCGCGACCCACTGGTCCTGCGGCCAGTAGACGCCGGCGACGACCGGCGCGAGGTTGAACCCGATGAGCATGACGACGGCACCCGTCACGACCGGCGGCAGCACCCTGTGCACGACGCGCGAGCCGGCGAAGTGGATCAGGACACCCACGAGCGCGAGGACGACACCGGCGACGAGGATCGCGCCGGTCACCTCGGCGGAGTCTCCGCCCTGGGCACGGATGGCCGCGACACCGCCGACGAACGAGGCCGAGGTGCCGAGGTAGGAGGGCACCTTGCCCTGGACGATGAGCAGGAACGCGATCGTCGCGATACCGCTCATCATGATCGCGAGCTGGGCGTTCAGGCCCATGATCAGCGGGAAGACGAAGGTCGCCCCGAACATCGCGACGACGTGCTGGGCGCCCAGACCGATCGTCTTGCCCCAGGAGAGCCGCTCGTCGGGGGCGACGACGTCGTCGGGTCCCATCGTGCGGCCGTCACCGTGCAGTTTCCAGCCCAATGCCATGAGGACTCCTTGTCGACTGCCGCGCCGGGGGTGGGGGTGAGCAGCGCTGCCCGGGGTGGAACGTCACGCGGTGCGGCGACCCTACGACCCGGCGACCCCGGGACCCTCGAAAACTAGCGGGACGCGCGGGCCGTGCATTGGGCAACACTTGCCATCAGGGGCCGGCAGGCGTTCGGCAGGTCATGCGCTGGCCCCTCCGCCAGCCGGGGAGCGCTGCCGAGTCAGATGCCGCGCATCTGGTGGACCTTGAGGGCCAGCGCCAGCTTGAGGCGCAGCTCGGGGTCGGAGGTGAACGGCCCGAGCATCTTCTCGAGCTTGGCGATGCGGTAGCGCAGCGTGTTGTAGTGGAAGAACAGCAGCCGGGCGGTCTCGGCGACGTTCATGTTGGTGTCGATGAGGACGCTCAGCGTCGTGCGCAGGTCGGCGTGCTCCGCGACGTCGTCGTGCGCGAGCGGCCCGAGCGACTCCTCGACGAACCGTCGCAGGTCGGCGCTGTCCGGGATGAGCGACAGGAGCCGGAACACCCCGAGCCCGTCGAAGTGCGTCAGCGCCGAGGCCCCGTGCAGCTGTCGCCCGACGCTCACGGCGCTCAGCGCCTCCTCGTATGCCGCCGGGAGACCGGCGAGGGAGTCGATCGGCCGCGACACCCCCGTCGAGAACGTGCGGCGTCCGCCGCCGCCGTCGCCGCGCACCACCCGCACGACCTCGCCCACGGTGCGCATGATGGCGTCGGTGTCGGCGTCGGCGGGCACGGCCTGCAGCGCCACGACCTCCTGGCTGAACCCCACCACCGGCGCCTTCGGGTCGCGGACCGCCATCGCCTGGCTCCACGCCCGGGCGAACCGCTGCTGCAGCGAGCTCACCTCCTCCGGCGACCGGGTGGTCTGGGTGTCGTCCTCGTCGGTCTCGGCGACCACCACGACGAGGCGACGGTCGACGTCCCACCCGAGCGCGGCCGCGTGGGCGACCGCGTCGGTGGGGGACCCTGCCCGGCCGGAGAGGGCGTCGCGCAGGAACTCGGCGCGGTACTTGCCCTCGACGGCGGACACCGCCTGTTCCTTGGTGATGGCGAGCGCGGCGACGGTCGCTGCCCGCTCGAGGAGGTGGACGTCGTCGGCGGTCAGGGTGCGGTCCATGACGAAGGCCGCGAGCAGGCCGTGGTCGAGCTGCCCGGCGACGATCCGCACGAGGGCCCGTCCGGCGTCGTCGCGCCGTGGGTCGCGGATGCCGACGGATTCGCGTTCGGTGACGAGGCGGCCGGTGCGGTCGAAGCAGTCCAGGGCCAGCGCGGACTCCAGGTCGGCCTCCGCGCCGGCGCGGGCCAGCACCCGACCGTCGGTGGTGGTCACCATGGTCGCGCCGCCGAGGAAGCCGGCGAGCCGCTCGCACAGGTCCTGCAGCCCACCACCGGCGAGCACGATCCCGACGAGGATCTGGTGCGCCTCGTCGACACGGGCGAGGATGCCGGACTGCTGGTCGAGGACGGCGCCCAGCACCTCGGTGACGACCAGCTCTGCACTGGCGCCGCGCACGAGCACCACCAGGAGTCCGGCCGAGGCCGAGGCGGCTGCCCAGTCGTGGCGGCCACCGCCGCCACCGGTGCCGCCGTTCCGGGTCACGACGAGGGCAGCAGCGCCACGGTCCGCGACCGAGCGCACGAGTAGCTGCGGATCTGTGCCAGGGGCCAGCCGTGCCGGGTCGAGGCAGACGACATGGTGCGCGGCGCCCTCTTGGGGGTCGGCGGCATACAGGGAGGCCCGGGTGACCACGGCGGAGAGTTGCTCCGGGGCAGCGTGCACGGACGCACCGACGAGGCTGGGCAGCTGGAGGACGCGGGCCAGGGGCACACCGGTCACGAGATCCCGGGTGGGCAGCGCGGTTGCCCCCAGCGCCTGAGGGGCTGGCAAGTCCGCGCCACCGGGGCCGGGATCATTGGCAACATTCACCATGAGGGGACTGTAGCCCCGCTCGGTAGCGTCACTGCTCGAAGCCGCGCGGGATTCCGTGGTCCCCCTGCCCCCGGGGTCCCGCGCGGCTCGATTCCCGTGCGACCCGACGCCGAGGAGGCCGGCCAGTGCCCGAGGCGGCTTCCGCGATGGCCACCACGACGTACCGCGCGGCGGTGTCCGCCCGCTCCGCGCCGATGCTGGCGCGTGGCCGACGGGGTGCCACCGTCATGGCGGTCTACCCGGGGGCGGTCTACCTGCGGGTCAATGGCTTCCCTCACCCGGGACTGCTGCCCGTGGTGTCGACGGACGCGCTGCGCCTGCCGAACGCCCTGGTGCTCGGCTCGGCAGCCCCCCAGGTGGGGTGGGGCGTGCAGCCCGGCGACCGCGTCCTGGTCGGTGACGGAGCGGTGCGCCTGCCGGGGTTGACGATCCGTCGGACCCGGGTCTGGCAGCCCGTCCCCGTGCCCACCGCGCAGAGCAGGGTCGACGTGCCGTGCCCACCGGCCGTCGTCGCGCTGGCGTCGACAGCCTGGGTCGGCCCTGCCCGGGCCCTCGCCGAGGGCGCGCTCGCCGGAGCGGACCTGGCCGACCGGGCGGAGGTCACCGTGGGCTCCGGACCGGGCCTGACCCCCAGCGGCGACGACGTGATCTGCGGGGTCCTGCTGGCCCTGCGGCTCAGCGGCGCCGACCGTGCCGCAGCCCGCCTGTGGGGCGCGGTCCGCCTGCTCACCAGCCGCACGACGACGGTCTCGGCCTGCCTACTCGCCGAGGCCGCCGACGGGTATGCCGTGCCATCAGTCGTCCGCCTCGCCTCCGCGCTCGCCGGGGGCCGGGAGCGCGGGCCCGAGGTCGGGGCGGCGGCGCGGGAGGTCCGCGGGATCGGCCACACCTCCGGAGCCGACCTGCTCGCCGGCCTGGTCGGCGGCCTCGCGGCAGCGCAGCAGCACCAGCACGAGCGTGCTCTCGCGGGGCTGTCCACCGTGGTGGCGCACCAGTTCTCGACCGCCGACCCAGGGGTGACCTCGTGACCGACCACGTCGAGCTCAGGAGCGGCGTCTACGTCGACTCCGTCAGCCTCATGCAGGTGTCCCGCCGGGTCGCGGCCACCCCCGGTGTCGAGGCCGCGCAGGTGGCGATGGCGACCGAGCTCAACCTCGACGTGCTGCGCGGCATGGGGTTCGACGTCCCGGAGGCTTCGCCCAACGACCTCGTGGTCGCCGTTCGTGCGGACGACGAGTCCGCCGTGGCTGCCGGTCGGGCTGCCGTCGACCACGCGCTGGCCGCGCTGCGGACGACGAGCGACTCGGCAGGGGGATTCGGTGAGGCGCCGCCACCGCGCACCCTGGGTGCAGCGATCGACGCCGTGCACGCCGACCTGGCGCTCGTCTCCGTGCCGGGAAGCCACGCGGCCGTGGAGGCGTTCGACGCGATCGACCGCGGCGTGAGCGTGATGGTGTTCTCAGACAACGTCGACGTCGACACCGAGGTCCTCCTCAAGGACGCTGCGGCAGACCGGGGAGTGCTCGTCATGGGCCCGGACTGCGGCACGGCGGTCGTTGGTGGTGTGGCCCTCGGCTTCGCCAACGTCGTGGCCCCGGGTCGGGTCGGTCTGGTCGCCGCGTCGGGCACCGGCGCGCAGCAGGTGATGTCGCTGCTGGACGCCGCCGGGGTGGGGATCAGCCACTGCCTGGGCGTCGGTGGCCGGGACCTCTCGAGCCGGGTCGCGGGCCGGTCCACCCGCCAGGCACTTGCGGCCCTGGCCGCCGACGAGGGCACCGACGCGATCATCGTCGTGTCGAAGCCGCCGGCCCTCGAGGTGCTCGCCGACCTCGAGGCGTATGCCGCGGGGCTGGGGACGCCGGTCCACTGGGCGACGCTCGGTGCGGGTCGCCCGGACCTGACCACGGCGCTCGAGGCCGTGCTCGACGCGCTCGGTGAGCCACGCCCCACGTGGCCGGCGTGGGACGTCCCGCAGCAGCCGGTGTCGGCTGGCTCGCTGCGCGGGCTCTTCTGCGGCGGGACCCTTGCCGACGAGGCGATGCTCGTGGCGGGGGAAGGGCTGGGGGACATCCGCTCCAACATCCCGCTGCGTCCCGACCTGGCCGTCTCGTCCGACCTGCGCGCCGAGGGCCACGTCGTGCTCGACTTCGGCGACGACGGGCTGACCCGTGGGCGCGCGCACCCGATGATCGACCCGACCCTGCGCCTCGAACGCATCGCCGTCGAGGCCGCCGACCCCGGGTGCGGCGTGCTGCTGCTCGACCTCGTCCTCGGCCACGGCTCCCACCCCGACCCCGGTGGTGAGCTCGCGGAGGCGGTCCGCTCGGCACGCGCCACCGCGGCAGCAGCCGGTCGCGACCTGCCGGTCGTCGTGTCGCTCACCGGCACCGAGGCCGACCCGCAGGGCCTGACGCGGTGCGCCGAGTCGCTGCGCTCTGCCGGGGCCTCGGTGTTCCTGTCCAATGCCGCGGCCGTCCGGCGGGCGGTCTCGCTCGTGTCGACCAGTGAGGAGGCCTGACGTGGCCGGGTCCATCGATCTGCACGGGCTGCTGACCACCGACCCCGTCGTCGCGACGGCGGGTGCCGGCCTGCTCAGCGACGCGCTGCGCGACCAGGCCGTCGTCGTGGGTGAGGCGCAGTGGCAGCCCCCGCCGGAGGACTCGGTCGACGCCCTGCTCCGGGTGATGGCCGACCGCCGCAGGTCCGAGGCGAACTCCCTTGCCCTGCAACGGATGACGGCCGCGGGCGCAGACCTCGTCGACGTGCGTCCCGCGCACGAGGCGCTCGGTCTCGAACGCGGCACGTTCCTCCACGCCGGACCGCCGCTGGAGTGGGAGCGAGCTTCCGGGCCGATGCGTGGTGCCCTCATCGGGGCGGTCCTGTTCGAGGGGCTGGCCGACACGGCCGAGGAGGCCGAGCGCCAGCTGGCCGCGGCGGCATACGTGCTGGAGCCGTGCCACCACCGCGACGCGGTGGGACCGATGGCCGGCGTGGTCTCCCCGTCGATGTGGGTCTACGAGCTGCGCGACGAGGTGCACGACCACACGTCCTGGTGTTCGCTCAACGAGGGCCTGGGCAAGGTGCTGCGGTACGGCGCGTACGGCCCGGAGGTGATCGACCGGCTGCACTGGATGAACTCGGTCCTCGGGCCACTGCTGCAGCAGGCCGTCCGCGCTCGCGGTCCCGTCGACATCAAGGCCGTCATCGCGCAGATGCTCCAGATGGGCGACGAGGGCCACAACCGCAACCGTGCGGGCTCGCTCATGCTGCTGCGCGAGCTGCTGCCGACGCTCATCACCGCCGACGGCAGCTCGACCGACATCGCCGAGGCGGTGCGGTTCTCCGGTGCCAACGAGCACTTCTTCCTCAACCTCGGGATGCCCGCCTGCAAGTTGTCGACCATGGCGGCAGAGGGCATCCCCGGATCGACGGTCGTCACGACGATGGCCCGCAACGGGACCGACTTCGGCATCCGGACCGCCGGCACCGGCGACCGGTGGTTCACGGCTCCGGCCAACACCCCGGAGGGCTTGTTCCTCGGGTCGTACGGACCGGATGACGCCAACCCCGACATCGGCGACTCCGCGATCACCGAGACGGCCGGCATCGGCGGCTTCGCCATGGCGGCGGCCCCGGCGATCGTCAAGTTCGTCGGCGGAGACGTCCCCTTCGCCCTCCGGACCACGCGCACGATGTACGACATCACCGTCGGTGAGCACACGGCGTACCAGGTCCCGATCCTGGAGTTCCGCGGAACTCCCACGGCGATCGACGTCACCGCGGTGGTGCGGACCGGGACGCTGCCCCAGATCAACACCGGTATGGCGGGTCGGGTCGCCGGCACCGGTCAGGTCGGCGCTGGGCTCGTCACGCCACCCGCGGAGTGCTTCACGCAGGCGCTCGACGCGCTCGCCGAGGCTGCGCCCGCCGCCGCTACGAGCTGACCTGGTGTGGGCGGTCGGGAGGCGGCTCGGGCGAGCGTGGCAGGATACGGGACCGTGACCGCGCGCATCCTGGACGGCAAGGCAGTACTCACGACGATCAAGCAGGAGCTGCGCAGTCGGGTCGACGTCCTGCGCGACCAGGGCGTGGTCCCGGGACTGGGCACCGTGCTGGTCGGCGACGACCCCGGCAGCCACTGGTACGTCAACGCCAAGCACAAGGACTGCGCCGAGATCGGCATCACGAGCATCCGTCGTGACCTGCCGGCCACCGCGACCCAGGCTGAGGTCGAGGCCGTCATCGACGAGCTCAACGCCGACGCGGGGTGCACCGGGTTCCTCGTGCAGCAGCCGACCGGGCTGGACGAGATGGCCCTGCTGTCGCGGGTGGCCCCCGAGAAGGACGTCGACGGCCTCCACCCGACCAACCTCGGCTGGCTCGCCCTGGGCAAGGAGGCGCCGCTGCCGTGCACGCCGATGGGCTGCATCGAGCTGCTGCGCCGGTTCGACGTGCCGATCGCCGGTGCCAACGTCGTGGTGATCGGTCGCGGTCTCACCGTCGGTCGACCGCTCGGGCTGATCCTGACCCGCAAGAGCGAGAACGCCACGGTCACCCTCTGCCACACCGGCACCCGTGACCTCGCCGCCGAGGTCAGCCGCGCGGACATCGTCATCGCCGCAGCCGGCGTGCCCGGCATCGTCACCAAGGACATGGTCAAGCCCGGCGCTGCCGTGCTGGACGTGGGCGTCAGCCGCGTCGACGGCAAGATCGCCGGAGATGTCGCCCCCGACGTCGCCGAGGTGGCGGGCTGGGTCAGCCCCAACCCCGGCGGCGTGGGCCCCATGACGCGAGCCCTGCTGCTGTCGAACATCGTGGCCGCCGCCGAACGCCAGCTCGCGGTCTCGGCCTGACCTCGTGATCGCTCCGCGCCTGGGCTGGTGGTGGGTCGCCACCCCGGTCCTCGTGCTGGGCGTGGTGGCCTTCGCGTTCGGGCACGTGCGGCTGGCGGGGTTCGTCATCGCGGGCGGGTTGCTGGTGGCCGCGCTCATCCGGGCCGTCCTGCCGACGGCGCTCAGCGGGGGACTGGTCGTCCGCTCACGGGTGGTCGACGTCGTGACGATGGGGCTGTTCGGGATCGCGCTGGTGGTCGTCACCGCCAGCCTGGACCTGCGTCCGCGCGGCTGACCCGTGCCCTGACGCCAGACGCGGAACGGCCGGTCCCGGGTGACCCGGGACCGCCCGTTCGCCGTACTGGTGGTGCGTCTGCGGGAGGGCGTCAGCCGATGAGGCCCAGGCCCTTGACGGCCTCGCGCTCCTCCTCGAGCTCCTTGACGGAGGCGTCGATCTTGCCGCGGGAGAACTCGTCGATCTCCAGGCCCTGCACGATGGACCACTGGCCGTCCTTGACGGTCACGGGGAACGAGGAGATCAGGCCCTCCGGCACGCCGTAGGAGCCATCGGAGCAGACCGACATCGACACCCAGTCGCCGTCGGGGGTGCCGAGGGTCCAGTCGCGGGCGTGGTCGACGGTGGCGCTCGCGGCGGAGGCGGCCGAGGACGCGCCCCGGGCCTCGATGATCGCGGCGCCGCGCTTGGCGACGGTCGGGATGAACGTGCCGGCCAGCCAGTCCTGGTCGCCGACGGCCTCGGCGGCGTTCTTGCCGGAGACCTCGGCGTGGAACAGGTCGGGGTACTGCGTCGCGGAGTGGTTGCCCCAGATCGTCATCTTCTTGATCTCGGTCACCGGGACACCGAGCTTGGCCGACAGCTGCGAGATGGCGCGGTTGTGGTCCAGTCGGGTCAGCGCGGAGAAGCGCTCGCGGCCGATGTCGGGCGCGTTGCTCATCGCGATGAGGGCGTTGGTGTTGGCCGGGTTGCCGGTCACGGTGACGCGGATGTCGTCGGCAGCGACCTTGTTGAGGGCCTTGCCCTGCGGGGCGAAGATGCCACCGTTGGCCTCGAGGAGGTCACCGCGCTCCATACCGGGGCCGCGCGGGCGGGCGCCGACGAGGAGGGCGTGGTTGACGCCGTCGAAGATCTTCTCGGCGTCGTCGCCGATCTCGACCTTGGCCAGCGTCGGGAACGCACAGTCGTCGAGCTCCATGACGACACCCTCGAGCGCCTTGAGCGCGGGGGTGATCTCGAGCAGGCGCAGCTCGACCGGGGTGTCCGGGCCGAACAGCGAGCCGCTGGCGATGCGGAAGAGGAGGCTGTAGCCGATCTGGCCGGCGGCGCCGGTGACGGCGACCTTGACGGGGGTAGTGCTCACGGTGGGCCCTTCACGTCGGTGGGGTGGGACAGCTGTGCACGACGCTAGCAGGGCTGCGCCGACCCGGTTTCCGGTGGCTAGGGTCGAGGGCATGCCCACCCCGGACTTCATCCTGGCCCTGCGCGACAAGGTCGGCACCGACCTCCTCTGGCTCACCGGCGTGACCGCCGTGGTGCGCAACGACGCCGGTGAGGTGCTGCTCGGCCGTCGTGCCGACAACGGCCAATGGGCTCTGGTCAGCGGGATCCTCGAGCCCGGCGAGCAGCCCGCCGTGGGACTCGCCAGGGAGATCGAGGAGGAGACCGGCGTCGTCGCCCGCATCGAGGCGCTGAGCTCGGTGTGGACGCTGCCGGAGCAGGGGTACCCCAACGGTGACCGCGCGCAGTACCTCGACCTCTGCTTCCTCGCCCGTCACGTCTCCGGCGAGGCCAGGGTCAACGACGACGAGTCGCTGGAGGTCGGCTGGTTCGCCCTCGACGGGCTGCCGTCGCCACTGATGGACCGCGCTCGCGTGCGCCTCGAGCGAGCGCTGGCCTTCGACGGCAGCACGTGGTTCGACACCGGAGCGGCGGAGGTGGCCACTCATCCGACGGAGGAGGGGTATGCCGCCGTGCCCGGCGCCCTCGCGCCGGTCGCCGCCCGCGACGGCCAGCGGGCCGGAGAGCGCGACCTCGCGCCGCTGGCCACCCTGTCGGCCGGTGGCCGCGAGGTCCTGCTGCGTCGGGCCGTCCGCACCGACGTCCCGGCGATCGTCAGCCTCCTTGCTGACGACGTCATCGGCGCGGGCCGGGAGGACGGGCGTGACCTGCGCGGGTACCTCGACGCCTTCGAGGACGTCGACGGCGACCCTGCCCACCTGCTCGTGGTGCTCGAGGCCGACGGTGCCGTCGCGGGGACCATGCAGCTGACCTTCCTGCCCGGGCTGTCGCGCGGAGGCGCCCGACGCAGCCAGATCGAGGCGGTGCGGATCGCCCCGTCCTTGCGCGGTCACGGGCTGGGGGAGGCGATGCTGAGGTGGGGGATCGAGGAGTCCCGTCGCCGGGGCTGCTCCGTGGTGCAGCTCACGACCGACAAGCGCCGGGACGACGCGCAACGGTTCTACGTCGAGAAGCTCGGGTTCGTGATGTCCCACGAGGGGCTCAAGCTCGACCTCACGACGGGGACCGGCGCGACCGGCGACTGAACCCTGCGCAGCACCCGCGACGCGGTTCCTCAGCGCGCGCGGTGCTCGGCCGTCATGACCAGGCGCCGGTGCATCCAGGCGTAGAGCGCCACGTCGCCGAACCGGGTCGCCTCCCCGTAGAGCCGGCCGACGGAGCCGTCGGGCGCGAACCCGTGCCGCAGGATCAGCCGTGAGCCTGCGCCGTCCGGGCCCACCTCGGGGAGCACCTCGAGCTCGAGGAAGGCGCTGCCCGGCAGCTTGGTGTCGGGTGACAGGACGATCCGGCGGCCGGCGTCCAGCGCCGTCACCTTCCAGAAGTCGACCCGGTCCCCGAGGCGCAGCGGGCGGTCCGGGCGCTGGCGGCGACGCCCCGGTCCACCGATCAGCCGGTCGACACCGCACCGGGCGGCCCAGACGACCTCGGGCGTGAACCAGCCGGTGTCGCCACCGACCGAGGTCACGACCTCCCACACGGTCGCGGGTGGGGCGTGGACGTGCGCGGCCTGGGTGCTGCCGATGATGGTGTCCACCCACCCACCGTAGGCGGCGCACGGGCTCCCCGCTCGATCTGCAGCAGTGGCCTGGGTCGACCAGACTGGACCGGTGACGAACTCGGTGGGCAGGTCATGACGCGACGGTGGTTGTTCGCCGACCAGCTCGGTCCGCACTTCGACGTCGGCCGTGAAGGGGTGCTCCTCGTCGAGAGCAGGGCGGCTCTGGGCCGTCGCCGCTACCACCGGCAGAAGCTGCACCTCATCCTGTCGGCCCTGCGGCACCGGGCGGCCGAGCTCGGCGACTCGGCCGTCCTCCTGCGCACGGACACCTACGGCGAGGCCCTGCGCGAGCTCGGCGAACCCGTCCGGGTCTACGAGCCGACCTCACGCAGGGCCGCCGACTTCGTCTCCCGCCAGCTCGAGTCGGGCGTGATCGAGGCGGTCGACCCGACGCCTGGGTTCTCGTTGTCCCGCAACGACTTCCAGCGCTGGGCGGGTGACCGCCGACGGCTGCGCATGGAGGACTTCTACCGGTTCCAGCGCCAGCGTCTAGACCTGCTCGTCGAGGGCGACGGCGACCCCGTCGGCGGCCGGTGGTCGTTCGACGAGGACAACCGCGAGCCCCCACCCAAGGGGGTGACGCACCTGGACGTGCCCGCGCCATACCGTCCCCGCGAGGACGAGATCGACGCGCAGGTGAGGGAGGACCTCGACCGGTGGGAGCGGGACGAGGGGCTGGAGACCGTGGGCCGAGACGGGCCGCGGTTGTTCGCCGTGACGCGGCGCGAGGCGCTCGCGGCGCTGGACCGGTTCGTCACGCAGCGGCTCGGCGCGTTCGGGCCGCACGAGGACGCCATGCTCAAGGGCGACTGGGAGATGGCGCACAGCCTCTTGTCGGTGCCGCTCAACCTCGGGCTCCTCGACCCCGTCGAGGTGGCCGAGCGGGCGGTGCAGGCGTACCGCGACGGCGACGCCCCGCTGGCCTCGGTCGAGGGATTCGTGCGGCAGGTGGTCGGCTGGCGCGAGTACGTCTGGCACCTCTACTGGCACTTCGGCCCGCAGTACCGCAGCCGCAACGGACTCGGTGCGCGGGAGCCGCTGCCGCAGTGGTTCGACGACCTGGACGCCGACGCGGTGGAGGCAGCCTGCCTCTCCGACGTCCTTGCCGGAGTGCGTGATCGCGGGTGGGTTCACCACATCCCGCGCCTGATGGTCCTCGGCAACTGGGCTGCCCAGCGCGGCTACGACCCCGACGCGCTGACGGAGTGGTTCCAGACGCGGTTCGTCGACGGGTACGACTGGGTCATGCCCGCCAACGTCGTCGGCATGAGCCAGTACGCCGACGGGGGCGCCATGACGACCAAGCCGTACACGTCCGGCGGCGCCTACATCAACCGGATGTCCGACTACTGCGGCGGCTGCCGGTACCGCCCGACGGTGCGGGTCGGCGACGACGCCTGCCCGTTCACCGCCGGCTACTGGGCACACCTCGACCGGACCGCGGACCGGCTCGAGGGCAACCCGCGTATGGCGCGTCCGCTCCAGCAGCGGCACCGGCTCAAGGACCTCGAGGCAGCCGTGGAGCAGGAGAGGGTGCGAGGCGCCTCCCCACCCTGACCGCCGGTTCCGCCGGGCGCGCTCGGTCAGGAGGGTTGCGCCGCCGGGAGGACGAGGCGGCCGCCGGTGGTGACGAGCACCCGCTGGCCCAGGGGGCGTTCGAGCGTCACGGTCACGTCCTGGTCGCGCACCACGGCCGCACAGGCATCGCCACGGCGCGGCTCCGGCTGCGTCGCTCCCACGACCACCACCGTCGCCGTCTCCAGGACCTCGGCCCTCGGGGCGGGGGAGCAGGCGGTCATGGGCAGGCGCACGGTGAGGGTGCTGCCCTGCTCCCCGAGCAGCACCGTGGCACCGACCAGGCCCTGCAGGCCACGGGCCCGGTCGGTGCCCGGCACCCGGGGCTCGATGTCACCGCGGGCGTCGAGCCCGGCGACCGCCACCCGCAGCACCGGCTCGGCGAGACCTTCGAGGTGGAACGCCCACGCCGGAACGCTCGCGGGTCCGCGGGCGGTGAGCAGCCGGACCGTCGTGAGGTCGGCTGCGTTCACCACGGCGGACGTGCAGGTCGTCGGGCACGTGGCCTCACCGCCGTGGAAGAGCTCGGACAAGGTCGCCCGGGCACCGAGCGTCGTCACCGACTCGGTGCTGCCGTCGGCGTACCGCACCGTGCCGCTGGCGGCGTCGTCCCCGACCTTCTCGGAGACCCATTCGAGGGCACCGGCGTGGACCCCGGCCATCAGCGACTCGTGGCCGCTCCAGTCGGGCTCCACCGTGAGGGGACCGAGGGGGATGAGGCTGGACTCCCAGCGCTCCTGCTGGTCGGCCGTGGACCAGGCTGCTGCGACGTCCCGGGCGTGGTCGAGGAAGCGCTGCGCGTCGGGCTCGGCGCGCTGGGCGCAGCCCGACAGCGTCACCAGGGCGGCGACGACGACGGCGACTCCCTTGCGGGCCATGGACCGAACGGTACGGAGCCGACCGAGCCCCGAGAGCCGTCGTTACCGGCTCGCGGCGACCTCGTTACCGGACCGGTACCGGACCCGTTGATGAGCAGGGACGGGCACGGACGAGCAGGGGGCGAGAGGGGGTCGGACGCGGGACAGGACAGGGCCGGGCCGCCACCCTGGGGTGACGGCCCGGCCCTGTCCGTGACGGTGTGCCGGACGCTGTCCGGAACGCTGTGGGCTCAGCGCAGCGCGGCCAGCGCCTCGTTGAACGTCGCCGAGGGGCGCATGACCGCCGAGGCCTTGGCGGCGTCGGGACGGTAGTAGCCACCGATGTCGGCCGGGTGGCCCTGCACGCCGAGCAGCTCGGCGTTGATGGTGTCCTCCTGCTCGGTGAGCGTCTGCGACACCTGCGCGAACGCCTCGGCGAGCGCGGCGTCCTGCGTCTGCTGCGCCAGCTCGTTGGCCCAGAAGAGCGCGAGGTAGAAGTGGCTGCCGCGGTTGTCGATCTGGCCGACCTTGCGGGCCGGGCCCTTGTTCTCGTTGAGCAGCCGCTCGGTCGCCTTGTCGAGCGCCTCACCCAGCAGGGCGGCGCGCGCGTTGTCGGTCGTGGTCGCCATGTGGCGCAGGCTCTCGGCCAGGGCGAGGAACTCGCCGAGGCTGTCCCAGCGCAGGTAGTTCTCCTGCACGAGCTGCTGCACGTGCTTGGGCGCCGAGCCGCCGGCGCCGGTCTCGAAGAGGCCACCGCCGTTCATCAGGGGGACGACGGAGAGCATCTTGGCGCTCGTGCCGAGCTCGAGGATGGGGAAGAGGTCGGTGTTGTAGTCGCGCAGCACGTTGCCGGTGACCGAGATGGTGTCCTCGCCCTTGCGGATCCGCTCGACCGAGAGCTTGGCGGCCTCCACGGGGGAGAGCACCTGGATGTCGAGGCCGTCGGTGTCGTGCTCGGGCAGGTAGGCCTCGACCTTGGCGATGAGGTTGCGGTCGTGGGCGCGCTCGCTGTCGAGCCAGAAGACGGCAGGCGTCTTCGAGGCGCGGGCCCGGGTGACGGCGAGCTTGACCCAGTCGCGGATCGGGGCGTCCTTGGTCTGGCAGGCGCGCCAGATGTCGCCGGGCTGGACGTCGTGGGACATCAGCACGTCACCGGCGGCATTGACGACCTGGACGGTGCCGGCCTCGGCGATCTCGAACGTCTTGTCGTGGCTGCCGTACTCCTCGGCCTTCTGGGCCATGAGGCCGACGTTCGGCACCGAGCCCATCGTGGTCGGGTCGTAGGCGCCGTGCTCGCGGCAATCGTCGATGACGGCCTGGTAGACACCGGCGTAGGAGCTGTCGGGGATGACGGCCAGGGTGTCGGCCTCCTCGCCGTCCGGGCCCCACATGTGGCCGGACGTGCGGATCATCGCCGGCATCGAGGCGTCGACGATGACGTCGCTCGGGACGTGGAGGTTCGTGATCCCCTTGTCGGAGTTGACCATCGCGAGCTTCGGCCCGTCGGCGAGGCCCTGCTCGATCGCGGCACGGACCTCGTCACGGGTGCCCTCGGGCAGGGTGTCGAGCCCGTCGAGGATGGAGCCGAGACCGTTGTTCGCGGACAGGCCGGCGGCGGCCAGCTCGGCGCCATACCGGGAGAAGACCTCCGGGAGGAACGCCCGGACGACGTGCCCGAAGATGATCGGGTCGGAGACCTTCATCATCGTGGCCTTGAGGTGCACCGAGAAGAGCACGCCGTCGGCCTTGGCCCTGGCGATCTGCTCGGTGAGGAACGCGTCGAGCGCGGCAGCGCGCAGGACGGTCGCGTCGACGACCTCGCCCTCGAGGACCTTGAGGCCGTCCTTGAGGACGGTGGTACCTGCGTCGGTGACGAGCTGGATCGTCAGGGTGTCGGCCGAGGGCAGGACCACGGACTGCTCGTTGGAGCGGAAGTCGTCCTTGCCCATGGTGGCGACCTGGGTGCGGGAGTCGCTGCTCCAGGCGCCCATCGAGTGCGGGTGCTTGCGCGCGTAGTTCTTCACGGCGGCGGGGGCGCGACGGTCGGAGTTGCCCTCACGCAGGACGGGGTTCACGGCGCTGCCCTTGACGCTGTCGTAGCGGGCGCGGGCGTCCTTCTCCTCGTCGGTGGTGGGCTCGTCGGGGTAGGCCGGCAGGTCGTAGCCCTGCGAGCGCAGCTCGGCGATGGCGGCCTTGAGCTGGGGGAGCGACGCCGAGACGTTGGGGAGCTTGATGATGTTGGCCTCGGGCGTGGTCGCCAGCTGGCCGAGCTCGGCGAGGGCGTCACCGATGCGCTGGTCCTCGGGGAGCACGTCGTCGAAGGCGGCGATGATGCGCCCCGACAGGGAGATGTCGCGGGTCTCGACGTCGACGCCCGCGGTGGACGCGAAGGCTTCGATCACCGGCAGGAAGGAGTAGGTCGCCAGCATGGGCGCCTCGTCGGTGAGGGTGTAGATGATCTTGGCCATGTCGGCGGCTCTCTCCCTGGGCTCGTCGTGCTCGCAGCGTTCGTGCGCAGCGCTGCTCAGGCTATCGAACCGGTCCGGCACGGCGAGCCCCGCACCACGCCTGCTCCCGTGGGTGGCCGTGGGGGCGGCTCAGACCGCCTCGAGGACGAAGAAGAGGAAGCACATGAACGCCGACCGGCCCTCCATGCCGGGCGGGAGCAGCTCCTCGGGGGTGTCGTCCGCGGGAGGCGGTTCGCTGATCGCCGTGATGCGGAAACCGGCGGCGGCGAAGGAGTCGGCCATCGCGTGCAGCGGTCGGTGGAAGAAGGTCAACCACAGGGTCCGGCCGTCGAAGGTGTAGTCCTCGGAGTACCGGGTCACGGCGAAGTAGTCGGCCTCGGGATAGACGATCGCGTAGGCAGCCGGGCCACGTGCAGGTCGGCGTCGTCCCCGAGCCGCTGGCGGGCGAGGTCGACCATCGCCGCGCTCACGTCGAAGCCGGTGACCTCCGCGCCCCTGTCACGGAGCTCGGCCGCCAACGGGCCCGAGCCGCAACCTGCGTCGAGGATGCGACGGCCCGAGACCTCACCGGCGAGGTCGAGGACCGCCGGACGCGCGTAGTAGGCGTTGAACAGGTTCCGCTCGTTCTCCACGGAGTATGCCGCCGCGAAGTCGGCGTAGTCGGTGGCGGTCATCGGGTCTGCGTTCTCGACGGGAGGCATCTGGTGTTCGTACCCGCCACCGGGCGATCCCACAAGCCACCACGCCCGGGCCGCCGGGGAGGGCGGGTCCGGGGCGACAGCCCTCAGGTGGCGGGGCGGACGTCCTCGGGGTCGACCATGCCGGTGATGTCCTCGTCGCGACGGTCGATGCCGGTCACCAGGTGGTAGGTCGCGCCGGCGATGGCGGCGCCGACGATGGGCGCCACCCAGAACGCCCACAGCTGGCTCGGAGCCCCGTCCCCGTTGAAGAACGCCACAGCCGTGGAGCGGGCGGGGTTGACCGAGGTGTTGCTGATGGGGATGGAGATCAGGTGGATCAGGGTGAGGCCCAAGCCGATCGCGATGGGCGCGAAGCCGACCGGCGCACGCTCGTCCGTCGCGCCCAGGATGATGTAGAGGAAGAACGCGGTGAGGATCGCCTCGGCGACGAGCACCGCGACCAGCGTGTAGCCGCCGGGGGAGTGGTCGCCGTACCCGTTGGCCGCGAGGTTGCCGGTCACCTCGAACCCGGAGGTGCCGCGGGCCACGCCCCACAGGGCCAGCCCGGCGAGCAGTCCGCCGACCACCTGCGCGGCGACGTACGCCGGGACGTCCTTCCACGGGAAGCGCTTGGCGATGGCGACACCTATGGTCACCGCGGGGTTGAAGTGCGCGCCGGACACGTGCCCGACGGCATACGCCATCGTCATCACGGTGAGCCCGAAGGCGAGGGCGACACCGAGGAAGCCGATGCCGAGCTGCACGCTCTGCCCGGACGGGACGTCGGGGGCGAGGAACTTCGCGGCGAACACCGCGCTGCCGCACCCACCGAAGACCAACCAGAAGGTGCCGAGCGCCTCGGCGCCGAGACGGGACGGAAGTGGGGGAGTTCGCATGGACCGCTCCTCGCTGCGTGGGTCCGTCGACGGTCCCGGGTAGTTCCATGGTGGAGGTGTCCCGGTGCACAGGGCAAGAGGCGGCCCATCGCCCGAACCCCTTATCGAGGCCGCCGCCTCACCCGTTCGGATGAGGTGCTCCTCCGCCGTTCGCCTGCACGAAAGCGGCAATGCTCATGAGAGCGGACTTCTGCACCACCCCACTTGACCAAACACTGGTGCAACACCTGTCGTTCCTTTACCTTTCAAGGGTGCAGAGCGGGCCGCAGGGGCTCGGAAACGCAAGTCATCGAGGACTCCGCACTGGTCGACCGTCCTCGGCCGCTGGGGGCGGCTGAGGACGGTCGGGGGGCCACTCGACCGCGGGCCGGATGGGGCGTTGGGGGACGCTCCACCGGCCCGCTACGTCGTCCCGGCGTCCACGTCGAGCAGCTCGACCAGGCCCTCGGCTGTCAGGGCCCGGAGGACCTCGAGGGTCGCCGCCGCGGCGTCACCGCCGGCCCCGTCCCCGGGCAGCCCGAACCGTCCGACGAGCACGGTCGTGAGGTCGTCGACCGTCGTCTCCGCCGAGGAGCACGTGTCGAGCACGAGCACCGCGAGGGCCGAGAGGCGCACCACGGACGTGCCGACGAGGACCACCGCCTCGCCGTCGCGGTCGAGCCGTTCCCGTGGCGGCACGGCCCGGGCGAGCGATGCCCCGGTATGGCGCGGGGCCACGGTCACGTCGCCCCCGACAGCAGCGGGGCGAGGTCGGCCGCCTCGGTGTACCTGACGAGCTTGGCGCCACCCACCGCCTCGACGAGCTCGGCGAGCCGGTGCAGCGGACGGTGCAGGTCGGTGAGGTGCGACGTGTGCGGGACCAGGGACTCGATGGCGTCCAGGGTCGACAGCATCGTCGGGACGGGGCGACCGGCCAGGCCCTGGACGCGGTCGAGCAGCAGGATCTGCGCCACCGGGAGGATCGCAGTGGCGGGCGCCGGCGCCAGTTCGAGGTCGGGGGGCGCGACCTCGTCCTTGTGGTCGCCCACGGCGTTGCGCCGCACCGAGAGCGGCTTGGGATAGGGGACGACGGAGCGGTCGGCGCGCACGGCGACGGTCTCGTCGGTGACGTACCAGCGGCCGGGGCCGAGGACCTGTGCGGCGGTGGTCTTGCCCGTGCCGCCCGCGGCCACGAGGACCGTGGCCCGTCCAGTCACCGGGTCGGCGAGGCAGGCGGCGTGCAGCAGCAGGTGCTCACCGGAGACGGCGTCGATCGCGGCGACCGTGACCTCACGGGTGACGAGCTGGAGCAGGTCGTCCAGGCGGGGCCGGCTGGCCAGCCCTGCTGTGTCGGCTGCCTCGGTCACGCGGGGGTCGCTGTCGAGGACGGCCCGGACCGTGGCGACGACCGGTGTGGTCGGCGCGGACCGGCAGCACGACCAGCGGTGCGCCAGGGCGTCGTGGAGCTCGGCGGCGCGGTCCCCTTCGACGTCGACGGCGATTCCGACCCCGAGGGCGAGGACCGTGGTGCGACGGCGTCCGGGTCCTCCGTCGCCCACCCGGTCCGCGGCGCCGTCCACCCGGTCGTCAGGCCCGGCCGCTGGACCGCGTGACGAAGTCCGCGAGGTCGGCGCTCTGCTGCACGCGGGTCGGCTCGTGGACGTACATCATGTGACCCGCCTCGTAGTAGGCGTGCTCGAGGTTGTCGCGCAGGGACGCCGGGATGTCGAGGTGGGCGACCACGTCCTCCGCGCCGTAGTAGGGGGTCGCGCCGTCGTGGTAGCCGTAAGCGATGTGGACCTTGAGGTGCGGGTTGCCCCGCATCGCTCGGGCCAGCTGGGCCGTCACGTCCACCGGCTTGCCCTCGAACTCCTTGTAGGACCAGTCCTTGGAGGCCATCGACGAGATCAGCGTGTAGGGCAGGTCGTTGGTGTAGCCGAGCTCGGCGCGCACGTAGTGGTTCCATGCCGAGGCGTAAGGCCCGAGGATGGCGTCCATCGACGGGTCGGCGTCCCAGGTCTCGGCGTTGCCGGCGGCGAGGGGGCCGGTGAAGCGGCTGTCGAGGCGCCCGACGGCGAGGCGGTCCTCACGGAGCAGCTCGGTGAAGAAGCGCAGGTGCTCGATGCGCAGGTCGGCCCGGTCGACGTAGGCTTCCGACAGCCCTGTCAGGGCGGCGAGCCTCGTCACGTGCTCGGCTCGCTCGGCAGCGGTGAGGCGGGACCCCCGGGACAGGGCCCACGGGTAGTCGCGGGCGGCGTACTCCTCCGCCTCGGCGAGCACCGTCCTGAGCGACTTGCGCCCGTGCTTGCCGTGGAAGTGGGCGGTCGCGGCATACGTCGGGAGATAGTCCACGTGGGCGCGGTCGTTGCTGAACTCGAAGTCCACGGTGGCGAGGTCGAGCACCGAGCTGATGAGCATGAGGCCGTTGAGGTACAGCCCGTGCTGGGACTGGAGGTGGGCGGCGAGGGCCGCTGCGCGGACCGTGCCGTAGGACTCCCCGGCGATGAACTTCGGTGAGAGCCAACGGTTGTGGCGCGTCGTCCAGAGCCGGATCAGCTCGCCGACGCTCTCGATGTCGGCGGTGAACCCGTGGTAGTCGCCGGCCTTCCCGCCTTCGACCGCGCGCGAGTAGCCGGTGGACACGGGGTCGATGAAGACGAGGTCGGAGACGGCGAGCAGCGACTCGGGGTTGTCGAGCAGCGCGTAGGGCGGCGGCGTCATGGCGCCTGCGTCACCGGAGTCGACGCGACGCGGGCCGAGCAGCCCCAGGTGCAGCCAGACCGAGCTCGACCCGGGCCCGCCGTTGAAGGCGAAGGTGACCGGACGCTGCGTCATGCCGGGGGTGTCCACGACGTAGGAGGTGATGCTCAGCTCGGCCTTGGGCTTGTGGCCCTTGAACACGTGGTCCTCGAAGACCTCCTCGCGCAGCACCACCCGGCCGGTGGTCGCGGTGTACCGCAGCCGTCGCCTTCCGACGGCCAGGGTGTGCCGCGTCTCGACGAGGTCGTCCTCCGGCGGCGCGGGCGCCGTGGTGACGGTCGTCGTGTCCGTCGAGGTCGTGACGGTCGCGCCGGGCTCGGGTGAGGGGGTCGTCGCGGTGGGGGTGGGCGTGGACTCGTCGGCCATGTCGTCACCCTATGCGCGCTCCTCGTCGGGGGCGGTGGAGTTCGCCGACGAGTCGGCCAGCAGAATGGTCCGATGCGTCTGATCACGGCCAACGTCAACGGCATTCGCGCAGCGGCCCGTCGAGGTGGCATGGCCTGGCTCGCGGCGCAGGAGGCCGACGTCCTCTGCCTGCAGGAGGTCCGGGCGACCGACGAACAGCTCGCGCAGTGCCTCGACGAGGGTGGCTTCGGCGACTGGCACGTGGCCCACACCGAGGCCGCCGCCAAGGGCCGGGCCGGTGTCGCGGTGGTCAGCCGTGACCCGCACCTGCGGGCGTCGACCTCGGTGGGCGCCGAGGAGTTCGACGGCTCCGGGCGGTGGGTCGAGGTGGACCTCGCGACCGCGGCGGGCACCGTGACGGTGGTGTCGACCTACGTCCACACCGGCGAGGCCGGCACCGACCGACAGTCCGAGAAGCTGCGCTTCCTCGACGAGGTCGGCTCCCGTATGGCGCGCTGGGCAGAGGCAGGTCACCTCGCCGTCGTCACCGGGGACCTCAACATCGCCCACCACGAGGACGACCTCAAGAACTGGAAGGGCAACCTGAAGAAGTCGGGCTTCCTGCCCGAGGAGCGCGCCCACCTCGACCGGTGGTTCTCCGAGCTCCAGTGGGCCGACGTGCACCGCACCCTGCACGGTCCGGGGCCCGGTCCGTACACGTGGTGGTCCTGGCGCGGGAAGGCCTTCGACAACGACGCGGGCTGGCGCATCGACTACCAGCTGGCCAGCCGTCCTCTCGCGGACCGGGCGGTCCGCGCCGTCGTGGGCCGCGCGGAGGCCTACGACCAGCGCTGGTCCGACCACGCCGCGGTCGTCGTGGACTACGACCTCGGCTGAGTCCGAACCCCCCACGGGCGTCGCCGCCGGGCTAGGTTGACCGGGCATGAGGACCTCGCTGCGCCGATCCCTGCTCGCCACCACGGCCACCATCGCGGTCACCGTGCCGCTGGTCGCCACGACCGCGTTCGGCGCCATCCCGGTGACGCCGCCCGTCGGCACGTCGATGTCACCGATCGGCGGGGGGTACGAGACGCCGTCGCTGGAAGGCTTCGCCCGCCTGGCGGCGCAGGGGGCGAGCGGGACGACGGTCGACCTCGTCGTCGTGCCGAGCGCCTACGGCGACAAGGCCAAGGACCGCGCGGAGAACCTCGTGCTCGCCCAGCAGCGCACCGATCAGGTCGACGCCGCCTGCGACGCCGTGGTCACCGCGCCCTACACCGGCTGCACCGCACGCCTCGCGGTGCTGCTCAACCGCAAGGACGCCCTCGACCCGGCGAACTCCTCCGGCATCGACACGGCTGACGGCATCTACGTCCTCGGCGGTGACCAGGGACTGGTGATGGAGGTGCTCGCGGCTACCCCGGCGGAGGCCGCGATGGGGCGTGCCGCTGCCGCAGGAGCGACCATCGGCGGGACCAGCGCGGGAGCGGCCGTCCAGTCGCGGTCGATGATCAACGGCTACGTCGGGTCCCTCGGACCGGCCGACGGCCTGCGCCGCGACAGCACCCTGGTGTGGTGGGGCGACGACGCCGACCTCCGACGCGGTCTCGCCTTCGGTTCGCAGGCGGCGATCTACGACCAGCACTTCCACCAGCGCGGACGCTTCGGGCGGCTGCTGTCGACGCTCGCCACCAGTGACGAGCGCTTCCGTGGTGACAGCCCGCTCGGGGTCGGGGTGGACTACGCCACCGGCATCCACAACGACGGCGACCGGACCCTGAGCGGGGTGTTCGGCGGTGGTTCGGTCTCCCTGCTCGACCTCGAGACCCTGGACGCGACGCACCGCTGGGTCGGCAAGGTGCCGGTCCTGTCGGCCCGCAACGTGCTCACCCACCTCCTCGTGCCCGGCGACGCGAGCTACGACGTGGCCACGCGCACCCTCACCGTCGGCGGTGCGGCCGTCCCGGCGCCGGCGCGGGTCCAGTACGCCGCCCCCAGCTCGCCGAGCACCGGCACGGGCACCGTCTTCCTCGGCGGCGACCTCCTGGCCGGTTCGGTCGCGAGCAGCGCCCTGCCGTCCTTCGTCGCGACCGCCCGCGCGGCAGCGCCCGCCAAGGGTGGGCGCCTCGTCGTCGTGTCGGCCTCCGCTGGCGACACCGCCACCGCCACGAGGTATGCCGCGGCCCTCAAGACCGCTGGCTGGTCCGGGCGTGTCGACGCCGTCGCCTACGGGACCCCGGCGTGGGACGCGCTCGACCTCAGCGGCGCGGCAGGTGTCGTGGTGACGTCGGCCGACGCCACCACCCTCGGCGCAGCGATGGGTGACGCCGTCTTCCGCGACCGGGTCACGGCGGCAGCCCGGACCGCTCCGGCCTTCCTCGCCGACGACCACTTCGCTGCGGCGACGGGCCGGTGGTGGTCCCCGAAGGCCGACCCGACGTCGGCGACGCTGGAGGACGAGGGGATCGCCTCGTTCCGCACCGACGACGGCCGGTGGCAGCCCGGGCTCGGCCTCGTCGCCGCGAACATCGTGCCCCGCGTCACCGGCGAGTACCGCTGGGGCCGCCTCTACGGCGCTGCCCAGCAGGACCCGGCGACCATCGCGTACGGCGTCGCCGACGGCACCGCGCTCGCGCTGGCTCCCAGTGGCGCCTCCGTCGTCGGTGGCACCTCGGTCGTCGCCCTGGACGGCCGCGGCTCGGTCTTCAGCACGGGGAGCAACGGCGCGATCGGATCCACGAACGCCGTGGTCGACGTCTTCGCCGTCGGGGAGAGGGTCGCCTCGGCGAGGTAGCTGACGCTGCTTGGGTGCCTGGAGGGTCGGATTCCCGACCGTCCAGGCACCCAAGGCGTGGCGGTGGGGAGCGGGTCGCGTCCGAGCCGGGGGCAGTCGGACGCGACCCGCTGTCTAGAGGTCGCGCCCGGCCGGTCCGGCGGCAGACACGACGAAGCACTCCGGCGCCCGGCTGAACCCTCGGTCGGCGAACGCCTTCTCGACCGCCGACTGCACCTGAGCAGCCTCCGCGGCGCGCACCAGGGCGATGGCCGACCCGCCGAACCCGCCGCCCGTCATCCGGGCGCCGAGCGCTCCGGCAGCGGTGGCCGAGGCGACGGCGGTGTCGAGCTCGTCCACCGAGATCTCGAAGTCGTCGCGCATCGAGTCGTGCGACGCGAGGAAGAGCGTCCCGAGGCGGTCGAAGTCGTCGGCCCGAAGTGCTTCCCGAGCCTGCTCGACCCTGGCGATCTCGGTGACGACGTGGCGGGCACGTCGGCGCAACAGGTCCGAGGACAGCTGCTCGAGGGTGTCGTCCAGGCCGTCCGCGGACACCTCGCGCAGAGTCTCGACCCCGAGCTCGCGCGCGGCCTGCTCGCAGGAGTCACGACGCTCGGCGTACTGCCCGTCGACGAGCTCGTGCACGGCGCGGGTGTCGACCACCAGCAGCGCGAGGCCGTGCTCGTCGAGGTCGAAGGGCACCTGCTCGGTCGAGAGGTCGCGGCAGTCGAGCAGCAGCGCGTGACCCTGCTCGGCGAGCAGCGACGCGGACTGGTCCATCCCCCCGGTCGGGGCCTGGGCCACGGTGTTCTCCGCCTCGACGCACACCGCGGCCAGGGCCACCCGCCCGTCGTGCGTGTCGACCAGCCCGAGCTCGAACACGTCGCTCAGGGCGGCGGCGACCGCGCACTCCAGGGCGGCCGAGCTCGACAACCCGGCGCCGAGCGGCACCCTGCCGTCAACGGCCACATCGAAGCCGCCGACGGGGTGCCCCGCCTGCGCCAGTGCCCACGGGACCCCGGCGACGTAGGCCGCCCACCCGGACGGCGAGCCGGGGCCGACGTCGTCGAGGTCGAGCTCGACGACGCCGTCGCCCTGGGCGGAGACGATCCGCAGGCGACGGTCGTCGCGGCGGCGCAGCGCTGCATACGTGCGGTGCGGCAGGGCGATGGGCAGGCAGAGGCCACCGTTGTAGTCGGTGTGCTCGCCGATGAGGTTGACCCGACCGGGCGCCGACCAGACCCCCTGCGGCTCCTCGCCGAAGGTCTCACGGAACAGGCGCACGGCGGCGTCGGTGGCCGTCACGGGGCGACCTCGCGCAGCCGGGCCGCGATGCGCTCCGGCGGCACGTCGTTGACCCAGCCACCGACACCGGACTCGGACCCCGCGAGGTACTTGAGCTTCTTGGGCGAGCGGAGGACCGACATCACCTGCAGGTGCAGCCGGGAGACGTCGCGGCCCTGCTTGGCCGGCGCCTGGTGCCAGCCCGCGATGTAGGGCAGTCGGATCGGCGATCCGTCCTTGGCCTCGTAGTAGCGGTCGAGGCGACGGAGCAGGTCGAGGTAGACGCGGGCGAGGTCGTCGCGCTCGTCGTCCGTGAGCGACGCGAGGTCGGGGACGTCGCGGTGCGGGGCGAGGTGGACCTCCACCGGCCAGCGGGCGGCATACGGCACGTACGCGACCCAGTGCTCGGTGTCGATGACGACGCGTTCCTTGGCGTGCAGCTCGGCCGCGAGGATGTCGGCGCCGAGGAGGCGACCGGTGCGGGCGTGGTGCGCGGTCGCCTGCTCCAGGATCGTCCGGCTGCGCTCGGGCAGGTAGGGGTAGGCGTAGATCTGGCCGTGGGGGTGGTGGAGGGTGACACCGATCTCCTGGCCACGGTTCTCGAAGCAGAAGACCTGCTCGACCTCCGGCACGGCTCCGAGCTCGGCGGTCCGGTCGGCCCAGGCATCGACCACGGTGCGGGCCCGCTCCGGCGTCAGGTCGGCGAACGTCGACTCGTGGTCGCTGGTGAAGCAGACGACCTCGCAGCGCCCGAGCGCCGGTCGGCTCTGGATGAGGTCGCCGTCCTCCTCCTCGCCGTGGGTGTGGGCCGAGACCGGCGCATAGCTGGGGAAGCGGTTCTCGAAGACCACGACGTCGTATGCCGCCTCCGGCACCTCCGAGGGGACGCTGCCGGTGCCGGTGGGGCACAACGGGCACTCGTCCTTGGGCGGCAGGAACGTCCGGTTGCTGCGGTGCCCGGCCACTGCCACCCAGTCGCCGACGAGGGCGTCGTAGCGGATCTCGCCGGAGGCAGCCCGCTCACCGAGGGGGCGGGTGTCCTCCGCGGTGCGCTCCGGGGCGCCGGGGGTGTCGTCGAAGTAGATGATCTCCCGGTCGTCGGCCAGCCGCCGGCTCGTGCGACGCACGCTCATGCGTGGCTCCTGCTCGTCCTGGCCGTGCGGATGGCTCCCTGGGTCGCGAGGACGATCTCGACCCCGGCCTCGCTCACGGCGGTGCGGGCCCGCGGGCCGAGGCCCGCGTCGGTGACCAGGAGGTCGACCGACGACAACGGGATGATGGTGCTGAGGCCGACGGTGCCCCACTTGGTGTGGTCGGCGAGGACGCAGACCTGGCGGGCCGTCTCGACCAGTGCCTGGTTGGTCTCGGCCTCGACGAGGTTCGGGGTGGTCAGGCCGGCCCGTGCGTCCATGCCGTGCACGCCCAAGAACAGGCGGTCGACGTGCAGCATCCGCAGTGCCGCCACCGCGACGGGGCCCACGAGGGCGTCCGACGGGGTGCGCACGCCGCCGGTCAGGACGACGGTCTGACCCGGGGTGCCGGACTCGTGCAGCAGCTGGGCCACCGGCACCGAGTTCGTGACGACGGTGAGGTCCGGGACGCTGCGCACGGCCCGGGCGAACTCGTAGGTCGTGGTGCCGGCCGAGATCCCGATGGCAGCCCCGGGCTCGACCAGCCGGGCAGCAGCCTGCGCGATGGCGTTCTTCTGCGACTGCATGAGCGCCGACTTCGCGGTGAAGCCGGGCTCCTCGCTGCTGCGGCTCCCCACGGCCAGCGCGCCGCCGTGGACCCGCTCGACGAGACCCTCGGTCGCCAGCTGCTCGATGTCACGGCGCACCGTCATGTCCGAGACGCCGAGCTGGTCGACGAGCTCGGACACGCGCACCGCACCGCTGTCCTCGACGAGGCCGAGGATGGTGGCGCGACGCTGGCTGGCGAGCAACTAGGCCTCCCTGATGACGGCGACGGCGCCCGCCGCGAGCGGGGTCTCGGGGGTGAACGGGCGGTCCGCGACCAGGTCGTGTCCGGTCACGGGGACCTGCTGCTCGGTCGTCGTGTCGTTGACGAGGAACAGCCAGGAGCCATCCTCTCCACGACGCCGGACGGCCTCGACACCGGGCGGCACCTGCGCCGTGGCGCGGACGCCACCGGCCTCGGTGACCTGCTCGAGGAGCGACCCGAGGGCGTCGTCGTCGAGCAGGGTGCTGAGGTACCACGCCGCGCCTGTGCCGGTGCTGCGCCGCGTGACAGCGGGCCGCCCCGCGAGCGGACCGGCGGCATACCGGTCGAGGACCTCGGCGTCGACGGCGGTGACGTCCTCGCTCCACAGGGTGCCGGTGCCACCACCCTCGAGCTCGCTGCGCTGGTCGAGCAGGAGCGGGAAGAACTCCTCGACACGCACGCCGAGCAGGTCCTTGAAGGCACCCGGGTAGCCGCCGAGGCGGACGTGGTCGTCGCTGTCGCTGATCCCCGAGAAGAAGGTGACCAGGACCTGCGCCCCGGCCTCGGCCGCTGCGGCCACGGCCGCGGCGTGCTCGTCGGTCACGAGGTAGAGCGTCGGGACGACGACGACCTTGTACGCCGTGAGGTCGGCACTGGGGTGGACGACGTCGGCGGTGATGCCGCGCTCGCGCAGGACGCGGTGCACCGCGTGCGCGGTGGTCGGGTACTTGAGCTCGCTGGACGGCATCGCCGGCCCGTGCGCCGCCCACTGCGCCTGGTAGTCCCACAGGATCGCGACGTCGGCCTCGACCCGCGAGCCGAGGACCTCACCGAGGCGCTCGGCGACCCTGCCCAGCTCGACGACCTCGCGGAAGCGGGCGCTGTCGCGACCGGCGTGGGGGACGAGTGCGGAGTGGAACTTCTCCGAACCCGACAGCGACTGGCGCCACTGGAAGAACCCGAGCGTGTCGGCGCCGCGGGCGACGTGCGCGAGGCTGTCGCGCAGGGTGCCACCGGGGAGCTTGGCGGGGTTGACCGGCTGCCAGTTCACGGCACTGGTGGAGTGCTCCATGAGCAGCCACGGACGGCCACCGGCGAGGCCTCGGGTGATGTCGCCGCTGAAAGCCAGCTCGGCCTGGGGGTGCTCGAGGGAGGCCACGACGTAGTGGTCGGTGCTGATGACGTCCTGGTGCTCGGCCCACTGGTGGTAGTCGAGGTGGTCGAAGTGCGCCAGCGTCATGAAGTTCGTCGTCACGGGGACACCGGGGGAGAGGTCCTCGAGGATCGCCTTCTCGCTGCGGTGGAAGTCGAGCAGCGTGTCGGACTGGAACCGCTTGTAGTCCAGGACGTGCGTCGGGTTGGCGAACGTCGTGGTCAGGCGCGGCGGGAGGACCTGCTCCCACTCGGTGTAGCGCTGGCTCCAGAAGGCGGTGCCCCACGCGTCGTTGAGGCGCTCGAGCGTCTCGTGCCGGCGACGCAGCCAGACCCGGAAGCCGGCCGCGCAGGTGTCGCAGTAGCAGGGGATGTTGTGGCAGGCGTACTCGTTCGAGACGTGCCACATCGCCAGCGCGGGGTGGTCGTGGTACCGCTGGGCGAGCTGCGTGGTCAGGGCGAGTGCGTGGTCGCGGTAGACCGGCGAGCTCGGGCACCACGCCTGGCGGCTGCCCGGCCACAGGGTGTGGCCCTCGTGGTCGACGGGGAGGATCTCCGGGTGCGCGGCGGACAGCCACGGGGGAGGGGTCGCCGTCGCCGTCGCGAGGTCGACCGCGATGTCGTTCGCGTGGAGCATCTCCATGATGTCGTCGAGCCAGGCGAAGTCGTACTCCCCCTTCGCGGGCTCGAGCCACGACCAGGAGAAGACCCCCAGGGTGACGAAGGAGACCCCGGCCTCGCGCATGAGCTCCATGTCCTCGGACCAGACCTCGCGCGGCCACTGCTCGGGGTTGTAGTCGCCACCCAGGGCGATCCGACGGTTCGGCCATGAACGCATGGCGGACAGTGTTGCGCCGCCCTGATGAAGATGTCAACAAAAACCAACACCGATCTGGCGGAGGCCGTGAACGTCCTCCCCACCTGCGGCGCCGAGGCGGCTCCCGCGCCCTCCCATCAGGTCCGGTCTCCATGCCTGCGTGTCCGCTGTATGGCGTGGTTGAGCCGTTTTCGTCCCCCTGTGCCCCCGGAGCTGGTCGGGTTCGACAGCGTGAACGATGGGTGGACACGCGACCATTTCGTGATGGGCAGACTCTTGACAGGTGTTGGTTCCTAGGCCCATCCTCGGGACTTGTTGATGGTTTTTGATCGAATCTGTCGGATGACGGGTTCGGCCATCGCGCCGGTGCAACCCGTGTCAAAGGAGACCCGAATGACCCGCCCGACCTCTGAGGCCGAGTACCTCGCAAGCCTCGTTCCTGCCTCTGTCCGCGGTGTCAGCCGTCGGACCCTGCTGCGCGGCGCCCTGGGCGCCGGCACCCTGCTCGCAGCCCCGTCGCTCCTCGCGGCGTGCGGTGGCGGCGGCAGCTCCTCCGGTGGTGGCGGTGCCGCGACCGGCACCGTGACGGTCGGCTCCAACCAGTCCGACGCCGTGCCGAAGGCCGCCATCCAGTCCGTCATGGACGCGTTCCAGAAGGCCAACTCCGGCCTGACGGCCAAGATCAACACGATCGACCACAACTCCTTCCAGGAGAACATCAACAACTACCTCCAGGGCTCCCCGGACGACGTGTGGATGTGGTTCGCCGGCTACCGGATGCGGTTCTTCGCCTCCAAGGGCCTCGCGGGCGACGTCTCCGACGTCTGGAAGGACCTCTCGGCCAATGGCATGACCGATGCGCTGAAGAAGTCCTCCACCGGTGACGACGGCAAGCAGTACTTCGTGCCGTCGACCTACTACCCGTGGGCGATGTTCTACCGCAAGAGCGTCTTCGAGAAGTACGGCTACACCGAGCCCAAGACGCTCGACGAGTTCAAGACCCTCGGCACCCAGATGAAGAAGGACGGCCTCGTCCCGATCGCCTTCGGCGACAAGGACGGTTGGCCCGCCATGGGCACCTTCGACCAGCTCAACCTGCGCGTCAACGGGTACGACTTCCACGTCAACCTGATGGCGGGCAAGGAGGCCTGGAACAGCGACAAGGTCAAGGCCGTGTTCGACACCTGGGCAGGGCTGCTCGAGTACCACCAGCCCGACTCGCTCGGCCGCACCTGGCAGGAGGCCGCCCAGACGCTCCAGCAGAAGAAGGCCGGCACCTACCTGCTCGGTTCCTTCGTGGCGCAGCAGTTCGAGAAGGGGGAGGAGCAGGAGGACCTCACGTTCTTCAACTTCCCCGAGATCGACTCGAACATCGGTGCGGACGCCATCGAGGCGCCGATCGACGGCTACATGATGGCCAAGCGTCCGAAGAACGAGGCCGGCGCGAAGAAGCTGCTCGGCTACGTCGGCTCGGCTGCCGCGCAGGACATCGTCGTCAAGGCCGACCCGAGCGTCATCGCGACGAACGACAAGGCCGACCAGGCTGCCTACACCTCGCTCCAGAAGAAGTCCGTGGAGTTCGTCAGCCAGGCCAAGTCCATCGCGCAGTTCATGGACCGCGACACGCGTCCGGACTTCGCCTCCACGGTGATGATCCCCGCCATCCAGTCCTTCCTGAAGAACCCGAAGGACATCGACGGGCTCGTCAACGGCATCGAGAAGCAGAAGCAGAGCATCTTCGCGAGCTGACCGCTCGCGACGACGCCGACGCACGCAACCCGAGGAGCACCCGTGGCACGCACGTACAAGGGAATCGACCACCTCACACCCGTCGACCGGGTGGTGGTCGGCCTGATGATCGCAGTACCGACGTTCCTGGTGCTGTGGCTGGTCTGGGTGCCGGCGATCGGGTCGGTCCTGCTGTCCTTCACCAACTGGGACGGGATCGGCCCGATCTCCTCGGCCAAGAACGTCGGCCTGAAGAACTACACCGACGTCCTGACGATCTACCCGCCGTTCGTCCCGGCGTTGCAGCACAACCTGATCTGGCTCGCGGTGATGTTCCTCATCGCGACCCCGATCGGGATGTTCCTCGCGGTCCTGCTCGACCGGGAGGTACGTGGTTCACGGGTCTACCAGACCGCCATCTACCTCCCGGTCGTGCTGTCCCTCGCGCTGGTCGGCTTCATCTGGCAGCTCATCTACAGCCGCGACCAGGGCCTGATCAACGCCCTCACCGGTGGCAGCATCGACTGGTACGGCGACCAGCGGTACAACCTCTGGGCCGCCCTGATCGCCTCGAGCTGGCGCCACGTCGGCTACATCATGCTGTTGTACCTGGCCGGTCTGAAGGGCGTCGACCCGACGCTGCGCGAGGCGGCCAAGGTCGACGGCGCCACCGAGCGGCAGACGTTCTTCAGGGTCGTCTTCCCGGTGATGTTCCCCATCAACATCATCGTCCTGGTCGTCACCGTCATCGAGTCGTTGCGTGCCTTCGACCTGGTCTGGGTGATCAACAAGGGTCGCAACGGGCTCGAGCTCATCTCGACCCTGGTGACGAGCAACATCGTCGGTGAGGCCAGCCGCATCGGCTTCGGCTCCGCCCTGGCCACCTTCATGCTCGTCATCTCCTCGATCTTCATCGTCATCTATCTACGCATCGTCATGAGGGAGCAGCGATGACCGCCGCCAGCGAAGCACCGCAGACCGCGGCGCCACGGAGCCGGAACCCGCTCACGACCAAGCGCCCCCAGGGCGTCGGGCAGAAGAAGGGCAACCGCGGCATCCAGGTCTTCCTGGCCGTCGTCGCGCTGCTGTGGATCTTCCCCGTCGGCTATGCGCTGCTCAACAGCTTCCGTGACTACGCCTACACCGCGAAGAACGGCTACCTGTCCTTCGGCGGCTTCACCCTCGCCAACTACAAGAACGCGTGGGAGCAGGCCAACTTCTCGCACACGATGCTCAACTCGGCGTACATCACCATCCCCGCGGTGCTGCTGACGCTGTTCCTGTCGTGCTGCGTGGCGTTCGTCGTGTCGCGCTTCTCGTTCAAGTTCAACCTGGCCCTGCTCGGCATGTTCACGGCGGCCAACCTGCTGCCGCCGCAGGCCCTGCTCATCCCGGTCTACCGCATGTTCCGCGCCATCGAGGTCCCGTTCTGGTTCAGCGAGTCGGGCACTCTGCTCAACTCCTACTGGGGCCTGATCCTCGTCAACGTCGCCTTCCAGACCGGCTTCTGCGCGTTCGTCCTGTCCAACTACATGAAGACGCTGCCGCGCGAGCTCTACGAGTCCGCCGTCATCGACGGAGCCGGGGTGCTGCGCCAGTTCTTCACCCTGACGTTGCCGCTGTGCCGTCCGCCGCTCGCGGCGCTGGCGACCCTCGAGGTCACGTGGATCTACAACGAGTTCTTCTGGGCGACGGTCCTGCTCCAGTCCGGCGACAAGTTCCCCGTGACGAGCTCGATCAACAACCTGCGCGGGCAGTTCTTCACCGACAACAACCTCGTCGCGGCCGGCTCGGTCGTGATCGCCCTGCCGACACTGATCATCTTCTTCGTCCTCCAGAAGCAGTTCGTCGCAGGCCTGACGCTGGGAGCCACCAAGGGATGAGCGTCCCGACCACCACCCTCCGGTCCGCAGGCACCTGCCTGGTCGTCGAGCTCCCCGAGGGCGAGCTGCCCCGCGTCCTGCACTGGGGGGTGGACCTCCCCGACGCCGTCACCGACCAGCTCGCCGGCACCACCACCGGCCCGGTGCCCAACAACGCGCTCGACGTGCCGTGGCCGCTCACGGTGCTCCCCACCGCCGCGGACGGCTGGCTGGGCACCCCGTCGTATGCAGCGCACCGAGCCGGTGGCGCGGCAGCCCCTCGGTGGTCGGTCACCACCGAGCCGGACGGCGAGCGCTCGCTCGTCGTCACGGCCCGCGACGGCGGGACGCAGGTCGTCAGCACCTGGTCGCTCGACGACCACGGCGTCCTGCGGGTCGCCAACGCCGTCACCAACGTCGGCGACGACACCAGCAGCGCGCTGGACCTCGGTGCCCTGCGCGCCGTGCTCCCGCTGCCCACCCGCGCGACCGAGGTCCTGGACCTCACCGGCCGCTGGTGCCGCGAGCGCGCCCCCCAGCGGTCGGCGCTCCAGGACGGCACGCACCTGCGAGCCTCACGCCGCGGCCGCACCGGCCACGACGCGACGCTGCTGCTGACCGTCGGCACACCCGGCTTCGGCTTCCGGACCGGTGAGGTGTGGTCGGTCCACGTCGCGTGGAGCGGCAACCACGAGCACCTGGTCGAGCGGCTCCCCGAGGGCGCCGGCATCCACGCTTCGGTGCTCGGCGGCGGCGAGCTGCTCGAGCCCGGAGAGGTGCGCCTCGCGCCGGGGGAGACCTACACGGCACCCGACGTCGTCTTCGTGCACTCCGCCGACGGCCTCGACGGACTCTCGCGCCGCCTGCACCGCAGCCAGCGCGCGACCGCCACCCACAGCAACGACCCGCGGCCCCTGGTCCTCAACACCTGGGAGGCCGTCTACTTCGACCACGACCTCGACCGCCTCAAGGCGCTCGCTGACACCGCCGCCTCGATCGGAGTCGAGCGCTTCGTGCTGGACGACGGCTGGTTCGGCAGCCGCCGCGACGACCACAGCGGCCTCGGCGACTGGGTCGTCTCCACCGACATGTGGCCGCAGGGCCTCCAGCCGATCGTCGAGCACGTCAAGGGACTCGGCCTCGAGTTCGGGCTCTGGTTCGAGCCGGAGATGGTCAACGTCGACTCCGACGTCGTGCGCGCCCACCCCGACTGGGTGATCGGCCCGAAGGCGGGGCTGCCACGCCCCTCCCGGCACCAGCACGTCCTCGACCTCGCGAACCCCGACGCCGCTGCCCACGTCGAGGGCCAGATCAGTGCCCTCGTCTCCGAGCTCGGCATCGACTTCATCAAGTGGGACCACAACCGCGACCTGCACGAGGCGGTCCGCTCGGACGCCTCCGGCACCGACCGCCCTGCTGTGCACGACCAGACCGAGGCGTTCTACGGACTGCTCGACCGGCTGCGGGCCTCCCACCCCGACCTCGAGATCGAGTCCTGCTCCAGCGGTGGCGCCCGCGTCGACCTCGGCGTCCTCGCCCGCACCGACCGCATCTGGACCAGTGACTGCAACGACGCCCTGGAACGTGCCGCGATCCAGCGCTGGACCTCGCTGCTCGTGCCGGCCGAGCTGATGGGCACCCACGTGGGCCCGGCGACGGCCCACACGACGCACCGCACCCTCGACCTGTCGTTCCGGATGCTGCTCGCCCTGCAGGGCCACGCCGGCCTCGAGTGGGACATCACGTCCTGCACGCCGGACGAGCTCGAGACCCTGCGCGGCTGGTCCTCGCTCTACCGCGAGCTGCGGCCACTGCTGCACACCGGCGACCTCGTCCGGGCCGACCTCCCCGACGAGCAGGGCCTGCTCGTGACGGGGACGGTCGCGTCGGACCGCGCCCAGGCGGCATACAGCGTGGTCCGGACCTGGACCGGACCGTCGGGCGTGCCCGGGCTGCTGACCCTGCCCGGGTTGGACCCGGAGCGCACCTACACGGTGCGGGTGCGTCGCGAGGCGGGCCTGCCCGCGGTCACCCAGGTGAGCGCACCGCCGTGGTGGGACCAGGCCCTCGAGGGCGGGATCAGCGTCAGCGGCGCGGTGCTCACCCACGTCGGTCTGGCACTGCCGGTGGTCAACCCCGCCCAGGGATTCCTGCTCCATCTCACCTGACACAATGGCGGGCATGTCTGCGCCCACCGCCCCCGCTGGGCTGCCCCGGATCCTGTCCGGGATGCAGCCGACGAGCGACTCCCTGCACCTCGGCAACTACCTCGGGGCGCTGGTCAACTGGGTGAAGCTGCAGGACGACTTCGACGCCTTCTACTTCGTCGCCGACCTGCACGCGCTGACGGTGCCGACCGACCCAGCCGTGCTGCGGCACCGCACCCGCGTCACGGCGGCCCAGTTCCTCGCGGGTGGGGTCGACCCCGAGCGCTCGGCGGTCTTCTGCCAGAGCCACGTCACCGAGCACGCCGAGCTCGGCTGGGTGATGAACTGCCTCACCGCGTTCGGCGAGGCCAGCCGGATGACGCAGTTCAAGGACAAGACCGCCAAGGGACAGAACGCCAACGTCGGGCTGTTCACCTACCCGATGCTCATGGCTGCCGACATCCTCATGTACGACGCTGCCTACGTCCCGGTCGGTGAGGACCAGCGCCAGCACCTCGAGATCACCCGCGACCTGGCCGAGCGGTTCAACACCCGCTTCGGCGAGGCCCTGGTCGTCCCCGAGCCCTACATCGTCAAGGGCGCGGCGAAGATCATGGACCTGCAGGACCCCACGTCGAAGATGAGCAAGACGGGCTCCTCGCCCAAGGGCCTCATCGACCTCATGGAGGACCCGGCGAAGATCGCCAAGAACATCCGCTCCGCCGTCACCGACACCGACGCCGAGGTCCGCTACGACCCCGAGACCAAGGCCGGTGTCTCCAACCTGCTCGTCATCCACTCGATCCTGTCGGGCACCCCTGTCGAGGAGGTGGCCGCCTCGTTCGCGGGTCGCGGCTACGGCGACCTCAAGAAGGAGGTCGCCGAGGTGGTGGTCGAGTCGCTCACGCCGTTCCAGCAGCGGATGACCGAGCTGCTCGCCGACCCGGCCGAGCTCGACCGCATCCTCGCCACTGGCGCCGACCGGGCCCGTGAGGTCGCCTCGACGACGATGGCGAGGGTCCGCGACCGCGTGGGTCTGCTCCCGAGCGTTCGATAGGGTCGTCCGGTGCCCACCATTGGCGTCTCGATCGCCATCCCCTCGCCGCACGCCGAGATGCTCCAGGCGAAGCGGGCCTCGTTCGGCGACCCGCTCGCCGAGTCAATCCCGACGCACGTGACGCTGCTGCCCCCGACCGAGGTCGATGACGACGAGCTCACCGACGCGGTGGAGCACCTCGAGGAGGTCGCGGCCGAGAAGACGTCGTTCCGGATGGTGCTGCGCGGGACCGGCAGCTTCCGGCCGATCTCGCCGGTCGTCTTCGTGCAGGTGTCCGGTGGGCTGGCCGACTGCGAGCTGCTGGAGAAGGCGGTCCGGAGCGGTCCGCTCGAGCGCTCGCTGGAGTTCTACTACCACCCGCACGTCACGGTGGCCCACCACGTGCCGGAGGAGGCCCTCGACCGGGCCTTCACCGAGCTCGCCGACTTCGAGTGCGAGTTCGCGGTGGGCGAGTTCCACCTCTACGAGCACGGCACCGACGGCGTATGGCGCCCGGTGCGCTCCTTCTCGCTGGGCGGCTGACGCGTGCAGACCCTCAAGCAGTGGTGGACCCGGCTCCAGGCCACCAACGCGTGGAAGGCGTGGACGCGCTACGGCGACGCCCGGGGCAACGTCCTCGCCGGCGGGGTCGGCTACTTCGCCTTCTTCTCGATCTTCCCGGCCGTCGCCCTGGCCTTCACCATCGGCGGCATCGTCCTGCGCGACCGGCCCGACCTGCTCGAGGAGGTCCGCCAGTATGTCGACCAGACGCTGCCGGGGTTCGTCCGCAACGAGCAGAACGACACCGGCATCATCCCGATCACCGTGCCAGAGAAGAACGCCCTGACCATCACCGGCATCGTCGGTGTCGCTGGCCTGGTGCTGTCCGGACTCGGGTGGCTGGGGGCGCTGCGCGACGGCATCCGGGCGGTCTTCGGCATGCCCGGCCAGCCGGGCAACATCGTCACCAACAAGCTGCGCGACCTCGGGACCATGGCGATCCTCGGCTTCGGCGTGCTGCTGTCGGCCGTCGTCACCATCGTCGCGGGTGGCGTGACCCGCGTGGTGTCCGAGGCGATCGGCCTGGGGTCGCAGACGTGGATCGTCGGGGTCGTCGGGTTCCTCATCGGCGTCGTGCTCGACACCGCCCTCGTGGCCCTCATGCTGCGCTTCCTCAGCGGCATCGCGATGCCGTGGCCGGCCCTGCGCAACGGAGCGATCTTCGGCGGCGTGGCGCTGACCGTCCTCAAGGTGGCCGGCTCACGGCTGATCGCCGGGACGACGGACAACCCGTTGTTCGCCTCCATCGCCGTCGTCGTCGGGCTGCTGCTGTGGCTCAACCTCATCTCCCGCGTCATGCTCGTCGCCGCCGCCTGGGCCGCCAACGACATGGACCACACCGTCGACGGGCTCACCGCGGCGCAGCGCGAGAAGCTCACCGAGGGCCCGGCACCCGAGCCGCTCGACAGCATTCGCGAGCGCACCGACGCCGGCCTGCCGACGTTCGGGCAGCGCGCCGCCGACCGCACATCGGTCGCGGCAGGAGCGGTGCTGGGCGCGGTCGGTGCGGTCGCGCTCGGGTCGGTCGGCCGCGGCATACGCAGCCTGCGCCGCCGCTGACACCGACGTGCCGTCACGGTGATGCCTCGGCGTCGCTGACGGGCGGGCTCAGGCGGGGTGCGCGTGGTGGCGGCGGCGCAGCAGGCGGTCCCACAGCGCACGCTGGAGCAGCAAGGTCACCACGCCGGCGACGCTCATGCCGAGCAGGTTGATGCCGAGCTGGGCCGAGGCACCGCCGAGCTGGCTCCACGCGCCGGTCGCGAGCGCGACCGAGAAGTCTCCGGCCGCAGGCACCGTCGTCACCGAGATGAAGACCCCGACCAGCGCGTTGCTGCGCCCTGCCGTCGTCGACAGCACCCCGGCCGCGCCGGCGAGCACGGCCACGACGACCGACCAGTGGTCCGGGCGCCAGATGAAGCCGGTCAGCGGGCGCGGAGCCGCGACGGTCGAGGCGTCGAACCAGCCCACGGCGACCGCGACGAGCGACAGCACGGTGGTCACCGCGATGGCCAGGGCGAAGCCGCGCACGAGGAGGCCGAGCGCGCGCAGGGAGAGCTTCGGGCGGCCGAGGGCGAGCCCGACCGAGAGCGCGGCGACGGCACTGAACTCCGGGCCCACGACCATCGCCCCCACCACGAGGATCGCCGAGTCGGTGACGACCGCGACCGCGGCGATCAGCGTCGCCAGGCAGAGGAAGGCGTAGTAGGACCACGAGCCGTGCGACTGCCCCTCAGCGCTGTCGAGGACGGCATCCCACACGACGGCGTCGTCGGGGGCACCCGGCGCCCGCTGCTCGGCCTCGACGGCGTTGCGCGAGGGGGAGGCCTCGATGTTGACGATGGTGATGCCACCGCGGTCGTGCAGCCCCAGGGCCCTCAGCCGACGCAGGAGGGTGTCGGTCGCCTCGCGGGCGATGTCGGCCTCGACGAGGTCACCGGCGGGCTTGAGGCTGCCGCCACGGGTGACTGCGAGGTTGCACACCGCGTGGTCCGGCTCGAGGACGGCGAGGACGTCGGCGGAGAGGTCGTGGGGGACGGCCAGGCGCAGGTGGAGCACGTCCCGACCCTAATCGCCGAGGCTGCCGGTGGCGCGCAACGGGCCCGTCAGTGGCGGGCGTGGTGGCGGCGGCGGACGCGCGCTGCACGGGCGCCGAGCCACAGCAGCAGCCCCGCGATGACGCCGAGCGTGCCGATGCCCACCCAGGGGGACGAGACGTCCTCGATGCCGCGGGGGAGGGCGGCTGCGGCGGCGGTGGCCCGCGTCGCCGCGTCCTGCGGTGCGTCGAGCGGCGCCACCGTGCTGTTGTCCTTGACGACCGGGAGCCTGGGCGGCGTCGTCACCGTGCCGGGCTCGACGAGCGTGCCGACCGGGCGGGCCTTGTCGCCGTAGCGGAAGGCCCAGTCGTACATCGCGGCCTGCGGTCGCCAGGACCCGTCGAGGCCGTACATCTCGGTGAGCAGGTAGGTCTTGCCGCCCCGGGTGACCGCCGAGATGAAGGTGCGGTGCGCAGCCACGGTGTAGCCGTTCTTGATCCCCACGGTGCCCTCGTAGTTGTAGAGCAGCTTGTTGTGGTTGTTGATCATGTACGTCTCGCGCTTCTTCGTCTTCGGGTCCGTCCGGCCCGGGAAGGCGGCTTGCTTGGTCGTGACGTAGCGGCGGAAGTCGGGGAGCTTCATGGCGGCCCGGCCGATCAGGGCGAGGTCGTAGGCGCTCGAGGTCTGCCCCTTGCCGTCGAGCCCGGACGGGTCCTTGGCCACGGTGTCGTGGGCGCCGAGCTGGCGGGCGCGGGTGTTCATCGCCGCGAGCGTGGCCTGTCGGCCTCCGCCGGCCTCGGCGAGGGCGTATGCCGCGTCGTTGCCGGACGACATCAGCAGCGCCTGGAACAGCTGGCGGGCGGTGTAGGTCTGTCCGGGGACCAGCCCGACGCGGGTGCCGTCGGCGTTGGCGTCGTCGCTGGTCGCGGTGATGACCCGGTCGGGACCGACCTTGGGGATCAGGGTCAGTGCCGTGAGGGTCTTCAGGGTGCTGGCGGGCAAGAGCCGGGCGTGGGCTGCCTTGGCCGCCACCACCTCACCGGTGTCCAGGTCGGCGAGCAGCCACGAGACGTTGCGCAGCTGAGGGGGAGCGGGAACCCCCGCGGGCAGGTCGGTGACGATGCCGGTGCTCGCCAGCTTCGGGCCACCGATCGACAGCTCCGGCAGCACGGTCGCCTTCGGGACGGGCAGCTTCGGGGCAGCAGGGGTTGCCGGTGGCTTCGGCTTGGCCACGACCGACGCCGCCACGATGTCGGGCATCGCGGCGGCGGCTGTTGCCGCGGCCGGCGTGCCGGACCCGAGGACGACGACGCCGCCGACCGCCAGCACGAGGCTGGCAGCGGCGGCGGACGCACGTCGTCGGGGCACGCGAAGAGTGTGCCTCAGAAACGGCTCGTGAGGAGCGCTCTCTTGACCTCTTGGATCGCCTGCGTCACCTGGATGCCGCGCGGGCAGGCGTCGGTGCAGTTGAAGGTGGTTCGGCAGCGCCACACGCCTTCCTTGTCGTTGAGGATCTCGAGGCGCTGGCTGCCACCCTCGTCACGGCTGTCGAAGATGAAGCGGTGCGCGTTGACGATGGCGGCGGGGCCGAAGTACTGGCCGTCGTTCCAGAACACGGGGCAGCTCGTGGTGCACGCGGCGCACAGGATGCACTTCGTCGTGTCGTCGAAGCGGTCACGGTCCTTCTGGCTCTGGATCCGCTCGCGGGTCGGCTCGTTGCCCGTGGTCACGAGGAACGGCATGACCTCGCGGTAGGCGTCGAAGAACGGCTCCATGTCGACGATGAGGTCCTTCTCGAGGGGGAGCCCCTTGATGGCCTCGACCGTGATCGGCTTGTCCGGGCTGACGTCCTTGATGAGCGTCTTGCAGGCGAGCCGGTTCTTGCCGTTGATGCGCATCGCGTCGGAGCCGCAGACGCCGTGCGCGCAGGAGCGGCGGAAGCTCAGCGAGCCGTCCTGCTCCCACTTGATCTGGTGCAGGGCGTCGAGCACACGGTCGGTCGCGTGCGCGGTGACCTGGTAGTCCTCGAAGTGGGCCTCGGTGTCCGACTCGGGGTCGAACCGGGCGACGCGAAGGGTCACCGTGAAGGTCGGGACGGCCCCGACCTTCTTCTCGTCCGTGGTCTGCTTCTCTGCGGTGGCGGTCATCAGTACTTGCGCTCCATCGGCTGGTAGCGGGTCACGGTCACGGGCTTGTAGTCGAGGCGCACCTCGTCGGAGAACAACGGGGAGTCGGCGCCGAAGCCGTCGCCGGCCAGCGGTGCGCGGTACGCCATCGTGTGCCGCATGAAGTTCACGTCGTCGCGGGCCTCGTAGTCCTCGCGGAAGTGGCCGCCGCGGGACTCCTTGCGGGCCAGCGCACCGATGGTGATGACCTCGGCGAGCTCGATGAGGAAGCCGAGCTCGACGGCCTCGAGCAGGTCGGTGTTGTAGCGCTTGCCCTTGTCCTGCACCACGACGTTCGCGTAGCGCTCCTTGAGCTCGTCGATGACGCCGAGCGCCTCCTTCATGGAGGCCTCGGTGCGGAAGACCTGGACGTTGCGGTCCATGGTCTCCTGCAGCTCCTTGCGCAGGTCGGCCACGCGCTCGCCGGTGGCCCGGCCACGGATGCCCTCGACCATGCCGTCGACGAGCGAGGACGGGTTGTCCGGCAGGTCGACGAACGGCGCGTTCGCGGCATACTCCGCGGCGGCGATGCCGGCACGACGGCCGAAGACGTTGATGTCCAGGAGGCTGTTCGTGCCCAGGCGGTTGGAGCCGTGCACGGACACGCACGCGACCTCACCGGCGGCGTAGAGGCCGGGGACGACGTCGGTGTTGTTGCGCAGCACCTCGGTCTCGACGTTGGTCGGCACCCCGCCCATGGCGTAGTGCGCGGTCGGGTAGACCGGCACCGGCTCGGTGTAGGGCTCGACACCGAGGTAGGTGCGGGCGAACTCGGTGATGTCGGGGAGCTTGGCGTCGATGTGAGCCGGCTCGAGGTGGGTCAGGTCGAGCAGGACGTAGTCCTTGTTGGGACCGGCGCCACGGCCCTCGCGCACCTCGTTGGCCATCGAGCGGGCGACGATGTCGCGGGGCGCGAGGTCCTTGATGGTGGGGGCGTAGCGCTCCATGAAGCGCTCGCCGTCGGCGTTGCGCAGGATGCCGCCCTCACCACGGGCCGCCTCCGAGAGCAGGATGCCCAGGCCGGCCAGGCCTGTCGGGTGGAACTGGAAGAACTCCATGTCCTCCAGCGGGATGCCGCGCCGGAAGGCCACGCCCATGCCGTCACCGGTGAGGGTGTGCGCGTTGGACGTGGTCTTGAAGACCTTGCCGGTGCCGCCGGTCGCGAAGACGACGGACTTGGCCTGGAAGACGTGGATCTCGCCGGTGGACAGCTCGTAGGCCACCACGCCTGCTGCGCGCTCGACGCCGTCGGCGCCGGTGTTCATGAGCAGGTCGAGGACGTAGAACTCGTTGAAGAACTCGACGCCCTGCTTGACGCAGTTCTGGTAGAGCGTCTGGAGGATCATGTGGCCGGTGCGGTCGGCGGCGAAGCACGAACGGCGGACCGCGGCCTCGCCGTGGTTGCGGGTGTGGCCACCGAACCGGCGCTGGTCGATCTTGCCCTCGGGCGTGCGGTTGAACGGCAGGCCCATCTTCTCGAGGTCGATGACCGCGTCGATGGCCTCGCGGCACATGATCTCGGCAGCGTCCTGGTCGACGAGGTAGTCGCCGCCCTTGACGGTGTCGAAGGTGTGCCACTCCCAGTTGTCCTCCTCGACGTTGGCGAGGGCCGCGCACATGCCGCCCTGGGCCGCGCCGGTGTGGGAGCGGGTGGGGTAGAGCTTGGTGAGCACCGCGGTGCGGGTGCGCGTCGAGGACTCGAGGGCCGCGCGCATGCCGGCGCCGCCGGCTCCGACGATGACGACGTCGTACTTGTGCGTCTGCATCAGGCTGACTTCCTTCGGTGTTGCAGGGGGGTCATCGTCCGCTGCACACGGAGAGCGTGGACGAGGGGTCGATGCACGGGTCGAAGGTGAAGATCACCAGCGTGCCGAGGACGAGGACGAGGACGGCGCTCGCGACCAGCAGACCCTTGAGGATCCAGCGGGTGCGCTCCTTCTCCGTGTAGTCGTTGATGATCGTGCGGACACCGTTGAAGCCGTGCAGCTCCGCGAGCCACAGCATCAACATGTCCCAGGTCTGCCAGAACGGGCTGGCCCACTTGCCGGCGACGAACGCGAAGTCGATCCCGTGGATGCCCTCGCCCAGCATGAGGTTGACGAACAGGTGGCCGAAGACCAGGACGAGCAGCAGCACGCCGCTGGCCCGCATGAAGACCCAGGACCACAGCTCGAAGTTGCCACGGCCCTTGGAGACGCGGCGGTAGCGCGAGGTCTTCGCGGCGACCGCGTCAGGACCGGCGTGGTAGTTGGTGGTGGTGCTCATGGTCCGCCCCTTCAGTGCGTGAAGACGATGGTCAGGTGACGGATCGCGAAGGGTGCGAACAGCAGCACGAACCCTGCGGCGACGGCGTAGAACATCTGCTTCTGGTACCTCGGGCCCTTGGCCCAGAAGTCCACCGCGATGATCCGCAGGCCGTTGAGCGCGTGGAAGATCACGGCCGCCACCAGCCCGGCCTCGGCCAGACCCACGATGGGGTTCTTGTAGGCCTCCATGACCTCGTTGTAGGCCTCGGGGGAGACCCGGACCAGCGCCGTGTCGAGCACGTGCGCGAAGAGGAAGAGGAAGATCAGTACGCCGCTGATGCGGTGGGCCACCCACGTCCACATGCCTTCACGGCCGCGGTAGAGGGTCCCGGTAGCTGCCTGCGCCACTGCGCGTCCCTTTCGAAGCAGAGTTGTCACGGCAGCATCGCCAAGGCAGGGCTGACCGTTCGTCGACCGTCAGGTTATCTGTCTGTGCACGTGGAGCGCGCACGGCCCTGCTGTGAGAAACCAGACAGGTCGGGTTACCGGCGGGTACTCCGAGCCCTTCGCAACGGGTCGGACGCCTGCGCCGGAGGGGCTGCCCGAGCTCAGGCGACGGCGGTGCGGGCGCCGAGCACCGCGGTGTAGTGGCCGAGGAGCTCGCCGGTGAGCGTCGCCCAGGACCGCCCCTCGACGCGACGGCGACCGGCGTCGCCCATGGCCTCGCGCTTGCCGCGGTCGCCGGCGAGGTGCGCGACGGCCTCGCGCAGGGCGCCGGGGTCGTCGGGCTCGTAGAGCAGGCCGGTGCGGCTGTGGTCGACGAGGTCCAGCGGTCCACCGCGTGCGGGTGCGACCACCGGCAGCCCGGTCGCGGCCGCCTCCTGGAGGGTCTGGCCGAACGTCTCCCGGGTGCCGGTGTGCACGAACACGTCCAGGGCTGCATACGCCCTCGCGAGGTCGTCACCCTCGCGCCGCCCGAGCAGGACGACGTCGAGCCCGGCGGCGCCGAGCAGCGCGGCGTCGTCGGCGCGGCTCGGTCCGTCGCCGACGAGGACGACGCGCACCCCGGGGAGTCCTGCGAGGCCGGCGAGGCGGTGCAGCTCCTTCTCCGGGGCGAGCCGCCCGACGTACCCGACGAGGACCTCGTCCTGCGGAGCCAGCGTGCGACGCAGCGCCCGCGTGCCCGCGTCGGTCCGCCACCCCGGGTGGAACGTCACTGCGTCCACCCCGCGTGCCCAGGCCCGCGTCCGGGGTATGCCGTGGGCCTCGAGCTCCGCCAGCGCCGCCGAGGAGGGGGCGAGGGTCAGGTCGGCCAGCTCGTGGACCCGGCGCACCCAGCGCCAGGCCGCGGTCGTCGCTCCCCGACCGAGGGCCCTGGGGCAGTGCTGGCCGAGGTAGCTCGGCATGTCGGTCTGGTAGACCGCGACGGAGGGGATGCCCAGGCGGGCAGCCGCACCCAGCGCGCCGGCACCGAGGACGAACGGCGACGCGACGTGGACGACGTCGGGATCGAACCTGGCCAGCAGCGTCTCCACGTCCCCTGTGGGCAGGCCGACCGGGAACTGGCGGACCGGGACGGACGCGACGGAGTGGACCGGGAACCCGGCCCAGCTCGTCGGCGCCGGGCGAGGGGCGATGACGACCACGTCGTGCCCGCCGTCGCGCAGGCACTCCAGCACCCGGCAGACGCTCGTCGTGACACCGTTGAGGTTGGGCAGGAACGACTCGGTGACGATCGCGATGCGCACACCACCAGCGTGGGAGCCGCTGGTGAGGGGACGGCGACGGCCCGGGGTGTGTCAGGTGAGCGCGGGGTGATCAGGCGGTGCCGCGCCGGGGGTGGGCTAGCGTTCGCGTCATGTCGAACGAGCACTTCTGGGCCGTGATCCCTGCCGGTGGCGCGGGCACGCGCCTGTGGCCGCTGTCGCGTGCCGGGTCGCCGAAGTTCCTGCACGACCTCACGGGCACGGGGCGCTCGCTGCTCCAGTCGACGTGGGACCGGCTCGAGCCGCTCACCGGTGCGCAGGTCCTCGTCGTCACCGGGGTGGCGCACGTCGACGCCGTGGCGAAGCAGCTCCCGGACCTGCCGGCCGACCAGCTGCTCGCCGAGCCGTCGCCCCGGGACTCGATGGCCGCGATCGGTTGGGCCGCAGCGGTGCTCGAGGCTCGCGACCCCGAGGCGGTGCTCGGTTCGTTCGCCGCGGACCACGTGATCGGGGACGAGGAGGAGTTCCGCGCCTGCGTCACCGCTGCCGTCGCGGCAGCCTCCGACGGGCACGTCGTCACCATCGGCATCGAGCCCACCCACCCGGCCACCGGGTTCGGGTACATCGAGATGGGCGACGTCCTGGGTGATGGCCCGGCTCGTGCGGTGGCGCAGTTCGTGGAGAAGCCGGACCGCCAGCGCGCCGAGGGCTACCTCGCGACCGGCCGGTTCCGGTGGAACGCAGGGATGTTCGTCGTCAGGGCCTCGGTCCTGCTCGACCTGCTCGCCCAGTGGCACCCCGAGCTCGCAGCCGGGCTGCGGGCCGTGGCAGCCGACCCGTCCAGGCTGGCCGAGCTCTGGCCGGGACTGGAGAAGATCGCCATCGACCACGCCGTCGCCGAGCCCGCGGCTGCCGAGGGGCGGGTGGCGGTGGTGCCGGGTGGGTTCCGCTGGGACGACGTGGGCGACTTCGCCTCGCTCGGCACGCTGCTCGAGGACGCCCACGGCCTGCCGGGGGTCCGCGTCCTGGGGGACGCCGACAAGCTGCGCGTGCTCGACTCGACCGGTGTCATCGTGCCCGGGACGGACCGGGTCGTCGCGCTCGTCGGGATCGACGACGTCGTGGTCGTCGACACCCCCGACGCGGTGCTCGTCATGTCGCGCGAGCGGGCCCAGGACGTCAAGGGCATCGTCGACGCCCTGAAGGCCCAGGGCCGCACCGACCTGACCTAGGACACGCCACACACCGGAGCCGGCGTCACGACGGTCGGGCAGCCGCCTCGTCCTCGCGCAGCAGCTGCAGCGCCACGTCGATGATCATGTCCTCCTGCCCGCCGACGTACCCGGCCTCGCCGACGCGTTGGAGGATGCGGTGGGCCGGCACGCCGTACCTGTCGGCGGCTCGCTCGGCGTGCAGCAGAAAGCTCGAGTAGACCCCGGCCGTCCCCTGCACGATCGCCGAGCGGTCCATCCAGGGCAGCCGGGGCACGAGGGGGCGGACGACGTCCTCGGCCGCCCGCATCACGCCGGGCACGTCGACGCCGGTGGGGATGCCGAGGCGTTCGAAGGTCGCGCAGAGCACCTCGGTGGGGGCGTTGCCCGCCCCGGCGCCGAGGGCGCAGAGCGCGCCGTCGACCTGGAGGGCCCCCTGCTGCTGGGCGAGCACGGAGTTCGCGACACCGAGCGAGAGGTTCTGGTGGCCGTGGAAGCCGACCTGCGCCTGCGGCCCGATCTCCTCGACGAGGGCGGCGACCCGGGCCTGGGCGTCACCGAGGACGAGGGCACCGGCGGAGTCGACGACGTAGACGCACTCGGCGCCGGCAGCCACCATGGTCCGCGCCTGCTGGGCGAGCACCTCCGGTGAGGCGCGGTGCGACAGCATGAGGAAGCCGACCGTCTCCATGCCCAGCGCCCTGGCCGCCGCGAAGTGCTGGGCCGAGACGTCGGCCTCGGTGCAGTGCGTCGCGATGCGGGCGACCGAGGCGCCGACGCCGTGCGCGGCCCGCAGGTCCTCGACGGTGCCGACGCCGGGCAGCAGGAGCACGGCGATCCGCGCCTGCTCGGCCTCCTCGACCGCGGCGGCTATGAGGTCGATCTCCGACGTCCCCGAGAAGCCGTAGTTGAAGGACGAGCCGCCGAGCCCGTCACCGTGGGCGACCTCGATGACCTCGACCCCGCTGCGGTCGAGGGCGTGCACGACGGCGCGCACCTGGCCCTCGGTCCACTGGTGGCGCATGGCGTGGCTGCCGTCCCGCAGGGTCGAGTCGGTGAGCCGGATACCTTGCGGGGCAACGATTTCCGAGTGGTCCGAAGGAGCGGGAAGGGGCGGCTGGGTCATGCGTGGCTCCTCACCGTGCGGGCGGCCAGCAGCTCGCCGACCCGGGCGGCAGCGGCGGTCATGATGTCGAGGTTCCCGGCCCACGGTGGCAGGTGGTCGCCCGCCCCGGCGACCTCGAGCAGCGTGGTCACCCTGGTGCGCGGGCCTTGCGGGGTGTCGACGTCGTCGAACTGCGGGTCGGCCCGCAGCCGGTAGCCGGGCACGTAGGTCTGCACCTCGGCCACCATCGCGTGGATCGAGGCGGACACGTCGTCGTCCGAGCTGCCGACGGGCACGGAGCAGTAGACGGTGTCGCGCATGACCATCGGTGGCTCGACGGGGTTGAGGACGATGATCGCCTTGCCGCGGGCGGCCCCGCCGACCGACTCCAGCGCGCGGGCCGTGGTCTGCGTGAACTCGTCGATGTTGGCCCTGGTCCCGGGCCCCGCCGACCGGGAGGCGATCGACGCCACGATCTCGGCGTAGTCGACCGGCGCCACCCGCGAGACCGCGTGCACGACCGGGACCGTGGCCTGCCCGCCGCAGGTGATGAGGTTGACGTTGGTCGCGTCCGCGAGGTCGGACCCGTTGACCGACGGGCACACGAGGGGGCCCACCGCTGCGGGCGTGAGGTCGACGGCGGTGATTCCGGCGGCGGCATACAGGGGCGCGTGCCGCGCATGGGCGGAGGCCGACGTCGCCTCGAACACCAGGTCGGGGAGCTCGGTCTGCGCGAGCAGCCACTCGACCCCCTCGGCGGAGGTCTGCACCCCGAGGCGGGCGGCAGCGGCGAGCCCGTCCGAGGCGGGGTCGACACCCACCACCCAGCGCACCTCGACCTGCTCGCTGCGCCGCAGCTTGGCGAGCAGGTCGGTGCCGATGTGGCCGGGACCGACGATGGCGGCGCTGACGGTCACGAGGCCGCCTCGGGGAGCACCACCGAGCGCGACAGCAGGCTGGGGACGTCGGGGTCGCGACCGGCCTCGGTGGCCAGCTCGACGGCATACCGGTGCAGGCGGACGAGCTCGAGCAACGGCTCACCGCACCCGTGCTCGATCCGACCCCCGGCGGCCTCGACCGTCGCGACGATGTCGGTCGGGACGGCGTCCAGGCCCCACACGAGGGTGCCGGGACCGCAGGTGGCGACGGGGCCGTGGCGGTACTCGCCGACGGCGTAGGACTCGGTCCACTGGCCAGCGGCCTCCCGGACCTTCAGCGCGGCCTCCTCCGCGATCGCCACGCCCCAGCCGTGGCCGAGGACGACGAGCTGGCGGATCCCGGTCGCGGGAAGGGTGCCGGCGAGGGCCGACCGGCCGCGCTCGGGCAGCCCGGCCAGCACCGCCGGGTCGGTGTCGTCGCCGTGGCCCGACGGGCCGAGGGCGGCACGGAGCAGGACGAGCTGCACCGTCGGGAAGCGGGTCTGGACGACGCTCTGCTCGTCGGCGAAGGACAGGTCGACCACGTCGTCGGCCAGGTCGGCCAGCGGCGTCCCCTGCTCGCCCAGCAGGGCGGTCACGCGGATGCCGGGCTGCTGCCGGCGAGCCGCGCGGACGGCGTCGAGCAGCTCGGACGACGTGCCCGAGCGACTGATCGCCACGACCCGGTCGTACGGGCGCAGGAGCCGGGGCAGCTCGCTCGCGATGAGCGCATCGGTCGTGCCGTGCCCGGCGTCCTCGCGGATCCGGGCGTAGGCCGTGCCGACGTAGAAGGACGTGCCGCAGCCGAGGACCAGCACGGACTCGCCAGGCACGGGCAGACCCGGGACCCCTGTTGCGGCGCGTTCGAGGGCGACGGTCCACAGGTCGGGTTGGCTCGCGATCTCGGTGCGGGTGTGCCAGCCGGGGGAGGGTACGACGCTCATGGTGAGTTCTCCTGTTCCGAGCGGGGGTGGGCGCTGACCTCGAGGTCACGCGCGAGGTTCTGGGTGGCCCGGAGATCCGGCTGGGCCTGCACCCCGCCGGAGCCGGTGGTGGACAACGACCCGGCGGCGACACCGAGGCGCAGCGCTCGCGGCCACTCGGCGCCTGCGACGAGGGCGGCGAGCACCGTCCCGGCGAGGGTGTCCCCGGCGCCGACGGTGTCGACGACCTCGACGTCGGGGGCCTCGACGGACACCGTCCCGCGCGCGGTGACCACCCGGGCGCCCTCGGCTCCGAGCTTGCGGACCACCGCGGGGAAGCGGGCGTCCGCGTCGCGGTGGGGCATCAGCGCGAGGAGCTGCGCGGCCGCAGCCTCGGGGTCCGCCGTCCCCGCGAGGCCGGTGGCCTCCCGGTCGTTGCAGAACAGGACGTCGCAGTGCGGCAGGGCCGCGACGGCGCTCGTCCACGCACCGGCCGGGTCGTCGTTCGTGTCGAGGCTGGTCGTGCACCCGCGGGTGCGGGCCGCGGCGAGCCGCTCGGGCAGCCCGTCGCGGGCGCCGTCGAGGAGGAACCACGAGGCGACGTGCACGTGCCCCGCCGACGCCAGGCGCACATCGGTCACCTCGTCCGCGGTGAGGGCCGCGATGCCGCCCAGCTCGGTGAGGATGTGCCGGTCGCTGCTGTCGTCGGCGCGCACCAGGACCACCGAGCTGCCGGTCCGGACGTCGTCGGCGACCCGGACCTGGTCCGTCCCCACCTCGCGGTCGGCCAGCCAGCCGATGCACAGCCGGCCGAGGTCGTCGTTGCCGACCACGGCGACGAGGGCGACGGCGGCACCCGCTGCCGCCGCGGCGGAGGCGGTGATGGCGGCGCTGCCACCCATGGTCAGCGTGGTGGCCTCCACGAGCTCCTCGGCCTGGCCGAAGGCCAGCTCACGTCCGCGCGTGGCGACGCCGGACACGACGATGTCGGGACACAGGTCGCCGACCACGAGGAGGTGGGGGCCGGGCCGGTGGTGCAGCGGGTTCACCAGCACCTCACCGCCCCCCGGACACGTCGAGCGTGACGCCGGTGACGTACGCGGCGTCCGGACCGGCCAGCCAACAGATCGCCGCGGCGACCTCGTCGGCGGTGCCGGCGCGGCCCAGCGGCACGGTGGCCACGAGGCGGTCCAGCCGCCCGGGCTGCCCGGCGTTCATGTCGGTGTCGACGAGGCCGGGTCGCACGCCGACGACGCGGATGCCCTCGTCGGCCACCTCGGCAGCCAAGCCGGTGGTGAGCGCGTCGACCGCTGCCTTGGCCATGGCGTAGTCGACGAACTCGCCCGCGCCACCGCGTTGGGCGGCGCGCGAGGACACGTTGACGACCACCCCGCCGCTGCCGCCGTGGGTGGTGCTCATCCGGCGCACGGCCCCGGCCGCGCACAGCGCCGGACCCGCCGCGTCGACGAGGAGGGTCGACGTGACCCGCGCGGCGTCGAGGTCGGCGACGCGCCCGGCGGGAGGGAGCACCCCGGCGTTGTTGACCAGCAGGTCGAGTCGACCGTGCTCGCGGTCCGTGTGCTCGAAGACCTCCGCGACCCCGTCGAGGTCACGCAGGTCCAGCCGCACCGCCGAGGCGCGCGCGCCGGCTCCCTCGCACCGGGCGACAACGGCTGAGGCGGCGTCCGCGCGCGTCGCGAAGGTGACGACGACGTCATACCCCTCCTCGGCCAGGCGCACCGCGGTGGCGGCGCCGATGCCACGGCTGCCGCCGGTCACGACGGCGACCGGTCGGCGGGACGTGCTCTCGGCCATGTCAGTCCGCGATCCGCAGGTAGGAGGTGTTGGTCGTGGCGTAGCGGACCCCGCTGCCCAGCACCGCGTCACCCGCGAGAGTGCCGACGACCGGCGGCGTGCCGAACAGGAACGCGAACGCGGGCGGCACGACGCCGGTCAGCTCGGTGATCAGCCGGATGGGTGTGCTGATCTCACGCTCGACGTCTTCGGGCGTGGTGATGTCCTTGGCGGCCGCGTGGGTGGCCGTGTGCGCGGCGACGACGTGGCGCCTGGCGATGACCGCGAGGTCGTCCCAGGTCATGGCGAACGCCGGCTGCCCACGCTCCTCCTCGAGGATCGAGAAGTGGTGCTGCTCGGCCAGCGCGGCCTGCTCGGCAGGCGGGATGCTGAGGATCGCGGTCGTGGGGAAGAACCACGCGGTGAGGCCCAGCTCGTCGCAGACCGGTGCCGCGACCGTGGCGTTGTTGAGGTAGCTGTCGTAGAACACCGGGATGAAGCCGGGCCGGTCGAGGTGCCAGCGTCCGGTGTCGGTGAAGCGGTCGAGGTCCTCGGGCAGCACCGGGTGGTAGCGCTCGAGGTACCACACCAGCTCGGCCCGCAGCGTCGCCCGGCCACCCTCGGGGGTGTTGTGCCAGTTGACGACCCGCAGGAACCGGCCGTCGGCGAAGGCCGTGCGCTGGTAGTCGTGGGTGAGGGTGTTCACGACACCTCCGGCTGGGCGCGCAGGTGCACGTCGGCGAGGACGGCCAGGGCGTCGATGAGCTCGCGGGCGCCGGTCTCGTCGGGGTCGGGGTCGTCGGTGGGGAACCCTGCCTCCTCGAGGCCCGAGTGGTAGAGGTCGAGCAACGACGCCAGCAGGCGGCCCTCGTCGCGCACGGACTCCTCCTGCGCCGAGAGCCGCCGCCCGGACGGTCCGGGCCGGGTCCGGGCGCTGGGTCGCAGGTCGTCGACGGCCACGAACATCGCAATGCCCTCACGTTCGAGGACACGGGTCCGGCAGGCGGTGAGCGCGGTGAGGGGGTCGAGCGGCGGTGCCAGCAGGGTGCCGGGAGCCGGATCGGTATGGCGCGTGGTCACTGCGACCTCCTCGGGATGGTCGCGGGCTCCACCCCGACGAGGAAGTCGAAGTCGGCTCCCTCGTCGGCCTGGAGGACGTGGTCGACGTAGAGCTTCTGGTACCCGCGGGTGGCGGGCCACGGCGTCGGCGTGATGGACGAGAGGCGCTCGGCAAGCTCCTCGTCCGTGATGTCGAGCTGCAGCCGCCGGCCGGGCACGTCGAGCTCGATGGTGTCGCCGGAGCGGACCGCGGCGAGCGGTCCGCCGACCGCCGACTCGGGGCAGACGTGCAGGACGACCGTGCCGTAGGACGTGCCGGACATGCGGGCGTCGCTGATCCGCACCATGTCGGTCACCCCGGCGGCCAGCATCTTCGCCGGCAGGGGGAGGTTCGCGATCTCCGGCATGCCGGGGTAGCCCTTGGGGCCGGCCCCGCGCAGCACCAGGACGTCGCCGGGCTGCACGTCGAGCTCGGGGTCGTCGGCGTCGCGCAGGTAGTCCTCGTAGTCGTCCCAGACCAGCGCGCGACCCCGGTGGACCATGAGGTCGGGGGAGGCGGCCGACTGCTTGAGGACCGCACCTCGCGGGGCGAGGTTGCCGCGCAGGACAGCGGTGCCGGTGCCAGCAGGTTGGAAGGGTTCGTCGAGGTCGCGGATGACCTCGGTGTTCCACCGCTGTGCTCCCGCGTAGGCGTCGTCCAGCGTCCGTCCCGAGACACCGATCGTCTCGCGGTGGACGAGGTCGCCGAGCTGGCCGAGCACGGCCCCCAGCCCTCCGGCGTACGCGAAGTCCTCCATGAGGAAGCGGCCGGACGGCATGACGTCGACGATCGTCGGGACGGCCCGCGCGAGGGAGTCGAAGTCGTCGAGGTCGAGCGGCACGCCGATCCTCCGGGCGAGCGCCAGCAGGTGCACCACGGCGTTGGTGGACCCGCCGATGGCGGCGTTGACGCGGACGGCGTTCTCGAAGGCCTCGCGGGTGAGGATCGCGCTGGGGCGCAGGTCCTCGGCGACCATCTCGACGATCCGTCGTCCGGCGAGGTGCGAGGTCGTGCGACGTCGGGCGTCGTCGGCCGGGAGCTCGGCGGTGCCGGGCATCTGCATCCCGAGGACCTCGGTGAGCAGGGCCATCGTGGACGCCGTGCCCATCGTCATGCAGTGCCCCCGGCTGCGGCTCATGCAGGACTCTGCCTCGGCGAGGTCGGCGTCGGTCATCCGCCCGGCGCGGTGGTCCTCGGTCATGGTCCAGACGGCGGTGCCGGAGCCGACGGTTCCCCCGCGCCAGCGCCCGTTGAGCATCGGTCCGCCGGTGACGAGGAGCGAGGGCAGGTCGGTGCTGGCGGCACCGAGCAGGTACGCCGGCGTGGTCTTGTCGCACCCCGCGAGGAGGACGACGCCGTCGACGGGGTTGCCCCGCAGTGTCTCCTCGAGGTCCATGGCCACGAGGTTGCGCAGCAGCATCGCCGAGGGGCGGACCATGGTCTCGCCGATGGAGCTCGTCGGGAACTCGAAGGGCACGCCGCCGGCCTGCCAGACGCCGCGCTTGACGTGCTCGGCCACCTCACGCAGGTGGGCGTTGCACGGCGTCAGCTCCGACCAGCTCTGGGCGATGCCGATGACGGGGCGGCCGGTGAAGCTGTCGTCGGGCAGGCCCTCGCTGCGCAGCCACGACCGGTGCAGGATGCCGTTCTTGCTGGGTGCGTCGAACCAGCCCCGGCTGCGCAGGTCGCTCATGCGAACCTCGGCAGGTGCTGCGCCTGGGCGGAGACCAGGGCCTCGGCCAGCGTCCGTGCGGCGACCGGGTCGCCGACGGCGCCGTCGGCGATGAGTGCCTCCACGACGAGGTCGAGGCTCCCCGTCATGGCCGCCTCGATCGCGAGGTACACGGACGTCAGCCGTCCGGCGAGGACCGCGGTGAGCGGCGTCCCGAGGTCGGGCACGGAGATGGCGCGCAGCCCCCGCGCGGTGGCCACGCCGGGTACCTCCAGCGCCGCGTCGTCCGGCAGGCCGGGGACCGCACCGTTGTTCACCACGTTGACCGAGAACATCTCGCGACGGTCCTGCAGGACCGAGCGGATGATCGCGATGAGCTGCTCCTGCTCACCCGTCGATCGACCGAACACGCTCTCGTCCAACGGCACCCGTCCCTCGGCCTGCGCCTTCATCGACTGGTAGCGGTCCTCACCCCACGCGAGGATCTCCGGCACCGAGAACGCGTCCACACCGAGGGTCTTGCCGTAGTAGGCGCCTCGGGGCCAGCGCTGCGGGCAGAACTCGGTGACATGGCGGTCGTTCGCGGCAGGGTAGGCGCCGTAGGTGTCGTAGAGCTCCCACGAGAAGGGGTTGTTCGAAGCCCGGATGTGGTCGACCCAGATGTTGCCCAGGTCGTCGGGGTTCGCCTCCTCGAGTGCCTCGGCGGCGCGGCGCGCGGCGACGAGCGGCCAGGCGTCCTGCCCGTCGAGGCGGAAGTCGTAGATGAAGGTCAGGTGGTTGATGCCGGCGTAGAGGGTCGAGGTGCGCTCGAACGGTGCGTCGACGTACTGCGCCAGCTCGCGCTGCACGTGGTGCATCCCGTGGCACAGGCCCACGACGTCGGCGCCTGCGTACCGCGTCATCGCCATGACGTTGGCCGTCATCGGGTTGCTGTAGTTGAAGAACAGCGCGTCGGGCGCGAGGCGGACCACGTCCTGGGCGACCTCGACCATGACGGGCACGGTGCGCAGCAGCCGGCTGATCCCGCCCGGCATCACCGAGTCGCCGACGGGCTGGAAGATCCCGTGGGCCTGGCAGGTCTCGTGGTCACGGAGCCAGCCGTCGCGCCCGCCGACCCCGACGCACGTGACGACGAAGTCGGCCCCCGGAAGCGCCGCGGTCCGGTCGGTCGTGCCGGAGACGCTGATCCGGTCGCCCGCGTCGCGCGCCGCCACCATGAGCTCGGCGAGCCCCACCGCCACCCCGAGGGCCACCTCGTCGACGTCCACGAGCCGGATGTTCCACGACCCCAGGTCGTCGGCCGAGATGAGGTCGGCGAGCAGGCCCCGGGTGAAGACGGCGCTGCCGGCGCCGATGAGGACGATGGTGCGGGCGGCCATGGTGGTGGGTGGTCCTTCCGGAGCGTATGGAGCGGAGTCGCCTTGCGGGACAACGGGACTGGGTTCGTGGTGCCGGTCGGGCCGAGCGGTCAGGGGTCTCGTTCGGCCCGACCGGGGTCGGGGGGTCGGGCCCTCACAGAGAGGGGGCGATGAGCACGTCGACGCCCTGGGTGCGCAGGGCGTCGACGGCGTCGGGGGGTGCGTGCCCGGTGGTGACGAGCTCGGACACCGCGTCGAGCCCGGCGATCCGGTGGGGACTGCGGCGGGTGAACTTGCTGGAGTCGGCCAGGACGGTCAGGCGTGAGCCCTGCTGGGCCAGGATGCGGTCGGTCTCGCACTCGGTCGAGCTCGCGCCGAGCAGCCCGCCACGGTCGTCGATGCCGTAGACGCCCATGACGACGTGGTCGACGTGGACATCGCGGACGCTGGACTGGGCGAGCGAGCCGAGGAGGCTGAGCTCCGGGCGGCGCAGGGCCCCTCCGAGGAGGACCAGTTCGATGTCGGCGTTGGCCAGGCGGATGGCGACGTCCAGCGAGTTGGTCACGACGGTCACGTCCGGCACGTCGACGAGCAGCGGCGCGAGGGCCGCGGTCGTGGTGCCACCGGTGAGCAGCAGGGCGGAACCGGGGCGGACCAGGTCGCGGGCGGCCAGGGCGATCGCCTGCTTCTCCCGCTGGCGCTCGACCTCACGCATGAACGGCGGCAGCTCGGGCGCATCGGCCCCGTCGGCCTGCGCCTCGAGCACGGCGCCCCCGTGGACCCGGCGGGCGATGCCCTGACGCTCGAGCTCGTCGAGGTCGCGGCGGACCGTCGACTCGCTGACGCCGAGGTGGGCGGCGAGGGCCTCCACGCTGACGGCGTGCTGCTGGGAGAGGAGGGCCAGGGTCTCGGTGCGGCGCTGGACGGGGAGCATCAGTAACCTCTTTCGCGGTCGGCGACGTTGAGGAGCGGGGCTCCGTCGAGGTGGCGCCGGAGGTTCTCGGTGAACAAGGCCGTGACGGCCTCGAGGTAGTCAGGGGCGAACCCTGCCACGTGGGGCGTGACCATCGACTGCGGGTGGTTCCACAGGGGGTGGTCGGTCGGCAGCGGCTCCTGGGCGAAGACGTCGCTGGCCACCATGTCGAGCGGCCCGTCGTCGAGGGCGTCCAGGAGCGCGTCCTCGTCGACGACGCCGCCACGGCTGCCGTTGACGAGGACCGAGCCGGGCTTCATGACGGCGAGCTCGGTGGCGCCGATCATGCCTTGGGTCTCAGGGGTGAGTGGCACGGTGAGCGCGACGTAGTCGCTGCGGCGCAACAGCTCTGGCAGCTGGTGGGGGGAAAGGACCTCGACGTCGGGCACCGAGGCTGCGCTGTTGAACCTCGGCGCCGTGGCGTCGGGGGCAGGGGAGCGACGTAGGGCGACGACCTCCATGCCCAGGGCGCGGGCGAGGCGGGCGACCTCGGCACCGATCCGCCCGTAGCCGACGATGCCGAGGGTGCTGGTCCGCAGGTTGCGCGGCATGAGCTGCGACCAGCGGGTGGCGCGGTCCGGCCAGGTGCGCTGCGCTGCATACCTCTCGGTCTCCCGCAGGCGGTGCGCGTGGGCCAGCACGACCATGATGATCCACTCCGCGAGCGGCGCCGGGCTGACCCCGCCGAGCGTCGTGATCGTGGCGGGCCCCTCCCACAGACCCGTGCCGCGGCAGTGGTCCACGCCTGAGGTGTCGAGCTGGGCCCACCGAAGTGCGGGGGCCTCCTGGGGACCGGGGAGCAGGGCGCTGGTGTACATCACCTCGGCGGATGCGAGGACGTCGGCGGGCACGACTCCTGTGACGTCGCCGTCGTCCGGCACGGGGTGGTGGTGCACGACGATGCGCGGGTCCACGGCGCGGACGGCGTCGAGGAAGGAGTCGGGGAACCCGAGGGTGACCAGGACGGGAACCGGGGCGGGGGTGGTCGTCACTTCAGGCCCGTCCTCGCCACGCCCTCGACGAAGTAGCGCTGGAAGACCGCGAACACGAGCAGCATCGGCAGGATCGACAGGAACGACATCGCGAGCAGCGGCCCGAAGTTGGTGCTGAACTGGCTGATGAGGAACTGCAGGCCGACGGGCAGGGTGTAGGCGTTGGGGTCGGTGAGGACGATGAGCGGCCAGACGAACTCGTTCCAGCGCCACATGAAGGTGAAGATCACCAGCGCGGCGATGAGCGGCTTCGACAACGGCAGGACGATCGAGAAGAACGTCCGCAGGTGCCCTGCGCCGTCGACCCGTGCGGCCTCGATGAGCTCGTCGGGGATGCCGAGGAAGAACTGCCGTGCCATGAACAACCCGAAGGCCTCGGCGAGGCGGGGCAGGACCACGCCCCACGTGCTGTTGAGCAGGTTGAGGTCGATGACGATCTGGAACTGCGGGACCATGATGACCTGCACCGGCACCATGAGCGTGCTGATGATGAGCAGGAACAGCACGTTCCGCAGCGGGAAGCGCAGCTTGGCGAACGCGTAGCCGGCACAGAGGTTGATGGCCAGGGTGAGGGTCACCGACAGCGCGGCGATGACGACGGAGTTCGTCAGCCAGCGCGCGAACGGGTAGGCCTTCCACGGCTCGACGTAGTTGCGCCACAGCCACTCCTGCGGCCACAGCGGGACGGGGAGGTCGCTCAGCTCGGCGGTGCTCGCCAACGAGGTGCGGATCATCCAGTACATCGGGAACATCAGGACGAGGACCCCGAGGACCGCGACGGCGAGGCGGGTCAGCACGACCCGGCGCGACTGCGGTATGCCGCCCTCCCGCGCCTTCGTCGGCTCCTCCACCTCAGCGGGTGGCGTCATGGCAGCCATGCTCATGCTTCGTCCCTCCCTCGGGACAGGCGCCACTGCGCGATGGTGAAGAGCAGCACGATGACGTAGATGATGACGCCGATGGCAGCGGCATACCCCTGGCGACGCTGGTTGAACCCCTGGTCGTAGGCGTACTGGACGAGGAACGTCGTGGACGTGCCCGGGCCGCCACGGGTCAGGACGTAGACGACGTCGAAGACCTGGAAGCTGCCGATGATCGAGTAGACGACGAGGAAGAACGTCGTGGGCGCGAGCATCGGCCAGGTGATGTACCAGAACCGCCGCCACCCGACGGCGCCGTCGACAGCGCCCGCCTCGTACAGCTCGCCCGGGATGCCCTGCAGGCCGGACAGGTAGACGACCATCCCGAAGCCGATGCCCTGCCACGTGGTGACGATGATGACCGAGACGAGGGCCGCGGTGCCGCTGCCCTGCCAGTCGACGGCCGGCAGGCCGACGCCGGTGAACAGCTGGTTGAGGATGCCGGTGATGGGGTCGAACAGGCGCAGGAAGATGATGCCCGAGGCCACGCCGGAGATGACGACCGGCACGTAGACCAGGGCCCGCCACAGCCCCCGACCCGGCATGACCCGGTTGAGGAGCAGGGCGGCGCCGAGGCCGAGCGCGATGCCGATCGGGACCGTGATCGCCGTGTAGAGGACGGTGTTGAGCAGGGCCTTCCAGAACGTCGAGTCGCTGGCGATGTTGCGGTAGTTCTCCGTGCCGATCCAGCGCATCCGCCCGAAGCCGGAGTAGCGGTGCAGGCTGTACCAGAAGGTCAGCGCCAGCGGGATGAACATGAAGACGGTGAAGACGACCAGGGCGGGGCTCGCGAGCACGAGCCCCGCCCAGCGCTCGGCGCGCAGGGCGGCGTTGGCCGGTCCACGGCGAGGCAGCCGCAGGCGCGGGCCGCCGCGCGGCGCGCCTCGTCCTGCGCTGCCCCGAGCGGTCCGGCCGGCCGTGGGCGCCTGGGTCGTCATCGCGTCGTCATCGAGTCGTCATCGTGGTCGTCGTCCTGTCCCCGGTCCCGGGCCTCAGCCCTTCAGGGCCTTCTCGATGCCGGCGGTGATCGCGGAGATCACCGAGTCGGGCGTCGCGGACGGGTTCGACAGGAACTGGTCCATCGAGTCGACGAGGGCCTGGTTGATGCCGGGGAAGGCCGGCAGCGTCGAGGTCTTCACGAGCTCGTCGGGCATCGTGGTGGCCTGCTTCTGGAAGACGGGCATGAGGTCGGGCCGCGCGGCATACGTGAGCTTGGCGTCGGCGAGGTCCTTGCGCACCGGGAGCACGGTCGTCTGCTCGCAGAAGTACTGCATGTTCTCCTTGGTGACGAGGAACTTCGCGAACTCTGCTGCGACGTCCTTGTTCTTCGCGGCATCGGTGACGACGACCGCGTTGCCGCCGAGGTCGGTGGCCGCGGCGACGTCCCGGGGCAGGTAGGTGACGCCCCACTCGAACTTCTTCTTGATGGCGGCGTCGAGCGAGGGCACGAGGAAGTCGCCCGCCTGGATCATCGAGATCTTCTGGGTCGGGAAGATCTCGTCGGGGTAGGTGGGCCGCTTCACGAGGACGCTCGGGGCGTGCAGGCCCTTGGTGTAGAGGCCCTGGGTCCAGGTGAGGGCCTTGCGGGCGGCGTCGGTGTCGAGCGTGACGGTCTTCTGGCTGGCGTCGAGGACCGTGCCGCCGGCCTGGAAGAGGGTGTTGAACCAGCGGTAGGCGCCGTACAGCTGGTAGTTGAAGGCGAAGGGTGCGACGCCGGGGTTGGCGGCCTTGAGCTTGGTGAGGACGTCCTCGAACTCCTGCCAGGTCCACGCGGTCTCGAGGGTGCTCGGCACGTCGGTGATGCCGGCCTTGGCGAAGTGCGCCTTGTTGTAGACCAGGGCCGAGGTGTCCGTGTGGTGCGGGACGCCGACCGGGGCGCCGTCGAGGGTGACCGAGTTCCACAGGCCGGGGAAGAACGCGTCGCCGAACCCGTCGCCCATGTAGTCGGTGAGGTCGGCGAGGGCGCCGTTCTGGGCGTAGCCGCTGACGTCGGTGTAGGACACGCGGAACAGGTCCGGCGGCTGGTTCGCCTGGAGGCGACGGTCGACCACGGTCCGGATCTGGTCGTAGGGGAGCACCTCGATCTTCACGCTGGCGCCCCGGGCGGCCTGGAAGTCGGCGGCGATCTTCTTGAAGGCGGCGACCTCCTGGTCACTGCCCCACGTGGTGAGGGTGGCGGTCCCGGTGAGCTTCCCGGTGGTGGCCGATGCGGCGTTCTGGGTCGAGCCGCCGCCGCCTGAGCAGGCGGTCAGGGCGATCCCGGTGCCCACGAGTCCGGTGGTGCGCAGAAAGGTTCGACGGTCGAGCTGGAGTGCCTGGTGGGACATGTCCTTGGTCCTTCGGGTCCTGAGCCCGCGGCGCGGGGCGGATGTCAGAACGGTAGGACCACTTCCGAGCAGTGACAAGCATTCTCTAGCAGAAACTCTCAAAAACTCTCAGAGATGTCCGTGGAGGGAGGATGTGTCCGGGGTTGCCCATGCCCGGGCCGCCACCGGCTGCGGCACGGTGACGGCGGCCCCGTCGGCCCGGTGGCGGTGATGGGTCGCCGTGGTGCCGTGGGTGGTCACGACGTGCCACTCCGGGGCGCGGTCAGGGCCGACCTGCACCGGCGTGACGGTCGCGTTCTCGGCCGGACCGAGGTCGGTCGGGGCAGGTGGTCCGGCCAGCAGCACGAGCACCGCCCGTCCTGCTGCGCAGACGGCGACTGCGAGCGAGTTGCCCTGTGCCGCAATGCTTCCGGTGGTCACGTCTCCGTCGACGCGAAGGGTGGCCGCGGCGTCTGTCGCGCCGCAGCACCAGAGAGCGACGCCGCTGGCTTTGCCGTTGCCGGCGTCGACGGCGAGCAGGTCGAGGTGGTCGGTGTGCCAGGTCGCACCGACCACCCACGCGGTGCGGGGGAGCAGCGCGAGCGCCGCCACTCCCGTCTGCACGGGCTCCAGCTCCAGGACGGGGTATGCCGCGTCCGGTCGCCCGTGCAGGACCACCGGTCCGTCGGTGGTGGAGGCCACCACCCAGTGGTCGCCCTGCCCGTCGACCACGAGCGGTGCCGCCGCCACGACGTCGTGCAGCAGCGTGCCGTGGCGGGTGAAGCCGTCGGTCGGGGTCCAGACGTGCCGGTCGAGGTCGCCCGTCGGGGAGAGGGCCAGCACCTCGAGGAAGCTCGGACCCGCCACCGCCTGGGTGATCGACACCTGCACGTACCCGTGACCGTCGGCGAACCTCTTGGCCCCGCTCCACGACCCGGGCACGGCTCCGGCCCGGTGGTCCTCGTCGTCGGCATTCCACCAGCCCACCCAGATGCCGTCGCCCGCGGCGTCGGCCGCGACGAGCTCGAGGTTGCCCTGGTCGCCGTACACCCCTTGGGCGAACCCGACGCCACCCGTGACGGACGGCCACGGCTCCTCACGGATGACGGGAGCGCCGGGGCGTTCGTCCCAGGGCCTCACGCGGCCGAGCATCTCTTCGCTGGCAGGGTCGAGCGCGAGCGCGAGGGCTGCAGCGGAGATCTCCTCGGCCGTGTGCCACCGCGCCGACCCGGGGCCGCCGGTCCAGCCCAGGCGGAGCACCCGCACGTCGTCCGCGAGCTGCCACGACGCGGCCAGGGCGTCGCTGCCGCCGGGGTCGGACCACGCGGACGGCACGACCAGCACCGCGACCTCGCACCCGTCAGCCAGCCGGGCGAAGGCCTCGGGTGACGTGGCCGGGGCGTAGGCGATCACGGTGCGCGGCAACAGGTCTCGCGTGGCCAGCCACGAGGCGACGGCGTCGGGATCCCGGGCATCGAGGGCGACCCGCTCGTCCCAGTCGCCCTGCTCCAGGCGGCTGCCGCGGCTGATCCCCGCCGCCGGGTGACCGGCCGAACGCAGTGCAGCCCCGATCGGTGCGAGCACCCCCGAACTGCCCACGACGACATACCCTGCCCGTGCGTCCTCCACCGACCGTCCCATGAGCCAAGGATCGCCCATGCCGTGGATCACCCTCACCCTCCCGCCCCTGGCTGGCGCGCGGCCGGTGCCTGCCGACGACAGCCACCGGACCTCCGACGAGGAGCTCTGTCGGGCAGTGGGTGCGGCGGCCGCTGACGCGCTGGCGCTCACGCCGGCCGATGTCGTCGTCCTGCTCACGCGTGCCGTCGCCGGCGGGGGAGGCGCGGTCGTCACGGTGACGGGCTCGCCGCGCGCCGACGGCGCCGAGCAGCGGCTGCGGACGCTGGTCGCCGCGACGGTGGCGGATGCGCTCGGCCTGCCGGTGGACCTCGTCGCCGTCGTCCGCCAGACCACCTGAGTCCGCGCCCCGTCCGGCTCCCGTCGCGCAGCGCCCTGCGCCGCGGGTCTTTGAGCGCCTGACCACGCCCTGACGTGGTCAGGCGCTCAAAGACCCGGCTGGCGCCAGGAGCAGGGGAGAGGGGCGCCTCGGTCAGTGCACGTCGCGTCGGCGGAACAAGCTGCCCCCGGCCAGCACGAGCACTCCTGCCAGCGCTACCAGCGCCACCACCGGGGTCGGGTCGAAAGCCCCTCCGGGGAGCAGCGGCACGTGCCGGAACGGCGACAGCTCCTGGACCACCCGCGGGAGCTTCAACAGCTCGCCGAGCTGGCCGATGACCAGGCAGGCCGCCAGCACCACCCACGCGCCGATCGCCAGGCGGGACGCGGTGCCGTAGAGCAGCACCGCCACCGCGATCACCACCCACACCGGGGCCACCTGCACCAGGGCAGCCGGCAGCACCCGGGCGAACGACTCGCCCAGGTCGCCACGGGTCGCGCCGTCGGCGACGGCTGCGCCCACGCCGAGCAGGGCCAGAATCCCGGCGCTCCCGAGGAGCGCGAGGGTCACGTGGCTCATCAGCCAGCTCCAGCGCGAGGTGGCGGTCGACAGCGTCAGCTCCGCGCGGCTGGAGTTCTCCTCGCCGAGCAGCCGCAGCGCCGCGGCGACCCCGAAGCCCGCGACGACGGCCGCCATGATCCCGAACTCCGCCGCGATGAACGCGTCCGTGAGCGACCCCGTCCCGCCCAGGCTGCGGATCATTTCGCGCGCCTCGGGGGAGTCGAGCAGCGTCCCCGCACTGGAGGCGAACCCGCCCATCACCGCCCCGGCGAGCACGACCGCGAGCGACCAACCGAAGATCGCGGACCGCTGCAACCGCCAGGCGAGGGCGAGCGGCGAACCCATGGAGGTGTGGGCCGGCCCGGCCCGGTCGGCGAAGAGCCCCGAGCCGAGGTCGCGTCGGCTGCGCAGGACGTAGGCCGCCGCCATCGTCGCGACGGTGAAAACGACCGCGGGCAGCGCTGCCCACCACTGCTCGTCGGCGTACGGGCGCAGCTGCTGCGCCCACCCCAGCGGTGACAGCCACACGAGGAACCCCCAGGGCCCGTCACCGGACGCGTCGCCCGCCGCCCGGAGCAGGTATGCCGCCGCGACGCCACTTCCCGCGACCGCCGCCACCGTCCGCGCGCTGGCGGTGAGCTGCACCGCGACCGCAGCGACGCCGGTGAACGCGAGTCCCGAGACGAGCCAGGCCAGCCCGAGCGCGACCGAGCCGCCGAGCGGGAGGCCGGACGCGGCATACCCGATGGCGCACAGGGCGCTGGCGAGCAGGACGACGCCGGACGTGTGCAGGATCGCGGCGGTGAGCGGCGCGTGGCGGGAGATCACCCCTGCGCCGAGGAGCTCGACCCGACCGGTCTCCTCCTCCGTCCGCGTGTGGCGGCGCAGGAGGAAGACCGCGGTCAGCGCGACGGCCACGGCACCGGTGGACAGCATCTTCAGGCTGGCGAGCGAGCCGATCGACGCGTGGACCGGCCCGTAGAGCGCCACGAGCGCAGGGGATGCGTTGGCCGCCACGGCTGCCGAGGTGGCCTGGGCGGGGTCGGGGTAGAGGGCGACGGTCGCCGCAGCCGTGCTCCACGCCATCCCGCCGAGCAGGAGCACCACCACCGGCGCGAGCACCAGGTCGCGACGCAGCGCGAGCCGCCACAGGGTCCCGGTGCCGGTCGGCGCCCTCATGGCCGGGCCCCGGCGACGGGTTCCTCCGCGGGCTCGCGGTAGAGGTTCATGAAGAGCTCTTCCAGGCTCGGGGGAGCGCTGGTGATGCTGCGGATCCCGCACTGCGCCAAGAGGTTCATCACGGTCGAGAGCTCGTCGGGGTCGACGCCGAGGTGCACGTGGCGACCGTCGACGCGCAGGTCGTGGACACCTGGCACCGCCTCGAGCCCGGAAGGGGCGCGGTCGAGCTCGGCGTCCACGGTCGTCCTCGACAGGTGGCGCAGGTCGGCGAGGCTGCCGGTCTGGACCGTCCGGCCGGCGCGGATGATCGTCACGCGCTCGCAGAGGTGCTCGACCTCGCTGAGGATGTGGCTCGACAGCAGGACGGTGCGGCCCTCGGCGCGCACCTCGCGGATGCAGTCCCGGAAGACCTCCTCCATGAGCGGGTCCAGCCCCGAGGTCGGCTCGTCGAGGATGAGCAGCTCGGCGTCGGAGGCCAGGGCCGCCACGAGGGCCACCTTCTGCCGGTTGCCCTTGGAGTAGGCGCGGCCCTTCTTGGTGGGGTCGAGGTCGAAGCGCTCGAGCAGCTCGACCCGGCGACGCTCGTCGTGCCCGCCGCGCAACCGCCCGAGCAGGTCGATCACCTCGCCGCCAGTGAGGTTCGGCCAGAGGGCGACGTCCCCCGGGACGTAGGCGAGGCGCCGGTGCAGGGTCGCGGCCTCGCTCCACGGGTCGCCCCCGAGGAGGGTGACCTCTCCCGCATCGGCCCGCAGGAGACCGAGCAGCACCCGGATGGTCGTCGACTTGCCCGACCCGTTGGGGCCGAGGAACCCGTGGACCTCGCCCTGCCCGACCTCGAGGTCGAGGCCGTCGAGGGCCGCAGTGCGGCCGAACTCCTTGCGCAGCCCTGCCGCGTGGATCACGGTGGTCATGGCATCCACGGTACACAGTTTTCATTAAATACTGAATGTTCTAAAGTGTCGCCATGGTCACGCGGACGGCACCGACACCCGAGGACGAGCGAGCACGCTTCGTCGAGCGCTTCGGCTCCAGCCTGACGGCGGCAGGGTTCCCGAGGCTTCCGGCCAGGGTCTTCGCCTGCCTGCTCGCGCGGGACAGCGGCACCCTCACCGCCGCCGAGCTCGGCGAGGCGCTGGCCGTGAGCCCGGCTGCCGTCTCCGGGGCGGTCCGCTACCTCGAGACGACCCGGATGATCCACCGGGAGCGCGAGCCCGGCAGCCGGCGCGACGTCTTCGTCGTCGCCGACGACGCCTGGCACGACGTCATGATCAACTCCTCGGCGACGTACGGGCCGATCACCGCGACGTTGCGCGAGGGGGTCGGCCTCGTGGGCGGTCGCCGGACTCCCGCCGGTCACCGTCTCGCGCTCAGCGTCGAGTTCCTCGAGTTCATCACCGAGGAGATGAAGGGGATCGCCACCCGCTGGGAGGAGCGCCGGGCCCGCCTCGGGTGACGGTGTGCCGCGACCACACCACACGACGGCGGTGAGGTTGGCCACGGGCCGTGGGCGCGCGCCACACCCCGCCGTTAGGCTCCGCAGCATGGCCGCCGACGTCCCCGAAGCCCGTTCCGAGTCCGACCTCCCGATCAAGGCCGTGTACGGCGCGGAGGACCTCGCGGGGTTCGATCCCACGGAGCAGCTGGGCGAGCCGGGGCAGTACCCGTACACCCGCGGGGTGTACCCGAACATGTACACGGGGCGGCCGTGGACGATGCGGCAGTACGCCGGGTTCGGCACGGCGAAGGAGAGCAACGAGCGGTACCACGAGCTCGTCGCGAACGGCACCGGCGGGCTGTCCGTCGCCTTCGACCTGCCGACGCAGATGGGGTACGACTCCGACGAGGCGATCGCCAGCGGCGAGGTGGGCAAGGTCGGGGTGGCCATCGACTCCATCGACGACATGCGCACGCTGTTCGGCGGGCTGCCGCTCGGTGAGCTGTCGACGTCGATGACGATCAACGCGCCGGCCTCGACGCTGTTGCTGATGTACCAGCTCGTCGCCGAGGAGAACGGCGCCGAGAGCGCCAAGCTCGCCGGGACGATCCAGAACGACGTGCTCAAGGAGTACATCGCGCGCGGCACCTACATCTACCCGCCCAAGGAGTCGCTGCGCCTCATCAGCGACATCTTCGCCTACTGCGCCAAGGAGATGCCGCGCTGGAACACCATCTCCATCAGCGGGTACCACATGGCCGAGGCCGGGGCGACGCCTGCGCAGGAGATCGCGTTCACCCTGGCCAACGCCAAGGAGTACGTGCGCGCTGCGATCGCTGCCGGCCTGGACGTCGACGAGTTCGCCCCGCGGTTGTCGTTCTTCTTCGTCGCCCGGACCACGCTGCTGGAGGAGGTCGCGAAGTTCCGTGCGGCGCGACGGATCTGGGCGCGGATCATGCGTGAGGAGTTCGGGGCGACGAACCCCAAGAGCCTGATGCTGCGGTTCCACACCCAGACCGCGGGTGTCCAGCTCACCGCCCAGCAGCCCGAGGTCAACCTCGTTCGGGTCGCGCTCCAGGGCCTGGGCGCCGTCCTCGGTGGCACGCAGTCGTTGCACACCAACTCCTTCGACGAGGCCATCGCGCTGCCGACCAAGAAGGCCGCCCGCCTCGCCCTGCGCACCCAGCAGGTCATCGCCTACGAGACCGATGTGACGAAGACCGTTGACCCGTTTGCCGGTTCGTACGTCGTGGAGTCCATGACCGACGACGTCGAGGCTGCTGCCCTCGAGCTGATCCAGGCCGTCGAGGACCGCGGTGGCGCGGTCGCGGCGATCGAGCAGGGCTTCCAGAAGTCAGAGATCGAGCGCTCCGCCTACCGGATCGCCCTCGAGATCGACAACAAGGAGCGCACGGTCGTCGGGCTCAACCGCTTCGCCCTCGACGAGGAGGAGCCCTACGAGCCACTGCGCGTCGACCCGCAGATCGAGCACGACCAGCGCGAGCGGCTCGCCGCCCTGCGGGCCGAGCGCGACAACGAGGCCGTCGAGCGAGCGCTCGAGGCGGTGCGCGAGGCCGCGCGCGGCACCGACAACCTGCTCTACCCGATGAAGGAGGCGCTGCGGCTGCGCGCGACCGGCGGCGAGGTCAGCCACGCCCTGCGCGACGTCTGGGGCCTGTACGTCCCGCGCGAGACCTTCTGAGCGCCCGGCACCCCCGAAGTCTCCGCGCGATACCCGGCGCCCCCGCGCCATACCCGGGTCTTTGAGGGATCCGACGTGTCCTGGTCCGTCGGATCCCTCAAAGACCTCGGGAACGGGCCGCGCCACGTCACCTGCCGACCCGCCGGGCGGCGCCGCTCGCCGCGAGTAGAGTGCGCCGGGACATGAGCGACAACCACCTGCTGACCGACCTCGGCACCGCCATCGACGCCCTGGCACCCGCGCTCCTGGCCCTCCAGCGCGACGTCCACGCCTACCCCGAGCTGTCCCGCGGGGAGGTGCGCACCACGGCCAAGGTCGAGGAGATCCTCCGCGCCGCCGGGGTGGCCACCCGGATGCTCCCGGTGACGGGGCTGGTGGCCGATCTCGGCGCCGAGCAGCCCGCGTACCGCGTGGCCCTGCGCGCCGACCTCGACGCCCTGCCGGTGGGGGAGCGGACCGGCGTGGCCTGGTCCTCGACCACCGAGGGCATCTGCCACGCCTGCGGCCACGACGTCCACGTCGCTGCCGTGCTCGGCGCCGGCCTCGCGCTCAAGGAGCACGAAGGCCAGCTGCGCGAGCGGGGCATCGGTGTGCGCCTGCTGTTCCAGCCCGCCGAGGAGGTCATCCCCGGCGGGGCGGTCGACCTCATCGCCGAGGGCGCCCTCGACGGCGTCGACGCCATCTTCGCCGTCCACTGCGACCCCAGCCTCGACGTGGGCAGCGTCGGCCTGCGCGACGGGGCCATCACCGCCGCCGCCGACCGCGTCGTGGTGCACCTCAGCGGTCGCGGCGGCCACACCTCCCGCCCGCACCTCACCGAGGACCTCACGTTCGCGCTGGCCAAGGTCGTCACGGAGATGCCGGCCGTGCTGTCGCGGCGCCTCGACCCGCGGACGGCGTTCGCGCTGGTCTGGGGCGAGCTGCACGCCGGCCAGGCCGCCAACGTCATCCCCTCCAGCGGCCTCGTCGCGGGCACCCTGCGCATGCTCGACGCCACCGCGTGGACCACCGTCGGACCGCTCCTCGCCGAGGCCCTCGAGCACATCGTGGCCCCGTATGCCGTCACGGCGGTGCTCGAGCACGTCCAGGGCGTGCCCCCCGTGGTCAACGACCCCGAGGCGATCGAGGTGCTGCGCCGGGCCGCCGAGGGGATGGGGATCGTCCCCGTCGGGACGCCCCAGTCCCTGGGCGGCGAGGACTTCGCGTGGTACCTGCGGGAGGTGCCCGGGGCGATGGCACGGCTGGGGACGCGCACCCCCGGCGGGACGACCTACGACCTGCACCAGGGAGACCTCGTCGTCGACGAGACCTCGGTCGTCCGGGGCGCTCGCCTGCTGGCTGGTGCAGTTGTGGCCGGTGTGGTCAAGAGCAGCGCGGAACGGACAGTCGCGGATCGGTAACGGTTTGCAAGAACTGCGCCAGAAGGCTGTCGGAGGCCGCAGTTCTTACGGCTATCCTCACGCCCTAGTGGCGCACCAGCGCGCCTCATGCATACCTAGGAACAGGAGACAGCCTTGCGTCACACGATGAAGGTTGCAGCGGTCATGTCGGTGGCAGCACTGACGCTGGCCGCGTGCGGTGACTCGGGCACCGACGAGCCGGCCGCCAGCGGATCGGGCTCGAGCTCGGCCGCCAAGAGCGACATCAAGGTCGGTATGGCCTACGACGTGGGTGGCCGTGGCGACCAGTCGTTCAACGACGCCGCAGCAGCCGGCCTCGACAAGGCCAAGGCCGACCTCGGCGTGGAGATCAAGGAAGCCGCAGCCGTCAACGGTGAGAACGAGGCCGCTCGCGAGGAGCGCCTGCAGCAGCTCGTCGACGCCGGCTACACGCACGTCGTCGCGGTGGGCTTCGCCTACGCCCAGTCGGTCGGCAAGGCCGCGAAGGCGAACCCCGACGTGAACTTCGCCATCGTCGACGACGCCTCGGACGACTCCAAGGGCGACAACGTCGACCAGATCACCTTCGCCGAGAACGAGGGCTCGTTCCTCGTCGGCGCGGCGGCCGCGCTGAAGTCGAAGGCCAAGCACATCGGCTTCGTCGGCGGTGTCAACACGCCCCTCATCAAGAAGTTCGAGGCGGGCTACATCGCGGGCGCCAAGGCCGTGAACCCCAGCATCAAGGTCGACAGCCAGTACCTCACCCAGCCGCCGGACTTCAGCGGCTTCGGTGACCCGGCCAAGGGCAAGACCGCGGCCGAGGGCATGTTCCAGGCCGGCGCCGACGTGGTCTACCACGCAGCCGGTGGCTCCGGTGGTGGCGTCTTCACCGCCGCGAAGGCCGCAGGTGGCCTCGCGATCGGTGTCGACTCCGACCAGGCGCTGACCGCCCCGGCGGACGTCCGCTCCGTCATCATGACCTCGATGATCAAGAAGGTCGACGTCGCGGTGTTCGACTTCATCAAGGCCGCGGCCGACGGCCAGGAGAAGACGGGCAACAACGTCTACGACCTCAAGTCCGGCGGTGTCGACTACTCCACGACCGGTGGCCAGGTCGACGACATCAAGTCCAAGCTGGACGACTACAAGCAGCAGATCATCGACGGCAAGATCACGGTGCCCGTCACCCCCTGATCCCTTTGGTGGTCCACACGGCCCGGGCGGCGCGGTAGCGTCTGACCCGGGCCGTGTGCTTGTCCCGCACACCATCGACCCGATCACCGCGTCCGCGACCCGGACACCCCGAAACACGCACCACATCGCCTGCACCGCTGCGGGCCCGGACCAGGAGTGTCGCCATCACTGCCTCCCCACCCCTGACTCAGCCCACCGCCGACGCAGGCGCCCCAGCCGTCGAGCTCGAGGGCATCACCAAGCGTTTCCCCGGCGTCGTGGCCAACAAGGACGTGACCTTCTCCGTCCGGCGCGGCACCGTCCACGCGATCGTGGGGGAGAACGGCGCGGGCAAGTCCACGCTGATGAAGATCCTGTACGGCGTGCAGCGCCCCGACGAGGGGACCATCAAGGTCAACGGCACGGCGGTCGACCTTCACTCGCCGTCCGACGCGATCGCCGCCGGCATCGGCATGGTCTTCCAGCACTTCATGCTCGCCGACAACCTCACCGTGCTCGAGAACGTCGTCCTCGGTGCGGAGAAGCTGCACGGGATCGGCGACAAGGCGCGCGCGGAGATCCAGCGGATCTCCGACGCCTACAAGCTCGACGTGGACCCGGATGCCCTGGTCAGCGACCTCGGCGTCGGGGCCCGCCAGCGCATCGAGATCCTCAAGGTCCTGTTCCGCGGGGCCAAGACGCTCATCCTCGACGAGCCGACCGCCGTCCTCGTGCCGCAGGAGGTCGACGAGCTGTTCGACCAGCTCGCCGAGCTCAAGGACGAGGGCCTGACGGTCCTGTTCATCTCCCACAAGCTCGACGAGGTGCTCAAGGTCGCCGACTCGATCACGGTGATCCGGCGCGGCACGACGATCGACACGGTGGACCCGAAGACCGTGAACGCCCGTCAGCTGGCCGAGCTCATGGTCGGCTCGGAGCTGCCGTCGCCGACGACGGAGGAGTCGACCGTCACCGACCGGGTCCTGCTCTCGGTCGACAACCTGGTCCTCGGTGGCGGCTCCGGGCGCCCCCTGCTCGACGACATCTCGCTCGCCATCCACGCGGGTGAGGTCCTCGGCATCGCCGGCGTCGAGGGCAACGGCCAGGCCGAGCTCGTCGAGGTCATCATGGGGATGCGCGAGCCCACCTCGGGCACCGTCCGCCTCGAGTCGACGGACATCTCCGACTGGGGCGTCCGCGAGATCCGCGAGGCCGGCGTCGGCTACATCCCCGAGGACCGCCACCGCCATGCCCTGCTGCTCGAGGCGCCGCTGTGGGAGAACCGCATCCTCGGGCACCAGACCGAGTCGCCCAACGTCAAGGGCCAGCTCATCGACGCTGCGGCCGCCAAGGCCGACACCCAGCGCATTGTCACCGAGTACGACGTGCGCACCCCGTCGATCTTCGTCACCGCCGGCTCGTTGTCCGGTGGCAACCAGCAGAAGCTCATCATCGGTCGCGAGATGAGCCACCACCCCAAGGTGCTCATCGCCGCCCACCCCACCCGCGGCGTCGACGTCGGGGCGCAGTCGAGCATCTGGGACCACATCCGTGCCGCCCGGCGCGAAGGGCTCGCGGTGCTCCTCATCTCCGCGGACCTCGAGGAGCTGATCGGGCTGTCCGACACCATCCGCGTGATCCTGCGCGGCAAGCTGTCCGGCGACTTCGACCCGGACGAGGTGACCGCCGAGGACCTCGGCGCCGCCATGACCGGTGCCGGCGAGAAGGAGCAGACCCGATGAAGGCCCTCAACCCGCGCCGGATCCTGATGAGCGCGGCCGCCCCGGTCCTGGCGCTCGTTGTGGCGTTCGTCGTCACCTCGCTCGTGCTGGTCGCGGTCGGCGACCCGGTCTGGGAGGTCTGGAAGACCATCCTGGCCGTGCCGAAGCCGCGCCAGAGCGTCAACATCATCAACGCCGCCGCCGTCTTCTACCTGTCGGCCATCGCGGTCGCGGTGGGCTTCCGGATGAACCTGTTCAACATCGGCGTCGACGGCCAGTACCGCGTCGCAGCCTTCGCGGCCGCCGTCTTCGCCGGTCAGGCGTGGCTCCCCGGGCCGCTGAACATCCTCGTCAGCATCATCGTCGCGATGGTGGCCGGCGGGCTGTGGGCCAGCATCGCGGCATACCTCAAGGTCAAGCGCGGTGTCTCCGAGGTGATCTCCACGATCATGCTGAACGCCATCGCCACGGGCATCGTCAGCTGGCTGCTGCTCAAGGCCTCGGACCGGGCCGAGGGCAGCAACCGGATCGAGACCAAGACGATCCCCGAGTCCTCGCAGCTCGAGGGCTTCCAGCTCATCCCGGGCGCCACCAACCGCGTCTACACCCTGCTGCTGCTCGCCGTGCTCGTCGGGTTCCTCTACTGGTTCGTCCTGGGCAAGACGCGGTTCGGGTTCGACCTGCGTGCCACCGGTCGCTCCGAGAGCGCTGCGGTGGCCAGCGGAGTCAAGGTCCCGCGCATGGTGATGACCGCGATGATCGCCTCCGGCGCGCTGGCCGGGCTCATCGGCATGCCGCTGCTGTTCGGCCAGGACCACAACTACGGCACGACGTTCCAGTCCGGGCTCGGGTTCGCCGGCATCGCGATCGCCCTGCTCGGCCGCAACAACGCCGTGGGGATCGCGTTCGCCTCCCTGCTCTGGGCGTTCCTCGACGTGCAGTCCAACGCGCTGCAGATCCAGGCCGACGTCGCCCAGGAGCTCGTCAACATCATCCAGGGCGTGATCCTCTTCGCCGTCGTCATCGCCTACGAGCTGATCCGGCGGACCGACAAGCGGCTCGAGCAGACCCGCGTCGCCAAGGAGCTGGCCGCCTCGCAGCCTGCGTCCGCCTCCAAGGAAGGAGCACCGGCATGAGCGCCGCCGGACTCGAGGTCGGCACGACGACCGTGACCGGACGACCCAAGCACAAGCGCCGCTACGGACCTCGCGAGTGGGCGGTCATCGCCATCGGCGTCCTGGCCGTCATCGCGATCCTGCGCGTCGCCACCGGCGCCAACGACATCGCCTCCTCCGGCGCGCTGGCCGCCGCCATCGGCCTGGCCGTCCCGATCGGCCTCGCCGGTCTCGGTGGCCTGTGGTCCGAGCGCGCGGGTGTGGTCAACATCGGCCTCGAGGGCATGATGATCCTCGGCACCTGGGGAGCCGGGTTCTTCGGCTACCACATGGGGCCGTGGGCGGGTGTGCTCGGCGCCATCGCCATGGGCATGATCGGTGGGCTCATCCACGCCGTCGCCACGGTGACCTTCGGGGTCGACCACATCGTCTCCGGTGTCGCCATCAACATCATCGGCCTCGGCGTCGCCAAGTACCTCGCCGCCCGGTTCTTCACCGGCCTGCCCGGCGGTGGTCCCACGCAGTCGCCGCAGGTCAAGGAGCTGCCGTCGTTCACGCTCCCGGGCGTGTCCCCGGCGCTCGGCGACCTCGAGAAGAAGCACTGGTTCTTCGTCAGCGACCTCGCCGCCGTCCTGCGGGCGGTCTGCACCAACCTCTCGGTGCTCACGATCATCGCGATCCTGCTGTTCGTGGCGACCTGGTGGATCCTGTGGCGCTCGGCGTTCGGCCTGCGACTGCGCTCGGTGGGCGAGTCGCCCGTCGCCGCGGAGTCCCTGGGCGTCAACGTGCTGCGCTACAAGTTCCTCGCCGTCCTGATCTCCGGTGGCCTCGCCGGCCTCGGTGGCGGGTTCCTCGCTCTCGTCGCGGCCAGCATCTACCGCGACGGCCAGACCGGTGGCCGCGGCTACATCGGCCTCGCGGCGATGATCTTCGGCAACTGGCGCCCGGGCGGCCTGCTCACGGGTGCCGCGCTGTTCGGCTACACCGATGCCGTCCAGCTGCGTGGTGGCGCCACCGTGCACGCCTTCCTCCTGCTCTTCGCGGTGCTGCTCATCGCCGTCGGCATCTGGCAGATCGTGCGCAATCACCGCACCGTGCAGGGTGTCCTCGCGATCGTCGTGGGTGTCCTCGTCGGCTGGTGGTACCTCGCCGCCGACGCCGTCCCTGCCGAGCTCACCGGCACGACCCCCTACGTCACCACGTTGCTCGTGCTCGCGTTCGCCTCCCAACGGCTACGCATGCCAGCGGCCGACGGGCAGATCTACCGCAAGGGCGAGGGGCACTAGTGGCCCCCGAGTCCAGCCCTGCCCACGACGCCAACCAAGGGCAGGAGGGGTATGGCGCGGAGCCGGCTGCGCGCCATACCCCCGAGGTCGACTGGGAGGCCCTGCGGGCCAAGGCGGTCGAGATCATGGGCCGGGCCTATGCGCCCTACTCCCGCTTCCCCGTGGGGGTCGCGGGGATCGTCGACGACGGCCGCCTCGTGTGGGGCTGCAACGTCGAGAACGCGGCGTACGGCGTGGCCCTGTGCGCGGAGTGCGGCCTCGTGTCGCACCTGCACGCGACCGGTGGAGGCCGCCTCGTCGCGGTGTCCTGCGTCGGGCGCGACGGCGAGCCGCTCATGCCGTGCGGCCGCTGCCGCCAGCTGCTGTGGGAGAACGGCGGGCCCACCTGCCTGCTGCTCACCCCCGAGGGCGTGCTGCCGATGAGCGAGCTGCTGCCCCAGGCGTTCGGCCCCGACAACCTCTCGATCGCCGCCCCACCCGCCTGACGCCTGCCGCCCGCTTGACTGGCCGACCGCCTCGGCAAGTCGCGCCGGATCTGTCGCGAATCGCCCCTCGCCCGCGCGGTGAGGGGCGATTCGCGCACGATCGGGCGCGAACAGACCCTGTGGACAACCCCGGACCGCTTCCGATGTGGTCGGACACGCTGTCGGTATGGAGCGTCTGCCGTTCGTCTTCCTCCGCACCGAGGCCCGTGCGGAGGGTCTGACCGACAAGGCGCTGCGCGGGCCGCTGGTGCAGCGGGTGCTGCACGGGGTCTACGTCCGAGCCGGCGTGACCGTCGACGTACGGGTGCGGACGCTGGCTGCCCTGCGTCTGGCACCTGCTGGGACGGTCGCAGCAGGGTCCACCGCCGCAGTCCTCCTCGGCGGCGTGGTGCCACCGGACCACCGCATCCACCTGCGCCTGCCCCATGGTCAGCTCAGGCGAAAGGGCACCGAGGCAGGCACGCTGCGATCGCGCGGCGGGCTGCCGGGCTCGTGAGACGTGGGGTGGACTCGCCGATGGAGTCCCGGTTGCGCATGCTGCTCGTGCTGGCCGGGCTGCCCGAACCGGTCGTCAACCACATCGAGTACACCGACGACGGGCGGTGGTTGCGGCGTTTCGACCTGTCGTATCCCGAGCACCGGCTCGCGATCGAGTACGACGGGCGTCAGCACGCCGAGAGCACCAGGCAGTGGCAGCGGGACGTCGAGCGACGGGAGGGCCTCGACCAGGACGGCTGGCGGCTCGTCGTCGTGCTGTCCCGGGGCGTCAACGGTCGGCCGAGGGAGACCCTCGACCGGGTGGTCGCGGCGATGAGGGCGTGCGGCATGCCTGCCCGGATCAGAAGCGACGAGTGGCGGATCCACTTCCCCGGGCGGGGGTGAGTGCTTTCGGCCGGATCCTGCACGAATCGCCCTCCGCCGTCGCGGACGGGGGCGATTCGCGCACGATCGGGCGACGGCTGCCCCGTGTCGGAGCGCCGATGGGATCTGACACGATGAGGCCATGAGCGAGAGCTTCGATGCCGTCGACGTCATCATCACCAAGCGGGGCCGGGGCGAGCTGTCCGACGGCCAGATCGACTGGGTGATCGACGCGTACACCCGGGGCGCGGTCGCCGACGAGCAGATGTCCAGCCTGGCGATGGCGATCCTGCTCAACGGCATGAACCGTCGCGAGATCTCCCGCTGGACGAACGCCATGATCAACAGCGGTGAGCGGATGGACTTCTCGTCCCTGTCGCGCCCCACCGCCGACAAGCACTCGACCGGCGGGGTCGGCGACAAGATCACCCTGCCGCTCGCCCCGCTGGTGGCCGCCTGCGGTGTCGCCGTCCCGCAGCTCTCGGGCCGCGGCCTCGGCCACACCGGTGGCACCCTCGACAAGCTCGAGGCGATCCCCGGCTGGCGGGCCGGCATGAGCAACGAGCAGATGATGCAGCAGCTCGAGGACGTCGGCGCCGTCATCTGCGCGGCCGGCGACGGCCTGGCCCCGGCCGACAAGAAGCTCTACGCCCTGCGCGACGTCACCGGCACCGTCGAGGCGATCCCGCTCATCGCCTCCTCGATCATGAGCAAGAAGATCGCCGAGGGCACGGGCGCGCTGGTCCTGGACGTCAAGGTCGGCAGCGGCGCGTTCATGAAGAACGTCGACGACGCCCGTGAGCTCGCCCGCACGATGGTCGACCTCGGCACCGACGCCGGGGTGAAGACGGTCGCGATGCTCACCAACATGCAGGTGCCGCTCGGCCTCACGGCCGGCAACGCCCTCGAGGTCCGCGAGTCGGTCGAGGTGCTGGCCGGCGGCGGACCCGCGGACGTCGTCGAGCTGACCCTGGCGCTGGCCCGCGAGATGCTCGCCGCCGCTGGTCGCGCTGACGTCGACCCCGCCGACGCGCTCGAGGACGGCCGCGCGATGGACGCCTGGAAGGCCATGATCCGCGCGCAGGGGGGCGACCCCGACGCCACGCTGCCGGTCGCCAAGGAGACCCACGAGGTCCTCGCCCCCGCCGACGGTGTCCTCACCGAGCTCGACGCCCTCAAGGTCGGCGTCGCGGCCTGGCGCCTCGGTGCCGGCCGTGCTCGCAAGGAGGACCCCGTCCAGGCCGGTGCCGGGGTCGAGATGCACGCCAAGCCGGGCGCCACCGTCCGCGCGGGCGAGAAGCTGCTCACGCTCCATACCGACACCCCCGAGCGCTTCGAGCGCGCGCTGGAGTCGTTGGAGGGTTCGTTCACCATCGCCCCCGGGGGCAGCCGCCCCGACCTGCTCCCGCTCGTCATCGAGAAGATCTCCTAGGACCCCACCGTGCCCCAGCTCATCAGCACCCCCACGACCATCCCCGTCCCCGGCGGCAAGGTCATCGACGAGCACGTCGGTCGCGTCACCACCGGCACCGACGCCGTCTCCGTCGCCCACATGAAGGCACCGGCCGACTGGAGCGAGCCGTTCCAGACGCCGCAGTTCGACGAGATCACCCTCGTCCTCGCCGGTGCGGTCCTGCTCGACCACGACGGTGGTCAGCTGCGCGTCGAGGCCGGCCAGAGCGTCATCACCAGGGCGGGGGAGCGGATCCGCTACTCCACCGGCGAGGACGGCGCGGAGTACGTCGCCGTCTGCCTGCCAGCGTTCTCTCCCGAGACCGTCGGCCGTGAGGAGGAGGGCGAATGATCTTCGGCCGCAAGGACAAGAACGACGCGACGTCCGCCGCCGCACCCGAGCCCGGCTCGGTCGATGACCTCGTGCTGCGTGCGCCCAAGGCGCTGCTGCACGACCACCTCGACGGTGGGCTCCGGCCGCAGACGATCATCGAGATCGCCGAGCAGGTCGGGTATGACGCGCTGCCGGCGACCGACGCCGAGAGCCTCGGTGCGTGGTTCCGCGAGAGCGCGGACTCGGGTTCGCTGGTGCGGTACCTCGAGACGTTCGACCACACGCTGGCCGTGATGCAGACCGCCGACGGGCTGCGCCGCGTGGCCCGGGAGTGCGTCCTCGACCTCGCCGCCGACGGCGTGGTCTACGCCGAGAGCCGGTACGCCCCGGAGCAGCACCTGTCCGCGGGCCTGTCGCTCGAGGAGGTCGTCGAGGCCGTCAACGCCGGCTTCCGCGAGGGGGAGAAGGAGGCAGCGGCCGCCGGTACGCCGATCCGCGTCACGGCGCTCCTCACCGCGATGCGGCACGCGGCCAAGAGCACCGAGATCGCCGAGCTGGCGGTCCGCTACCGCGACCAGGGTGTCGCCGGCTTCGACATCGCCGGGGCCGAGGCGGGCTTCCCGCCCACCCGTCACCTCGACGCCTTCGAGTACCTGCGTCGCGAGAACGCGCACTTCACGATCCACGCCGGCGAGGCGTTCGGCCTGCCCAGCATCTGGGAGGCGATCCAGTGGTGCGGCGCCGACCGGCTCGGCCACGGCGTGCGCATCGTGGACGACATCCTCGTCAACGACAAGCCGTTCGCGGACAACCCCGGGAAGGCGCTCGACGCCGACCGCGAGGACATCTACCTCGGTCTGCTCGCGGCCTACGTGCGCGACACCCGCATCCCGCTGGAGATGTGCCCGAGCAGCAACATCCAGACCGGTGCCGCGGAATCCATTGCGCTGCACCCGATCTCGCTGCTCAAGCGGCTGCGCTTCCGGGTCACGGTCAACACCGACAACCGCCTCATGAGCGGCACGTCGATGTCCCGCGAGATGGGGCTGCTCGTCACCGAGGCCGGCTGGACGATCGAGGACCTGCGCTGGGTCACGATCAACGCGATGAAGTCGGCGTTCCTGCCGTTCGACGAGCGGCTCGCGATCATCGAGGACGTCGTCAAGCCGGGGTATGCCGCCCTCGAGTCCTGAAGAGAGTATTTACAGGGGTCGGAATAAGTGCTTTCATCCTTCGTGAGCGGGTCGACGACGACCCGGTGACGAGGGAGAGCAGATGTCCACCACTGCCCATCGCGGTCGGCTGACGCCGACCATCGCAGCCGTGGTGGCTGCGACCGTCCTGCCGCTGGGTGCCCTCGCGGGCACAGCGTCGGCTGCCCCGGCCGACGTCCCGGCGGCCCCGGCCGTCGACGCGCAGGACGCACCGCGCGTCGGGCCGGGCTCCGGAGCCGGCCCCGGCGTCGACATCCGGCTCGACCCGAGCTACCAGCAGCCCGAGTTCCAGGGCTGGGGGACCGCGCTGACGTGGTTCGCCAACGTCACGGGCGGCTGGCCCCAGGCCAAGAAGGCCGAGCTCGCCGATGCGCTGTTCGGCGAGGACGGGCTCCAGTTCACCATCGCCCGGTACAACATCGGCGGTGGCGACAGCCCCGAGACCCCCGCCTACATGCGTCCCGGTGCGGCGATCCCCGGCTTCTGGAACCGCCCGTCCTCGGTCGGCCCCGTGCCCGGCTCGACGCCCGACACTCCTCGGGACACCCGCAACTGGTGGGACCCGGCGAACCCGGCGCACTGGAACTGGGACGCGGACGCCAACCAGCGCTGGTGGCTCAAGGCGGCCAAGCAGCGCGGGGCGACGACGTTCGAGGCGTTCAGCAACTCCGCGCCGTACTTCATGACCGAGAGCGGCTACGCGTCGGGCAACTTCGACGGCAACAAGGACAACCTGCGGCCCGACCAGTACGACGAGTTCGCCACCTACCTGGCCAAGGTCGTCGACCACGTGGAGAAGGCCGACGGCATCGACTTCGACACCGTCTCGCCGGTCAACGAGCCGAACACCAACTACTGGCGCGCCAAGGGCGGCCAGGAGGGCAGCCACTGGGACCCCGCCAGCCAGGGCAAGATGGCCGTCGCGACGCGCGCGGCCCTGGACGCCGTGGGTTCCGACGCCGTGGTGGCCTCGCCCGACGAGACGAACCCGGGCACGTTCGTCCGGGACTGGGCCGGGTGGAACGCCGCGGCACGCGCAGCGGTCGGGCGCCTCAACGTGCACACCTACGGCACGGACGGCCGCGTCGCGCCCCGTGACCTCTCCAAGCTCAGCGGCAAGGACCTGTGGATGTCCGAGGTCGACCTCGGCCCCGGCGGCATCCCGCAGAACTTCGAGGACATGCGGCCCGGCCTCGCGCTCGCCGAGCGGATCAGCGAGGACGTCGCCCTGCTCGAGCCGCGCGCCTGGGTGACCTGGCAGTCGATCGAGAACTACCGCAACATGCTCCCCAGCGCGGAGAACCAGAACTGGGGCCTGATCCAGGTCGACTTCCTCACCGACACCCCCGGCGCCGAGCCGGTCCGCAAGAACAAGAAGTACTGGACCATGGCGCAGTACTCCCGCTTCATCAAGCCCGGCGACCACGTCATCCGCACCGACAACGCCGACACGGTCGCCGCCATCCGCCCGGACGACTCGAGCGCCACGGTGGTCTACACCAACGACTCCGACCAGGCCGTGCCCGTGCGCGTCGACCTGAGCGGTTTCGCCAAGGCCCGCAACGGGATGGCGCAGTCGGTGTCGACCAGTGCCGACCAGAACCTCGCCAAGGGTCGACCCGCCCAGGTCCGTGACGGCGTCCTCACCGCGATGGTCGAGCCGGGCTCGGTCACGACCTTCTCCATCGACGGCGTCTCCGGCGTCGACCCGGCCGGGGCGCTGCACGCGTCCAAGGGCGACAGCCTCGTCGTCAACCAGAACAGCGGCAAGGCCCTCACGCTCGCGGCGGACGGCACCTCGCTCGTGCAGCGGACCCCGAGCTCCGCGGACCCCAACCAGCGCTGGCGCGTCAGCAAGGCCACCAACGGCTGGTCCAACCGTGAGCAGTTCACCCTGGTCAACACCGCCACCGGCAAGGAGCTGACCACCACCTCGACCGGCGCGCTGCGCGCCATACCGGCGGCGGCCTCACCCGGTGATCGCTGGACCCTCTCGGTCACACCGGACGGGCGCACGACGTTCCTCAGCGGCACCACCGAGGCCGTGCTCGACGTGGGCGGCCAGTCCACGAGCGAGGGAGCCGCGGTCGGCCTCTGGACCCCCACCGCGGGCACCAACCAGCAGTGGTTCGTCCGCGGCGCGGACGTCACCGGCGTCGCGGCGCAGCGCGTCCTGACCACGCCCGGCACCGCTCCGGTCCTCCCGGGCACCGTGACGGTGACGTATGGCGACGGGCGCACGGAGTCGCGCGCCGTCACCTGGGCGCCGGTTCGCAAGGCGGACTACGCGAAGTCCGGTCGGTTCACGGTCAGCGGCGTGGTCGCCGGACTGGCCGAGCGCGCCTCGGCCACCGTCTTCGTCTCCGCGGTCACCGGGACCACCGTGGCGCCGGTCAAGGCAGCGGTCGGCGTCCTGCCGGTGCTCCCGGCCACCGTCACCGGGTCGCTGGCGATCGGTGGCACGCTTCCCCTCGACGTGGTGTGGGACGCGGTTCCGGCGTCTGCGGTCGCGCAGCCCGGGAAGGTCACCGTGCGCGGCGTCCTGACGGCGACCGGCGGCCCGACGTCGGTGACCGTGCAGGTCAACCCGGCGGCCCCGGCCAACCTCGCGCTCAACACCACCGGTGCCGCCTTCCCGAGGGCCACGGCGACCTTCACCGGGCAGTACGACAGCACCGCGGCCGTCCTCGACGGCGTCGTCTCGAGCCGGCGCTGGACCAACTGGGACCCGAACGCCTGGCGCCCGGCCGACACCCTCACGGTGGACCTGGGCGCGACGAAGACCGTCTCCTCGGTGCGCCTCGACTTCTTCGACGACCGTGGAGGCACGCGCCCGCCGGAGACCGCCGACCTCCAGCGCCAGGACCCGGCGACGGGTGACTGGGTCTCGCTCACGGGAGGGCCCGTCGCGGTCACCGACGGACAGGTCGTGCTCCAGAAGGCGTACGCAGGACAGCTCCAGCGCGTGCGGGTCGCCATGACCGCGCGGCCCGGGACCTGCATCGCCGTGGCGGAGTTCTCCGTCTTCGGGCCGGGCGCCTCGACGACCCCGGCGCGGGGGACCGACGCCACGCTGGAGTCGCTGTCGGTGGCCGGCAGGTCGGTCGCGGGCTTCGACCCGGCGACGCTCTCCTACGGCGTGGACGTCAAGGGTGAGGAGGTCCCGACGGTGGCGGCCGTGGCCCGGGACCCCTTCGCTACGGTGACGGTGACCACCCCGAAGGCCCTCCCCGGCGAGGCCCTCGTGGCGGTCGCCGCGGAGGACGGCTCCGCGACCACCACCTACCGCGTCGCCCTCCGGTGAGCACCTGAGGCGACCCGGCCGACGCGGGACGACAGGAGCACGATGGCGCCTCGCACGGCAGCCGACATCCGGCGCAGCAACCTCTTCCAGGTGCTGCGCCGGGTGTTCGCCGGTGCCCCGACGAGCCGGCAGGAGATCGTCGCGCAGAGCGGCCTGTCGATGGCCACGGTCGCCAGCATCGCCGCCGAGCTGCTCGATGCCGGCGTGCTGCTCGAGGTCGCTCCCACGACCCGCGGCAAGGGGCGCCCGCTCACTCGGCTCGCCCTCGACCCCGAGTACGGCAGCTTCGTCGGGGTGGACGTCGCCGAGACCTACCTGCACGTCACCCGGTACGACGCTGCACTCACCGAGGTCGCCTCGGTCCGCCGCGAGGTGGACGGCGAGGACGACCGGGTGCGCAGCCCCGAGGACCTCGAACGACACCTCACCGAGCTCCTTGCCGAGGTCGCGCCCGACCGCTCGACGGTGCGCGCCGTCGGCATCTCGGTGCCGGGCCTGGTCGACGACGAGACCGGGGTGTCCGTCTACGCGCCGAGCTGGGACTGGAGGGGCCTTCCCCTGCGTTCCACCCTCTCCGAGCGGTGGTCGCTCCCGGTGCACCTGGACAACCCGCTCAAGGCCCTCATGGTCAGCGAGCTCTGGCACGACCCGGGTGCCGCCGAGGCCAACTGGGCCGTCGTCAACCTGGGTACCGGCGTCGGAGCCGCCATCGCCGTCGCCGGTGAGCTCTACCGAGGGGCCTCCAACAGCGCAGGGGAATGGGGCCACACGACGGTGGCCGTAGAGGGGCGCCAATGTCGGTGCGGCGGAACGGGTTGCGTGGAGGCGTATGTCGGCGCGCCGGGTCTCGTCGCGTTCATCGACCAGGTGGCACCCGGTCACCCGTGGACCTCGCTCGGGGAGACGGCTGCCGTGCAGGGCCTGTCGGAGGGCGTGGCCTCGGGTGACGAGGTCGCGGAGCAGGTCGTCGCGGCGGCCGGTGCCTACCTCGGTGCCGGGCTGGCGAACCTGGTCAACACGGTGAACCCCGCACGCATCGTCTTCGCGGGCTGGGTCAGCGACCTGCTCGGCGACGCCCTCCTCGCGGCCGCCCGACCCGGCGTGGAGCACCAGGCCCTCGCCCGCCCCCTGCAGTCGGTGACGATGACCAGGCTGACGCGCCCCGGCAACGCGGTCGCGTTCGGTGCAGCGACGTTCGCCCTCGAGGCCTCGCTCTCGCAGGCGCACACGGAGGGCTCGCGCTAGGAGGTCGTGTCGGGTGGCAGGATCCGGGCGCGCAGGGCGTTCTCCCGCTCCAGCCGGGCGGCGTCGCGCGTCCGCCGCTCGGCCAGGACCGCCATGAGCACGTACTCCGCGTGGTTGCCCTCGGGAGGTGCCGGCGCGACATACGGACGGGTCTCCTCGAGCAGCCGCTGACCGAGCTGTTCACGCACCTCGGGGGTGAAGGAGGCGGCCCGCGCGACGAACTGGCGCAGCGCGACGGCGAGCTGGTCGGGCAGCGGTGCCACGTCGGCGGTCCGTGCCCACGCGGAGAGGTGCGGGGGCATCTGGGCCGGCGTCGGCAGGGCGATCTTGTGGCGGTCTCGCACGACGTAGGTGCCGGCGAGCAGGTCACCGAGGCGCTTGCCGCGCTGGGAGACCGCGGCGCAGATCAGCGCCGGCACCCCGGCGCAGGCGTAGACCTCTAGGACACCGATGAGGGCCCTGGTCACGGCCTGGCGGAACCCGATCGGGCCGGCGTCGTCGCGCACGGTCCGCAGCCCGATCGCGAGGTGACCCAAGGTCTTGCCGCGCGTCAGCGTCTCGATCGTCGTCGGCAGCACGACGAACGCCGAGATGACCATGACGGTGGCCACAGCCGCCTTGAGCGCGTCGTCGGCACCGCCGGTGAGCCAGTCGGCGAGGAACTGCAACCCGATGAAGACGGCGTACCCCACGACGAGGTCGATGAGGCCGGACGCGAGGCGCAGCCCGATGCCGGCGTGGGGGAGGTCGAGGGCGACCGCCTCGCCGGTGACGAGGTCGTCGGCACCGACCCCCACGGTGCTGCTGCTCATGTCGGCCACCCTAGCCGCGGGGCGACGCTAGGGTGGCCGATGTGGACCTGGACGCCTTCGTGGCAGCCCACCGGGGGGACTGGGAGCGGCTCGACGCGCTGACGCGGCAGCGGCGGCTCGACGGCGCCGAGGCCGACGAGATCCTCGACAGCTACCAGCGGGTGGCGACGCACCTGTCGATGATCCGCTCCACCGCGCCCGACGCGAGTCTGGTGGGGTACCTCTCGATGGTGTTGGCCCGCGCGCGGTCGCGCTCGGCCGGCACCCGTACGGCGTCGTGGTCGGACCTCGGGCGCTTCTTCGCGGTCTCGTTCCCGGCGGCGCTCTACCGGCTGCGGTGGTGGTGGATCGCGACGCTGGTCGTCAACGTCCTCGCCGCCGTCGTCATGGGCTGGTGGCTGCTCGACCACCCCCGCATCGAGTCGTCGATGGCCTCGCCGCAGGAGATCCAGCAGCTGGTGACCAACGACTTCGAGAGCTACTACAGCGAGTTCGCCGCGACGTCGTTCGCCCTGCGCGTGTGGACCAACAACTTCTGGCTGTCGGCCCTGTGCATCGCCCTCGGGGTGTTCTGCCTGCCTGTCGTCTACATGCTGTTCAGCAACGTGCTCAACCTCGCGGTCATCGGTTCGATCATGGTGCGGTACGACCGGGCCGGGCTCTTCTTCGGCCTCATCCTCCCGCACGGACTGCTCGAGCTCACCTGCCTGTTCCTGGCCGCGGGGGTGGGGTTGCGGCTGTTCTGGACGTGGGTCTCACCCGGGCCGCGGACGCGCGTGCAGGCGCTTGCGGAGGAGGGCCGCGCGGCCCTGGGCGTGGCGCTGGGCCTGGTCGTGCTGCTGCTCGTCACGGGGCTGATCGAAGCCTTCGTCACGCCGTCGGGACTGCCGACCTGGGCCCGCGTCGGCGTCGGCGTCGTGGTCGAGCTCGCCTTCTTCGCCTACGTGTTCACCGTCGGCCGGTGGGCCCACCACCGTGGCGAGACCGGCGACCTCGCCGAGGCCGACCGCGGTTACGCCGCGCCCGTCGCCGGCTGACCCACGGAGCGTATGGCGCGTCGGTGCGCCACGACGGCGCGCCGAGACAGCGCGTCACGACGGCGCATCACTTCGGTGCGCCGCGTCCCGCGTCGCCACCCTCACCAGTCGGCGTCGTCTCCCACGTGTCGGAGGATCTCGTCGACAACCTGAGCCAGCGGACGCTGGGTGCTGACCACCACGCCCGTGGAGGGGAGGTCCGTCCCGGTGCGGTGCAGTCGCAGGACCTGCTCCCGCTCCTGCGCCGTCGAGCCCCACTCCCCGTCGGGGCGCTGCCGGAGCCGTTCGACCAGGGTCTGCGCGTCGGTGTCGAGGACGAAGACGCCGTCGAACAGGTCGATGAACGCAGGGAAGTTGCGTGAGCCACCGCAGAAGAACGTGACCGGGTGGGTGTGATCGGCCACCAGCTGTCGCACGCGACCCACGTCCCAGATGTGGAACTCGTGGCTCGCGGTGTCGGTGGGCTCACCGGTCGCTGGATCACCCTGGTACGCCAGGACGCGGTCACCGTGCACGGCGTCGAAGCCGCGCCGCTCGAGCTCCTCGCACACGGTGGTCTTCCCCGTGCCGGAGACGCCCTCGACCAGGTAGTTGCGTGCGCCCACCGAAGCAGTATCCAGCGCTCAGAGCAGGCCGCGGGCCTTGAGCATCAGGTAGTGGTCGGCGAGCGCGACGGGCAGCTGCTCGGGGTCGGCGTCGAGCACGTCGACGCCGAGCCGGCCCAGGGCCGCCGCGGTCCGCTCGCGCAGGGCGACCGTGCGGGCCGCGGCAGCGGCGTCGTACACCTCGGTTGAGTCGCCGGTGCGGTCGAGCATGGCGGTGAGCGCAGGGTCGGCCACCGACGCGAGGACGACACGGTGCCGGGCGGCCAGGACGGCCAGCGGCGCCAGCAGCGACTCCTCGATCGCCGACGGCTCGAGCGGCGTGAGCAGCACGACCAGTCCGCGCTGCCGGCTGACGCGGGCGACCTCGGCAGCCAGCAGCGTCCAGTCGGCCTCGAGCAGCGCCGGCTCGAGGGGAGCCATCGCGGTGACGAGGTCACCCAGCAGGGTGGTGCGGCTGGAGCCGATGACCTTGCGGTGCACCCGGCGGTCGCCCGCGACGAGGTCGACCCGGTCACCGGCGCGCGAGGCGAGGGCCGCGAGGAGCAGCGCCGCGTCCATGGCGGCGTCGAGGCGTGGCACGTCGCCCACCCGTCCCGCAGACGTCCGGGACGTGTCGAGCACGAGGATGATGTGGCGGTCCTTCTCCGGCTGCCAGGTCCGCACCACCGTGGACCGACGGCGGGCGGTGGCTCGCCAGTCGATGCTGCGGACGTCGTCACCCTCGACGTAGTCGCGCAGGGAGTCGAACTCGGTGCCCTGTCCCCGGACCCGCACCGCCGAGCGCCCGTCGAGCTGACGGAGCCGGGCCAGGCGGGACGGCAGGTGCTTGCGGGACGTGAACGGCGGCAGGGCCCGCACGTGCCCGGGGACGACCACGGACTTCTGCCGTCCGGCCAGCCCGAGCGGCCCGAACCTGCGCACCGTGACGCGGTCGGCCTGCCGGTCACCGCGCCGGGTCGGCCGCAGCGGTGTGGTCACCGCGCGTCGCTCGCCCGGGGGCAGCGAGATCCGGTGGCGGTTCGTGCCGGCACCGGCAGAGGGCTGCCACGCATCCCGCACCCGCCCGCGGAACGTCCGGGTGCCGGGGTTGGCGACGAGCAGGGTGGTCGTCGTGGCATCGCCGAGCCGCACCTGGGCGGTGGGCACGCGGCTCAGCGAGAGCACGGCCGGCGACCCCGTGAGCAACAGGTCCAGGACCACGAGGACCACGCACGTCCCGATCCACAGCCAGACCGTGCCCGTCTGGGGTCGCACGAGCACAGGCACGGCTCCGGCGAGCACGAGCCCGAACAGGCGGCCGGTGACGATCACGGGAAATTCCTCAGCGGGGGACCGGGACGGAGCCGATGGCGGCGTCGAGCACCGACGAGACCGCGACCCCCTCGAGCTCGGCCTCGGGCCGCAGCGAGAGCCGGTGCGCCAGGGTCGCCTGGGCGAGCGACTTCACGTCGTCGGGCGTGACGAACGACCGCCCGTTGAGCCAGGCCCATGCGCGGCTCGTGGCCAGCAGCGCGGTGGCCCCGCGCGGGCTCACCCCGAGGGCGAGCGAGGGCGAGTTCCGCGTCGCCCGGGCGATGTCGACGATGTATGCCGTCACCTCGGGCGAGATCTGCACGTGTCGGACCTGCTCGGCGCCGGCCTCGATGTCGGCGGCGCTCGCGACCGCGCGCAGACCGGCGGCGGCGAGGTCGCGAGGGTCGAATCCCGAGGCGTGCCGGGTGATCACCGCGATCTCGTCCTCACGGGGCGGCAGCGGCATCGTCGCCTTGAGCAGGAAGCGGTCGAGCTGCGCCTCCGGCAGGGGGTAGGTGCCCTCGTACTCGACGGGGTTCTGCGTCGCGGCGACGAGGAACGGCCGCGGCAGAGCGCGCGGGGTGCCGTCGACCGACACCTGCCGCTCCTCCATCGCCTCGAGCAGCGAGGCCTGCGTCTTCGGGGGCGTGCGGTTGATCTCGTCGGCGAGCAGCAGGTTGGTGAAGACCGGTCCCTCACGGAAGGAGAACTCCGACGTCGCGTTGTCGTAGACCAAGGAGCCGGTGACGTCACCGGGCATGAGGTCGGGCGTGAACTGCACGCGCTTGGTCTGCACGTCGAGGGCGGCAGCGACGCTGCGCACGAGCAGCGTCTTGGCCACGCCGGGTACGCCCTCGAGGAGGATGTGCCCGCGGCACAGGAGGGCGATGAGGATGCCGGCCACGGCGGCGTCCTGGCCGACCACGGCCTTGCCGACCTCGGTGCGGACCGCCATGAGGGACGCGCGGGCCCGGTCATCGGCCGACGAGGCGGACGGCATGGTCGACGACTCCGAGGTGGGCGTCTGGTGGGGCTGGGGGTGCTCGGTCATGCGCGGCGCACTTCCTTCTCGAGGTCGGTCAGGTCGTTGGCGAGGGCGACCAGGGCCGCCTCGGTGGTCGGAGGTGGGTCGGTGAACAGGGCGACGACCGCTTGGGGGTCGCGTCCGGTGGCAGCGGCTGCTGCCCGGGCGACCGTCGCGGGGGCGGCGCCCAGCGGGAGGCCGAGGTAGGCGGCCAGCCGCTTGGCGGTGCGGGCCCGCAGGACGGTTCCCGCACGCTCGGTGTCGCGGGCCCGGCGGTACAGGCGGCCGCGGCTCTGGGTGGTCTCGATGGCCTTGACGACGGCGGGGAGGGGCTCGGTCACCAGCGGGCCGAACCGGCGCCCCCGCCACAGCATGAGCACCAGCAGCGCGAACACCGACAAGAACGTCAGCGGCCACAGCGCCTTGGGGATCTCCGAGGTCGGGGTGGTGTCCTCGTCGCTGATGTCCAGCGCCGAGGGGACGTACCAGACGACCCGGTCGCCGCGGCCGAGCAGGCGCAGCGCGATGCCCGCGTGGTCCTCCTCGGTGATCGTGCTGTTGGCGAACACGTCGCCGTTGCCCATGACGAGCACCTCGGGCTGCCCGGCGGCGGGTGGGACCGACACGAGCTCGAACGAGTCGGTGTGGCGGAAGCACGAGGTGGGTCCGGGTCCGGTCGGGACGTAGGTCCGCGGCGAGGGACGCACGCGGTCGCCGGTCGCGAGGCCGTCGATCGTGCAGCCGGCCGTCACGGTCTCGGGGGCGGCGGACTGTCCGCCCGTCTCCACCGGCAGGTCGAGGGCCAGCAGCAGGAAGCGGTCCGGTTGGACGAGCACGAGCCGGTCGGCGCCCGAGGCGTGCTCGGCCAGGGTGGCGGCGGTCTGGTCGGAGAGCTCCCCGGTGCGGGTGACCAGGACGGTGGTGCCGGCAGCCACGGGAGACTCGAGCAGGTCGTCCTCGCTGCGCACGACGTCCACCTCCACCCCGCGGTCGCGCAGGACGGAGGCGAGGGCCTGGGCACCTTCCCGCCCGGGGTTCTGCGGGTCGAGCGCCTCGCCCTGGTGGGCGTTGCGGCGGACGCCGAGGACGACGGCGGCCACGACCAGGGCGACCACCACCACGAGGACGACCGCCCACATCGCCCGGCGTCGCGCGGAGTTCCCGGAGGCGACCTCGGTGCGGTCCCAGACGTGCAGCGTCACGAGGGAGCCCCTGCGGGCTGTCGTCCCCGGTCGGCGGCCTCGCGCACGGGACGCGCGGCAGCCACCGCCCGCTCGAGCGCCAACAGCTGCTCGGCGGCCTCGCGCGTGGCCTCCTGGTCGCCGTACGCCACGGCGTCGAACCGGTCAGCGGCCACCCCGAGGTCCCGGGCCTGCGCCGGGAACGTCGTCGCGAGGCGGGCGGCGATCTCGTGCGCGGTCAACGACGGGGCGTCCTCGAGGACCGTGCGCTCGACGGCACCCGCTGCGACAGAGCGCAGGGCGTCGAGAACGCAGGCGTCGTACCGCTGCTCGGCCAGCGCCTTCTCCGCCCGCGCGCGGAACTGCGCCGCCGTGAGGCGCTCGTCGCCCAGGACGGCTTCAGGGCCTGTGCCGCGACGCCGCTCGGTGCGGCGCACGAAGCGCAAGGCATGGACGACCAGCGCCACCAGGGCGAGCGTGGCCAGCACGGCCACGATGGTCGGCACCGGGTCGGACGGGGCGTTGGCCCCGCTGAGCAGGTCGGTCAGCCACTCCTCGATCGCGTCCATCGCCCGCTGGAGCGGGTCACGGGTGTCGCGGTACGCAGGTTTGGCGAGCTCGTCGCGCAACCAGCTGCGGGCCTCGTCGTTGCCGGGGTCGAGGCGTGCGGGGACCGCAAGGAGGTGCGACAGCACCGCGGAACGACTCACCCCGCGACCCGTGACCCGGTCGCCGCGCGGATCAGGGCGAGGTCGAAGCCCTCCTTGCGGATCCGGGCGTCGGTGTAGAGGAGCGCGCTCACGGCGGCCAGGAACGGCTGGGCCAGCAGGGACGCGAGCAGCGACCCGATGATGGTGATGCCGAAGACGATGACGGCGAACGCGATCTCGCCACCCTGCCCGCTGACGGTCGAGGTGAAGGCCACCCCCAGGGCGACTCCGACGATCTGGAACCCGAACGCGAGGACCTGCTGGACGACGCCGACGATGAAGGACGCGACGAACAGCACGCCGAGGGTCCGCCAGAACCTGCCCGCCGTCAGGCCCCACGAGCGCCGCAGCGACTGCACCACGCCGAGCTCCTCGAGCACGAGCGCCGGAGTCGCCAGCGCCAGCCGGATCCCGACGTAGACCATCGCCACCGAAGCGGCCAGCACGGCGAAGATGCCCACTGCGCCAGCGAAGTTCGAGCCCTGGTCGAAAGCCACGATGCTCAGGGTGATGAGCCCGGCGAAGACGATGACCACGGGGATGAACAAGATGAGGCACAGGCCGACGAGCCGCAGGATCTTGCCGCGCGTGCGCCGCCAGGTCTCACCGATCGAGGGCTTGCGTCCCAGGACGGCCTCGCCGACGGGGTAGGAGAGCATCCCGGTGAGGGCCACGGCGGTGACGGCGCTCGCGACGTAGAGGAGGGTGAAGCCCCCGAGGGCGCCGACGGCCAGCAGGACGTCCGCCGCGTCGGACGAACCGATCTGGGTGACGACGAGGTAGCCCAGTGCCACGATCGCCGCCACGAACAGCAGGATCGCCAGCGAGGTGAGCAGCGCCAGGCCGAAGAACGTCTTCGGGTTGCGTCGCATGGCGGCGAAGGCGCCCTCGAGGATGTCGCCGAACCCCAACGGGCGCAAAGCGATGATGCCCGGCTTGTGGGCCGTGAGGGCGGTGCTCCAGTGGGGCACCGGAGCGCCCGTGGCCATCGGTGCGGGTGCACCGACAGGTGGTCCGTATGCCGCGGGCTCACCATTCGGGGGAGCCGACGGTGCCTGGCTGGGTGACGTCGGCATCGGCGTCGGGGCCGGGGCTGGGGTCGGTGCCGAACCCGGCGCGGCCCACCCGGTGGACGTGGGCGGTGGCACGGCTCCGCCGTCGGTGTCGCTCATGCGCGTGCTCGCCCCTCCCCGCGGTCGGCAGGTCCCACCCTGCGTGCTCGCCGAAACCTACCAAGTCGGACCCGTCGCCGTGCGCAGTTGACCCGGGTCCACCCTCTCAGCGGGCGAGGGCGGAGAGCAGCGGTTCGAGGTCCTTGGCGCGGGCCGGTGTCGCGCCGAGCGCCTCCTGCCGGGCGACGACGGCGGGCTCGGCGCGCATCAGCGCCAAGCCACGGCGGACGAGGGTCCACGGCGGCTTCCGGCGCTCCTGGAGGTCGCGGGCCAGGCGTCGGACGAAGGTGACGAAGGGGCGGTGGTGCACGCAGTACGCCCCGGCGAGCAGGCCCCGCTCGCGCAGGTCGCCGATGATCTCGGCGGCGAAGATGCCCTCGGCGAGGACGAGGTCGTGGGGTCCCGCCTCGACGGTCGTCGAGTCGACCGCGCGGCTGGTGGCGATGTCGTACACCGGGGTGCGGACGGAGCCCGACGTCACGAGCGTGTACAGCGCCTCGACGGCGGCACCGCGGTTCCAGGAGTCCGGGTGGTCCCAGTCGACGATGCCGAGCTCCTCGCTGCGCGGCATCGCCGGGTCGTCCTCGTCGCGGTAGAAGTCGTCGAGGCGGACGATGGGCCAGCCGTGGGCGGCGTGGAGGCGTTGGGCGAGGCGGGACTTGCCCGCCCCGCTCGGTCCCGCGAGGACGACCACCCGGGCGGCGGTGTGGTCGCCGGGGTGGTCGGCCGTCAAGGTCAGCGGCCCTTGGGGTGCCAGACGGTCTTGGTCTCGAGGAACGCCGTCATCCGGGACATGTCCGGGGTGCGGGTCCAGTCGGGCTCGACGGCGTCGCTGCCCTCGCCGGCGGGACGGACCACGCGCTTGAGGTTCTCCGCGGCAGCGAGCTCCAGGTCACCCCAGGCGATGCCTTCGGCCTCGGCCGCACCGGCCAGGTCGATGGCGTTGACGTCACGGTGCGAGGCGATCCACGGTGCGACCTCGGCGGTGCGACCGGTGATGAGGTTGACCACGCCACCGGGGACGTCGGAGGTGGCCAGCGCCTCGGACAGCGTGATCGCGGGCAGCGGACGCAGCTCGCTGGTGAGGACGACGGCGGTGTTGCCCGAGGCGATCACCGGGGCGACGACCGAGACGAGGCCGAGCAGCGAAGAGCGTTGGGGCGCAAGGACGCCCACGACCCCGGTCGGCTCGGGGGCCGAGATGTCGAAGTACGGCCCGGCGACGGGGTTGAGCCCGCCGAGCACCTGCGCGAGCTTGTCGGTCCAGCCGGCGTACCAGACCCAGCGGTCGATCGCGGCGTTGACGACGGCCTCGGCGCGACGCTCGGTCAGGCCCTCGCTGGCGCGCACCTCGGCGACGAACTGGGCTCGACGGCCCTCCATCACCTCGGCGACGCGGTAGAGCACCTGGCCGCGGTTGTATGCGGTCGCCCCGGCCCACTTGGGGAACGCGGCGCGGGCGGCGACGACCGCGTCACGCGCGTCCTTGCGCGAGCCCTGCGACGCGTTGGCGAGGAACCGGCCCCGGCCGTCGAGGACCTCGTAGGAACGGCCCGACTCCGAGCGGGGGAACTTCCCGCCGATGTAGAGCTTGTAGGTCTTGCGCACGTCGACGCGGGCGTCGGTGGCAGTCCGCTGGTTGGTCGGCATCGCGGAGATCACCCGTTGCTTTCAGTCGTGACGTAGGCGGACAGGCCGTGGCGGCCACCCTCGCGGCCGTAGCCCGACTCCTTATAGCCACCGAACGGGCTTGTCGGGTCGAACTTGTTGAAGGTGTTGGCCCAGACGACGCCGGCCCGGAGCTGGTCGGCCATCCAGAGGATGCGCGAGCCCTTCTCGGTCCAGACGCCAGCGGACAGCCCGTATGGCGTGTTGTTGGCCTTCGCGACCGCCTCCTGCGGCGTGCGGAAGGTCAGCACCGACAGGACGGGTCCGAAGATCTCCTCCTGGGCGATGCGGTGGCCCTGGCTGACGCCGGTGAAGACGGTGGGACGGAACCAGAAGCCCTTGGCCGGCAGCTCGCAGCCGTTGTCCCAGCGCTCGGCGCCCTCGGCCTCGCCGGCGTCGGTGAGCTCGGTGATGCGGGACAGCTGGGCCTTGGAGTTGATGGCGCCGACGTCGGTGTTCTTGTCGAGCGGGTCGCCGACGCGCAGGGTCTGCAGGCGACGCTTGAGGCGGCGCTCGACGTCCTCGGCGATGTTCTCCTGGACGAGCAGGCGCGAGCCGGCGCAGCAGACGTGGCCCTGGTTGAAGAAGATGCCGTTGACGATGCCCTCGACGGCCTGGTCGATGGCGGCGTCCTCGAAGATGATGTTGGCGGCCTTGCCGCCGAGCTCGAGGGTGGCCTTCTTGCGGGTTCCGGCGATGGAGCGGGCGATCATCTTGCCGACACCGGTCGAGCCCGTGAACGCGAGCTTGTCGATGTCGGGGTGGTCGACGATGGCCTGCCCGGTGCCGCCTGCGCCGGTGACGATGTTGACGACACCCGGGGGCAGGTCGGCCTGCTGGACGACGTCGGCGAACAGCAGCGCGGTCAGCGGCGTGGTCTCCGCCGGCTTGAGGACGACGGTGTTGCCGGTGGCCAGGGCCGGGGCGATCTTCCACGCGAGCATGAGCAGCGGGAAGTTCCACGGGATGACCTGGCCGACGACGCCGTGCGCGCGGGGGTTGGTGCCGAGACCGGCGTACTCGAGCTTGTCGGCCCAGCCTGCGTGGTAGAAGAAGTGCGCCGCGGCGAGCGGGACGTCGACGTCGCGGCTCTCCTTGATCGGCTTGCCGTTGTCGAGGGTCTCGAGGACCGCGAACTCACGGGCGCGCTCCTGGAGGATGCGCGCGATACGGAAGAGGTACTTGCCGCGGTCGGCACCGGACATCCGGCCCCATACCCCGTTGTAGGCGCGGCGGGCGGCGGCGACGGCACGGTCGACGTCGGCGGCGCTCGCGTCGGTGACCTCGGAGAGGACCTCCTCGGTCGCCGGGTTGACGGTCTTGAAGGCGGAGCCGCCCTGGGACTCGGTGAACTCGCCGTTGATGAACAGCCCGTAGGAGGGGGCGAGGTCGACGACCGCCCTGCTCTCCGGAGCGGGTGCGTACTCGAACTTGGCCATGTCTGTGCTTCCTCGAATTCGCAGGTGTCAGTAGAGGCTGGGGTGGGCCCACGAGCCTGGATTGAGCTTGCTCAATACAGGCTCGGGGAGTCGTCGGTGATGTAGTCCGGGCCGGAGTAGGCACCGATCCGCATCCGCTGACGCTGCAGCAGCAGGTCGTTGAGCAGGCTGGATGCACCGAACCGGAACCAGAACGGGTCCAGCCAGTCGTCGCCCGCGATCTCGCTCACGGTGACGAGGAACTTGATGGCGTCCTTGCTGGTGCGGATGCCGCCGGCGGGCTTGACGCCCACCATCTCGCCGGTGAGGTCGTGCCAGTCGCGGACGGCCTCGAGCATGATCAGGGTGACGGGCAGGGTCGCGGCGGGCGACACCTTGCCGGTCGAGGTCTTGATGAAGTCGCCACCGGCGAGCATCGACAGCCACGAGGCGCGGCGGACGTTGTCGTAGGTCACGAGCTCGCCGGTCTCCATGATGACCTTGAGGCGGGCGCGGGTGCCGTCCTCGCGGACGCAGGCCTCGGACACCTGGGCGATCTCACCGAACACCCGCAGGTAGTCGCCGGACAGGAACGCCCCACGGTCGATGACCATGTCGATCTCGTCCGCGCCGGCCTTGATGGCGTCACGGGTGTCGGCGAGCTTGACCGGCATGGACGCGCGGCCCGACGGGAAGGCGGTCGCGACGGCGGCGACGTTGATCGGGGCGTCGCCGAGCGCCTCGCGGGCCGTGGCGACCATGTCGCCGTAGACGCAGACCGCGGCCGGGCTGGGGGTGGACGGGTCGGTCACGTCGGGGTGCAGCGCCTTGGCGGCGAGGCCGCGGACCTTACCCTTGGTGTCGGCGCCCTCGAGCGTGGTCAGGTCGATCATCGAGATCGCCAGGTCGATGGCCCAGGCCTTCGACGTGGTCTTGATCGAGCGGGTGCCGAGACCCGCGGCGCGTCCTTCGCAGCCCACCTGGTCGACGCCCGGCAGGCCGTGCAACCAGCTGGTGAGGGCGGAGTTGGTGAGGCGGGAGACGCCGAGGAGGTCGCGCGCCCGTTCGGTCGGGTCGACCGAGGGGGCAGACATGGTGGGGGTACTCACCGGCTGATTCTATCGGTGTCCACAGGGTGGTCGGTCCGCGCCGATCCGGGGTGGCCCGTGGGGCCCGTGGGGCGCGCGTTGTCGCCGTGGTGGCGGGGTCGGTGAGGGATGGGCGGCGGGTTTCCGCTGGTTGGCCGATGGGCCTCTGTTTGACCATGAAATCGTTGCAGGGCAACGACTTTCGGTTCGGGTGAGTGTCAGACCCAATTGGTAGGTTTGCTGCATGGGTAGGGGGATGTCGTTCGAGCAGGACCGGTCAGCGGTCGCTCAGGTGTGCGCCGCCCTGACCGGCCTCGGGGACGACCTCTGGGCTGCCAGCGGTGCAGATCTGGGCAGTTTCCTGGCCCAGCTCGACGAGCTGGCCGTCCGCGTCGACGCCGCGAGGGTGGAGGTGCTCCGCGAGGCGGTCGACCGCGGTGAGGCCGGTTCGGGACGGTCAGGCGCGCACGCGTGGCTGCTCGACCACTCGCCGTCGCTGCGGGCCGGCGGCTCGGCACGGGTCGTGCGGCTCGCCGAGGCGGCCCACGACGACCGGTATGCCGCGCTGCTCACCGCCGTCCGCGAGGCGCGCGTGCCGTTGCTCACCGCGACCGTGGTGCTCGACGAGTTCGAGCGGCTCAGCCCGCGCCTGGCCCCGGGTGCCGCGGGACCGGTCCTCGACGGGCTCATCGACGTCGCCTCGTGGGGCCGGCCCAAGGACGTGCGGGGACTCCGCGACCGGTTGGTTGCGAGGTACGGCGCGCTGGGCGAGTTCCAGCTGGAGCAGGACCGCGCGTGCGAGCGGCGCTCGCTGTCGCAGCCGTTCGCCGACGGCACGGGGCTCTTCGAGTACACGATGGTCGTCGACGCCGAGGCGAAGGTGGTCATCGAGGCCGCCGTCCAGGGGCTATCGGCACCGCGGCCGGCCGACGGCGAGCCTGACCGCCGACCATCGGGGCAGCGGCGGATGGATGCTCTGCTCGAGGTCGTGCAGCGCGGTGTCGCGTCGGCTGACGGCGTGGCCACCACGGCCAAGGCAGAGGTGTTCGTCAGCGTCTCCCTCGAGGACCTCGTGGCTCGGTCGAACGCCGCCACGGTGTTCGGGTCGGGCGAGACCGGCACGCTGATCGGCCCGGAGACGGCCCGCCGCATCGCCTGTGACGCCGGCATCGTGCCGGTCGTCCTCGGCAAGGACGGCGAGGTCCTCGACCTGGGGCGCCGGTTCCGGTTGTTCACGAGCGCCCAGCTGCGGGCACTGTGGTTGCGCGACGGCGGATGCACGTTCCCCGACTGCACGGTGCCGGCGTCCTGGTGCGACGGTCACCACCTCCAGCACTGGGCTGATGGCGGCTCGACGGACCTGGGCAACGCCGCGTTGCTCTGCGGGCGCCACCACACGGTCGTGCACCGCAAGGGCTACCTCGGCGAGCTGGTTGAGGGCGAGGTTCGGTGGACGCTCGTCCCCGGCTCCTACGACCACTGGCTCGCTGACCGGAAAGTCTCTGAGGGCACGGGTGGCTCGGGCGGGGGTTCGTTCACTGGCGCGGGCAAGGGCGCCGGTGGGGGCCCGGGCCAGGTCGCGTCGAACGGTCGGGCTGTGCGGACCTACACGGTGTGGGAGGAGCTGGCCACGACTGCCGTGGCCCCGCCCCCGACACCTCCGTGGCGACCATGACCGCGCCCCACAGCCCGCCGCACCCGGCGGGCGTTGAGGCGTGTGCGTCGGGGAGTCGACGCAACGGGAGGTCGCCTACGAGAAGGAGTTGGGCAAGCCGGTCACGTTCACCCACCCTGACTGATCAGCAGCGCCCGTGCGGGCGAGAGATACCCGCGCGCGCGGCATGTGAGCGCGGTTCGTCAGGCAGGAACGAGCGAACGTAGATGCAACGCTCGAGCTCGGCCTCCCCCGCCTCGCGCCATTCCCGGTAGTAGGCCACGAGCCGCGGTTCAAGTCGTTCGCTGCCCAGCGGTCGTTTGTACTCCTCTACGTGCTCGGGAGGCCGCGAGTGCATCCCGTGGATGACGTACAACCCGGGAACGGCTCTTCCCGGGCCATATGACCAGGCCGATGCCAAGAGGTCGTCGAGGGACGGGATCGGGCGCTCACCCCAGCGCGTGGCAGGTTCGAGCGGGATGGTCAGCAGGCCGTCGAGGTTCGAGTCCTGGGGCAGTATCTTCAGGATCCGTTCGAGGCATTCGAGACCAACGCTCGCCGCCGCTGATGGCTCATCGCCAAGCAGGTCGTCAAGATCGATCTGGGCAAATCCGTGCTCCCAAACGTGCGGAAGTGAGTCGACGACGAAGCGGTCAACAGCCGCAGACACGTCCATGTGCGGATCCAATCAGACAGCGCTGCCGAAGGACCGTTCCTCGACAGGTGGCTGCGTCCAGCCGGGCAGACTCGGGAGATGGAGACTTCGGCCGAATCAAACGGTGGTGAGGTCCTCGGCGCCTCCCAGTCGCTCATCAGCGGACGCTGGGAGTGGCCGGTGCACGGAATCCGTCATCCCGCGAGCCGTGGGACGAGCGGCTGGTACGTGTGGACCGGAGATCTTTCCGATGCCGAGGACTTCTTCCAGCCCTGGCACCAGGAGCACCTGGTGCAGCGCTGCCCAGAGGTTGCCCACCTGCTCGAACTTCCACCCGGGTCCCGCTTCCTCGTGGCACCGGACCACGAAGATGTCTGGCACGACCCGTCGCTCCTCGACGTCTGAGCGCCTGTCACCGGTCAGACTCGGGTGAGGCCCTCCATCGCGGTGCGGATCGCGGTCAGCCGCTCCGCAGCGGCGTCGCGGGCTGTTGTCAGGTCCGAGGACACGGGCTCGATGACCTCGAGGTACACCTTGAGCTTGGGCTCGGTGCCCGAAGGGCGCACGATGATCCGCGAGTCGTCCTCGAGGAAATAGCGCAGGCCGTCAGTCGGCGGCAGAGCCTCGCTGCCCAAGGACAGGTCGTCGGTGCGAGAGACAGCCAGACCGGCAACCTCGGCCGGCGGCTGCTCACGCAGGCGCGTCATGACCGTGCCGATGAGCGACAGGTCGGCCACCCGCACGGAGAACGAGTCGGTGGCGTGGACGCCGTGCTCCACCGCGAGGTCGTCGAGCACGTCCTGCAGGGTGCGGCCCTCGGCCTTGACCGTGGCAGCGAGCTCGGCCATGAGCAGGGCGGCGCTGACGCCGTCCTTGTCGCGCACGACACCCGGGTCGACGCAGTAACCCAGCGCCTCCTCATACCCGTAGCGCAGGCCCTCGACGCGGGCGATCCACTTGAACCCGGTGAGCGTCTCCTCGTGCCGGATCCCGGCCTTGGTGGCCATGGCCGCAAGGAGGCGCGACGACACGATCGAGTTGGCGAAGACGGCATCGTCCTCGACGCCGCAGGCCAGCACGTGGTGGCCGAGCAGCGCACCGACCTCGTCGCCGCGCAGCATCCGCCATTCGGTGCCGCCGTCGTTCGCGCCACTCTGAACGGTGAAGGGGACGGCCACCGCGCAGCGGTCGGCGTCCGGGTCGTTGGCCAGCACGATGTCGGGGCCGATCTCGCGCGCCAGGTCGAGGGCGGCGTCGATCGCGCCCGGCTCCTCGGGGTTGGGGAAGGACACGGTGGGGAACGCGGCGTCCGGGTGCTGCTGGCTCTCGACCGGTACCGGCTGGGGGAACCCGGCCCGCTCGAAGACGCGCAGCAGGGTGTCGCTGCCAACACCGTGCAGCGCGGTGTGGACGATGTCGATGTCGCGGGGGCCGTCGGGCGCGACCACGGCCGCAGTCGCGTCGAGGTAGGCCTCGAGCACGTCGTCGCCGAGGGTGTCCCAGCCGTCGTCGGCCAGCGGTACGTCGGCCACGGCGGGCACACGGGCGATCTGCCCGGCGATGCCGGCATCGGCGGGTGGCACGATCTGCGAGCCGTCGCCGAGGTAGACCTTGTACCCGTTGTCCTGCGGCGGGTTGTGGCTGGCGGTGACCATGACACCGGCATCAGCGCCGAGGTGGCGGATCGCGAAGGCCAGGACCGGGGTCGGGAGCGTGTGCGGAAGGATCGCGGCGCGCCCGCCGGCACCGACGGTGACGGCCGCGGTGTCGCGGGCGAAGACGTCGGACTTGGTGCGGGCGTCGTACCCCACGACGACGAACGGCTCCGCCACGGACTGCTTGAGGTATGCCGCGAGGCCGGCTGCCGCGCGGATGACCACCGAGCGGTTCATCCGGTTGGGCCCGGCACCGATGGCGCCGCGCAAGCCGGCGGTGCCGAACTCGAGCATCCCGGAGAACCGGTCCTCGAGGTCGGCGACGGCGGACTCGTCACCCTCCTTGGCGCGCGCGAGGACCTCGCCGAGCTCGACCCTCGTGTCGTGGTCGGGGTCGTCGTCCACCCACTCCTGGGCGGCGTCGATGAGCTCCTGGGCGTGGCCGTCGACGGGGGAGGTGCCCCCGGAGCCGTGCCGAGCGGCATACGTCATGACGCTGGTCCTTTCAGAGGGAGGCGACGACGGCGGCGAGGAGGCGACCACACCGCTCGGCGGCGGCCTGGCCGGCCTCGATGACCTCGTCGTGCGACAGCGGCTGGTCGCTGATGCCGGCGGCGAGGTTGGTGACGAGGGAGATGCCGAGGACCTCGAGGCCGGCCTGGCGGGCTGCGATCGCCTCGAGGGTGGTGGACATGCCGACGAGGTCGCCGCCGAGCACCTTGGCCATCTGCACCTCGGCCGGGGTCTCGTAGTGCGGGCCGCGGAACTGGACGTAGACGCCCTCGTCGAGGTCGGCGTCGACCGAGCGGGCGACGTCGCGCAGGCGGGGGGAGTAGAGGTCGGTGAGATCGACGAAGTTGGCGCCCTCGATGGGGGAGTGCGCCGTGAGGTTGATGTGGTCGCGGATGAGCACCGGGGTGCCGGGTGCCCACGCGGGGTTGAGGCCGCCACAGCCGTTGGTGAGCACGATGGTCGTGCAGCCGGCAGCTGCGGCGGTGCGCACGGCGTGGACGACCGAGCGGACGCCCTTGCCTTCGTAGAAATGGGTGCGGGTGCCGTAGACGAGGGCCCGGCGGCCGGTGTCGGCGATGGCGACCGAGCGCATGGTGCCGCTGTGGCCGGCCACGGCCGCCTTGGCGAAGCCGGGCACGTCGGCGTTGTCGATGGTGGCGAGCGTCTCGCCGATGAGGTCGCCGGTCTGGCCCCAGCCGGAGCCGAGCACGAGGGCGACGTCG
>NZ_BAAARN010000004.1:300000-456105 GCF_039532215.1 Pedococcus aerophilus | reverse complement strand
TGAAAGCCGCGCCACCCCAGAGACGAGGTAATTGGCATCGATTTTTGACACGCTGTTGAGTTCTCAAGGATCGGACGCACACCTTTGACTCGCTTTTCGGGCGAAGCCTCCGGGGCAACCTCTCGATCGTATGCTTTCCTGCGTCGTTTTCCCAAATCCGCTTCGCGGCGAGAAAACCGTGGTGGAAAGCCCCCACGTTGTTGCTGTTCTGGCGCACCGAAGTGCGCCGGAGAAGAACTGTACTGCATGTGGGGTTCAGCCCCGGGACCGGCCTTCTTCGCGGTGGTGACCGCGGTGGTGTCCGTTCCTCCCTGTCGGGCTGACGTCGTAAACATTAGAGGGATCCCGCCGCAGAAGACAAATCCGCAGGTCAGCGACCTGCGCGCCCTCCGCGGCGGGATCCCTCGTGCTCAGGGTGCCCGGCCCGGATGCCTCAGGGCCGGGTGAGGCGCCCCGCAGCCAGGGACTTGCGCCCTCGCCGCAGGAGCGCCACCTGCCCGTGCAGGAAGTCGTCCTCACCGAGCAGCTGCTCGGCATCGGTGAGCTTGACGTTGTTGAGCGAGGCACCGCCGTCACCGATGGCTCGTCGTGCGGCGTTGCGGGAGTCGACGAGGCCGACGGCAACCAGGGCATCGGTCACCGACATCCCCACGGAGACCTCTCCCCCGGGCAGCTCGCCCGTGGCATCGCCCAAGGTGCGCTCGTCCATCGCGGTCACGTCCCCCTTGCCGAACAACGCCTCCGACGCCGCCTGGACCGCCGCCGTCGCCGCGGCTCCGTGCACGAGGGTGGTGACGTCAGCGGCCAGGGCCTTCTGCGACTCACGCAGGAAGGGCCTGTCCGCCAGGGACTGCTCCAGCCGGGCGATCTCGTCCGCGTCACGGTCGGTGAAGACCTTGAGCAGCTTGATCACCGAGGCGTCCTCGACGTTGATCCAGTACTGGTAGAAGGCGTAGGGACTGGTCATGTCCCCGTTGAGCCAGATGGCGTTGCCCTCGCTCTTGCCGAACTTCGTCCCCGACGAGTCGGTGATCAGCGGCGTCGTGAGCAGGTGGACCGACTTCCCCTCCACCCGGTGGATCAGGTCCGATCCGGCGGTGAGGTTGCCCCACTGGTCCTGCCCACCGGTCTGCAGCGTGCAGCCGAAGTCGCGGTAGAGCTGGAGGTAGTCCAGGCCCTGGAGGATCTGGTAGCTGAACTCGGTGTACGAGATCCCCTCGTCGCTGTTCAACCGCGCCGCCACTGCGTCCTTCTTGACCATCTGGTTGACCCGGAAGTGCTTGCCGATGTCGCGCAGGAAGTCCAGCGCGGACAGGGGTGCGGTCCAGTCGAGGTTGTTCACCATGATCGCGGCGTTGTCCCCCTCGAAGTCGAGGAACGGCCGGACCTGCTCCTGGATGCCGGCGACCCACTCGGCCGTCTGCTCCTTGGTCTTGAGGATGCGTTCGGAGGAGGGCCGAGGATCACCGATCAGGCCGGTGGACCCACCCACGAGGCAGATGATCCGGTGGCCCGCGCGTTGCAGGTGCCGCATGACGATCAGCTGAACGAGGTTGCCGAAGTGCAGCGAGGGAGCTGTCGGGTCGAACCCGCAATACGCCGTGATCGGCCCGTCGGCGAGTGCTCGGCGCAGCGCGGACTCGTCGGTGGTCTGCGCCACCAGTCCTCGCCACTGCAGATCGTCGAAGATGTCGCTCACGGTGTCGGTGCTCCTTGTCCGGTCGGTCGTGCTGCGGGACCGCAGGCACGAGCACAGCCTGCCCTATGACCGGGTATGGCGGGTACGGGACGTGGTTGGTCGATTCGGTGCGGGCCGGTACACCGAGACGCTCGGTTCGTCCGCGAGCCAGAACCTCCACGGGTGCGCGTCACCGTCACCCCCTGCACCGGACACCCCCACCCGCGGACCTGTGCGCACGGAGGACAGGTCGACGCAGACCGAGGGAGCACGCAGCACCACGTCCGAGTCGTCCGCGCAGGCGTCCAGTCCGGTGTGCGCACCCGCGAGCGCCAACGTGGTCGCCAAGCGGGCAGGTCCCCGTGCCCAGTCCCGGCGCCGGATCCCCTCCCTGCGTCCCGCTGCCACGTCCTCGCCGTCGACCACCTCGCCGGCCCGCAGCAGGACCGCACTGGCCGCCCCCTCGTCACCGCAGACGATGTTGGCGCACCAGTGCATCCCGTAGGTGAAGTAGACGTAGAGGTGACCCGCCCGACCGAACATCACCGCGGTCCGTGGGGTGGGGCCGCGGAAGGCGTGCGACCCGGGGTCGGACTCCCCCGCATACGCCTCCACTTCGGTGAGGCGGACCGTCACCCCGGCGTGGCTGACGGTCGCACCGAGCAGCGCCGGGGCGACCGTCAGGACGTCGCGGGCGAAGAAGGACCGCGGCAACCGAGCACCGGGCAGGACGTGGCTCAGTCCTTGCGCCGACGGATCTTGTTGCCCAGCCACACCACGGGATCGTAGTGACGGTCGACGACACGTTCCTTGAGCGGGATGAGGGCGTTGTCGGTGATCTTGATGTGCTCGGGGCAGACCTCGGTGCAGCACTTGGTGATGTTGCAGTAGCCGAGGCCGTGCTGCTCCCGTGCGGCCGGTCGCCGGTCGGCGCTGTCGAGCGGGTGCATGTCGAGCTCGGCCACCCGCATGAGGAACCGCGGACCTGCGAAGGCGCGCTTGTTGTCCTCGTGGTCGCGCACGACGTGGCACACGTCCTGGCAGAGGAAGCACTCGATGCACTTGCGGAACTCCTGGCTGCGCTCCACGTCTACCTGCTGCATGCGGTACTCGCCCGGCTGCAGGCCCTCCGGCGGTGAGAACGCCTGGACCTCACGGGCCTTCTGGTAGTTGAACGAGACGTCGGTGACGAGGTCGCGCGTGACGGGGAACGCGCGCAGCGGCGTGACGGTGATGGTCTGGTCCTCGTCGAAGGTGCTCATCCGCGTCATGCACAGCAGGCGCGGGCGCCCGTTGATCTCCGCGCTGCACGACCCGCACTTGCCGGCCTTGCAGTTCCAGCGGACGGCGAGATCGGGCGCCTGCGTCGCCTGCAGACGGTGGATGATGTCGAGGACGACCTCCCCCTCGTTGACCTCGACGGTGTAGTCCTGCAGGTCGCCGCCCTCGTCGTCACCCCGCCACACCTTGAAATTGGCGTCGTAGCTCATGCCCCGCTCCTGTCCTCGGTCCCCTGCGCTGCTCCCGGTGGCGTCACGGCCGGCTCGTCGCGGCGTGCCAGCTCCTCGCCGGTGAGGTACTTGGCGAGCTCACTGCGCTCGAAGAGCTCGAGGAGGTCCTGGCGGATCTCGGGCACCGGCTGGCGCCGGAGGGCGACTCCCCCGACCTCGTCGATCGTGCAGACGAGGTTCACCCCGCGCCACTGCGGGTCCATGGTCGGGAAGTCCTCGCGGGTGTGGCCTCCGCGCGACTCGTTGCGCTCGAGCGCGGCCAGGGCGACGCAGCGACAGACCGCCAGCATGTTGCGCAGGTCGAGGGCCAGGTGCCATCCGGGGTTGAACGGCCGTTTCCCCTGCACACCAACGCGCTTCACCCGCTCGTCCATCTCGTCGAGCATCTCCAGCGCCTCGCGGACCTCACCCTCTCGCCGGATGATCCCGACGAGGTCGTTCATCTTCTGCTGCATCTCGCTGTGCACGGTGTAGGGGTTCTCCGACGCCGCACGGAAGGGCGCCAGGGCGACCTCGGTGGCGGTCGCGACATCTTCTTCACGAACGGCGGGACGTGAGTCGCCAAGCGCCGCAACGTATGCAGCGGCGCCGGCTCCCGCGCGACGGCCGAACACGAGCAGGTCGGACAGGCTGTTCCCACCCAGGCGGTTGGACCCGTGCATGCCCCCTGCCACCTCGCCCGCGGCGTACAGGCCGGGCACCGCCGTCGCGGCCGTGTCGGCGTCGACCTCGACCCCACCCATCACGTAGTGGCAGGTCGGCCCCACCTCCATGGGCTCGGCCGTGATGTCGACGTCGGCGAGCTCCTTGAACTGGTGGTGCATCGACGGCAGCCGGCGCGTGATCTCCTCCGCGGGCAGGCGCGTCGAGACGTCGAGGAAGACACCGCCGTGGGGTGAGCCGCGTCCCTCCTTGACCTCGCTGTTGATCGCACGGGCCACCTCGTCGCGCGGCAGCAGCTCGGGTGGGCGCTTGTTGTTCTCCGGGTCCTTGTACCAGCGGTCGGCCTCCTCCTCGGAGTCGGCGTACTGGCCCCGGAACACGTCGGGGACGTAGTCGAACATGAAGCGGTTGCCGTCGGAGTTGCGCAGCACCCCGCCGTCGCCTCGCACCGACTCGGTGACGAGGATGCCCTTCACCGACGGCGGCCACACCATGCCGGTCGGGTGGAACTGGATGAACTCCATGTTGATGAGCGCCGCACCGGCCCGCAGGGCCAGGGCGTGCCCGTCACCGGTGTACTCCCACGAGTTGCTCGTGACCTTGAACGACTTCCCGATGCCACCGGTGGCCAGGATGATCGCCGGGGCCGAGAACACGACGAACTTCCCCGACTCGCGCCAGTAGCCGAACGCTCCCGACACCACGCCGCCCTCGTCCTTGAGGATGTCGGTGATCGTCAGCTCGGCGAAGACGCGCAACCTGGACTCGTGGTCACCCGTCTCGCGGTGGTCGTCCTGCTGGAGGCTGACGATCTTCTGCTGGAGCGTGCGGATCAGCTCGAGCCCGGTGCGGTCACCGACGTGCGCGAGCCGCGGGTACTCGTGGCCACCGAAGTTGCGCTGGCTGATGCGCCCGTCCGGCGTGCGGTCGAACAACGCGCCATACGTCTCCAGCTCCCAGACGCGCTGGGGAGCCTCCTTGGCGTGCAGCTCGGCCATCCGCGGGTTGTTGAGGAACTTGCCGCCGCGCATGGTGTCGCGGAAGTGGACCTGCCAGCTGTCCTTCTCGTTGGCGTTCCCCATCGACGCGGCGATGCCCCCCTCGGCCATCACCGTGTGCGCCTTGCCGAACAGGCTCTTGCAGATGACCGCGGTCCGCAGTCCCTGCTCGCGCGCCTCGATGGCCGCGCGCAGGCCGGCACCACCGGCACCGATGACGATGACGTCGTACTCGTGCCGTTCGGGGCGTTCGAGGTCGGTCACGCAGGCTCCTAGTTGATGAGGCGCAGGTCTGAGAGGGTCCCCGAGGAGACCAGGGCGATGTAGGCGTCGGTGACGACGAGGCTGCCCAGGGTGACCCACGCGAAGAGCATGTGGCGGGCGTTGAGCTTGCCGACGAGCCCCCAGGCCTTGTAGCGCAACGGGTGCTTGCTGAAGTGGTTGAGGCGACCGCCGACGATGTTGCGACACGAGTGGCAGCCCAGCGTGTAGCACCACAGCAGGACGACGTTGGCCAGCAGGATGAGTGTCCCGAGACCCAGCCCGAAGCCACCGTCCTTGCCCCGGAACGCGTGCAGGACGTCGTAGGTGTTGATGAGGGAGATGAGGACCGCGGCGTAGAAGAAGTAGCGGTGCAGGTTCTGCATGACCAACGGGAAGCGCGTCTCGCCGGAGTAGCTCTGGTGCGCCTCGGGGACCGCACAGGCCGGCGGGCTCATCCAGAACGAGCGGTAGTAGGCCTTGCGGTAGTAGTAGCAGGTCAGCCGGAACAGCAGCAGGAACGGCAGGGTCAGCGCGGCGAACGGGATGAGGGCCGGCCACTCGCCGAACGGTGTGCCGAAGTGGGTCGAGCCGGGCTCGCACGACGTCGACAGGCACGGCGAGTAGAACGGCGTGAGGTAGCCGTAGTCGGCCACGAAGTAGTCCTTCTGGAGGCTGGCCCGGACCAGGCCGTAGAGCAGCCACGCGGTGAAGCACACGAACGTGACGAACGGCTGGAGCCACCACCGGTCCTCGCGCAGCGTCCGCGCGGGCACCCTGGCGCGGCCGGGGGCGTGGACTCCTCCACTGAAGGGGGCCGGCGCCACGTCAGTGACCCCGGGACGGACCGACGCCCTCGTCCTCGGCGTCCGACCACAGCGCCGGGTCGTACTCCTCGTCGGTGATGAAGACGATCTCGCCCGGTCCGCCGGCGCGGTCCTGCGAGCCGACACCGGCTCCCCGGGCGAGCAGGTCGACGTCGTCGGCGAGCCGCACGACGTCGTCGCGCAGGCGTTGCACGTCGATGGTGTTGCCGAGCTCCTTGGAGAGCGCGGTCACCGCCCGTCGCAGTCCGGCCACGTGACCCGCAGCCGCAGTGAGGTCGTCGCTGACACCCATGGCACCGTCCTTGTCGCGAAGGTCGAGATGGGTCGACTGTGACCCACGTCACCGAACCTAGCGCGAAGGTGCCCCGAAGTCGTGGGTCTGCGCCGAAAGTGTTTCGCGTCAGCGCACGGTGATGGGCTCCCGGGCCCAACGACGGGCCGCAGCCACCTGCTCCTGGACGCGGGCGAGCTGCTCGGCGACGCGGACCGGGGCGGTGCCACCCTTGGCGTCGCGCGACGCGAGCGACCCCTCGACGCTCAGCACGTCGCGGACCCTTGGCGTGAGGTGCGGCGAGATCGCGGCGAGGTCGGCGTCGGTGAGGTCCCAGAGCTCGATGCCCCGCCCCTCGCACTCGCGCACGCACGCGCCGGCCACCTCGTGGGCGATCCGGAAGGCGACGCCCTCGCGGACGAGCCACTCGGCGATGTCGGTGGCCAACGAAAAGCCCTGCGGCGCAAGGGAGGCGAGGCGCTCGGTGTTGAACTCCATCGTCTCGACCATCCCGCTGAAAGCGGGGAGCAGGACCTCGAGCGTGTCGACCGCGTCGAAGACCGGCTCCTTGTCCTCCTGGAGGTCGCGGTTGTAGGCCAATGGCAGCGACTTGAGCGTGGTCATCAGTCCGGCGAGGTCACCGACGAGCCGACCCGCCTTGCCGCGTGCGAGCTCGGCCACGTCTGGGTTCTTCTTCTGCGGCATGATGCTCGACCCCGTGGAGTACGCGTCGTCGAGCGTGACGAACGAGAACTCCTTGGTCGCCCACAGCACGACCTCCTCGGCCAGGCGCGACACGTCCACCGCCGTCATCGCTGCCACGAAGGCCATCTCGGCCACGAAGTCGCGTGAGGCCGTGCCGTCGATGGAGTTCTCGACCGACGTCGTGAAGCCGAGGTCGGCGGCGACGGCCTCGGGGTCGAGTCCGAGCGAGGAGCCGGCCAGGGCGCCGGAGCCGTACGGCGACACCGCCGCCCGCACGTCCCAGTCCTGGAGCCGCTGGACGTCACGCAGCAGGGCCCAGGCGTGGGCCAACAGGTGGTGGGCCAGCAGGACCGGCTGGGCGTGCTGGAGGTGCGTGCGTCCGGGCATCGCGACCTCGGGGTGGCGCACCGACTGCGAGACCAGGGCGTCGACGACGTCGAGGACGAGCGCCGCGACCGAGCGGGCGTGGTCGCGCAGGTACATCCGGAAGAGCGTGGCGACCTGGTCGTTGCGCGAGCGACCGGCCCGCAGCCGCCCACCGACATCCGCCCCGGCCCGCTCGATGAGGCCGCGCTCGAGGGCCGTGTGGACGTCCTCGTCGTCCTCGGCCGGGGTGAACGCCCCCGACTCGACGTCGGCGGCCAGCTGTGCCAGCCCGGCGAGCATCGCCTCGAGGTTCGCGTCGTCGAGCAGCCCGGCCGCGTGCAGCACCCGGGCATGGGCGCGCGACCCGGCGATGTCGTAGGGCGCGAGCCGCCAGTCGAAGTGGGTCGACTTGCTCAGCGCTGCCAGCGCATCGGCCGGGCCGCCGGCGAAGCGACCGCCCCAGAGGCTCACCTTGCCCGGCTGGGCCGGCTCGGGCTGCGAGGTGGGGTGCGGGCTGTCGGGACTCACGGGTGCTCCTGGGTATGGCGTGCGGTCGGGGGTGCGTTCTGGGTGCGGTCTGGGGAACGTCGGTCGTGCGTCAGTCGGTCGTGCCGGCCAGGGCCAGCAGGTCGGAGGCCGTCCTGCGGCTCGCGTCGGTGCCGGTGGTGATGATCATGATGGTGTCGTCGCCGGCGATGGTGCCGAGCACCCCGGCCAGGGCGGCGTGGTCGATGGCGGAGGCGAGGAAGTTCGCGGCTCCCGGCGGGGTCCGCAGCACCACGAGGTTGTGCGACGGCTCGGCGGTGACGAGCAGCTCCTCGCAGACCCGGCGCAGCCGCGCGGTCAGGGCGGTGCCGTCGGGGGCCGGGCGGGCGGTGCGGTCCCCACCCTCTCCCGGCACGGCATACACGAGCGAGCGGCCGGTGCGGACCTTGACGGCGCCGAGCTCGAGCAGGTCGCGCGACAGTGTCGCCTGGGTGACCTCGATGCCGTCCTGGGCCAGCAGCGTGAGGAGGTCTCCCTGGGAGCGCACCTCGTGCCGCCCGAGCAGCTCGACGATCCGGCGCTGGCGCCCCGTGCGGGTCGCGGCGATCGTCACGCGTCCTCCAGCAGGAAGGACAGCAGGGCCTTCTGGGCGTGCAGGCGGTTCTCGGCCTCTTCCCACACGACCGACTGCGGGCCGTCGATGACGGCGGCCTCCACCTCGTGCCCTCGGTAGGCAGGCAGGCAGTGCAGGAAGATCGCGTCCCCCGCGGCCTGCGCCATGAGTGACTCGGTCACGGCGAACGGCACGAACGGGCTAGCAGCACCCTGGCGGTCGCCCTTCTGGTCCTCCATCCCCATCGACACCCACGTGTCGGTCACGACCACATCGGCGCCGGCGACGGCCTCCGCGGGGTCGGAGGTGACGACGACGGAGCCACCCTGCTGCGCCGCGATCTCTTTGGCACGGGCCAGGATCGCCCGGTCGGGCTGGTGGCTGGTGGGGGTGCCGAGGCGCACGTGCAGGCCGGCCAGGGCGCAGCCGAGGAGGTAGGAGTGCGCCATGTTGTTGGCCCCGTCGCCGACGTAGGCGAAGGTCAGGCCGGCGAGGGACCCCTTGTGCTCCAGCACCGTCAGCAGGTCGGCGAGGATCTGGCAGGGGTGGAACTCGTCGGTGAGGGCGTTCACCACGGGCACCCCCGCGTACGCCGCCATCTCCTCGATGCGCTCCTGCCCGTGGGTGCGCCAGACGATGGCCGCGGACTGCGGACCGAGGATCCGCGCGACGTCGGCGATCGACTCGCGGGTGCCGATCTGCGCGAGGTTGCCGTCCACGACCATGGGGTAGCCGCCGAGGCCGGTGATCGCGCCCGCGAACGACACCTGGGTGCGAAGGGTGGGCTTGTCGAAGACGACGGACACCACGCGTGGCCCGGCCAGCGGGGTGCGCGAGTACGGCGCGGCCTTGAGCTCCAGCGCCCGCTGCAGCACGAGGGCCTGCTCCTCGGCGGTGAGGTCGTCGTCGCGCAGGAAGTGGCGGGTCATCAGGCGTCCTTCGTGGTCGTGACGGCGTCGAGCAGCCCGGGCAGGGCGGCGACGAACAGGTCGAGCTGCTCGGTCGTGACGACCAGCGGCGGCGCGAGCCGCAGCGCGTCGGGGGCCACGGGGTTGACGATGAACCCGGCGTCCCGAGCGGCCGACGCGACCTGGACGGCCACCGGCTCGGCGAGGGTGATGGCGCGCAGGAGTCCCTTGCCCCGGACTCCGGTGATGAGTGGATGGTCCAGTGCGGCAACGGAATCCGCGAGGTGCTGGCCGGCTTCGGCGGCATGGTGCAGAAGCCCCTGCTCCTCGATGGTGTCGATGACGGCGAGCCCGGCGGCTGCGGCCAGCGGGTTGCCGCCGAACGTCGAGCCGTGCTGCCCGACGGTGAGCAGACCGGACACCTCGGGCCCGAACGTCACGAGGGCGCCGATCGGCACCCCGCCACCGAGACCCTTGGCCAGGGTGATCGCATCGGGCACGATGCCGGCCTGCTGGAACGCGAACCACGTGCCGGTGCGCCCGATCCCGGTCTGGATCTCGTCGACGACGAGCAGGGCGCCGTGGGCGGTGGTCAGCTCGCGGGCGAGCTGGAGGTAGGCGGTCGTGGCCTCGAGCACCCCTGCCTCCCCCTGGACGGCTTCGAGGACCACGGCGCCGGTCCCCGGGCCGACCGCTGCGCGCAGTGCGTCCTCGTCGCCGTACGGCACGTGGCTCACCCCGGGCATGAGGGGCGCGAAGGGCTCGCGGTAGACCGCCTTGTGCGTCAGGGCGAGGGCGCCGGTGGTGCGGCCGTGGAAGGCACCCTCGGCCGCGACGATCCCGCCACGGCCGGTGCGGCGGCTCAGCTTGATGGCCGCCTCGATGGCCTCGGCCCCCGAGTTGGCGAAGAAGACGGCGGACCCCTCGGGTGCGTCCGCGATGCCGAGGATCCGCTCGGCGAGGGCGATCTGGCCCGGCGACGTGAACAGGTTGGAGACGTGGATCGCCTCTCCCGCCTGCTTGCTGATCGCGGCCACGAGGGCCGGGTGGCCGTGGCCGAGCGCGTTGACCGCGATGCCACCGACGAGGTCGAGGTAGCGCTTGCCGTCGACGTCGTGGACCCAGCAGCCGTCCCCGTGGGACAGCACGAGCGGAGGTCGCCCGAAGACGCCGAGGACCGAGTGCTCGTACCGCTCGAGCAGCTCGTCGTTGCGCGTGGTCATCAGGCGTCGCCTTCCGTCGTTCGAGCGGGGTTGCCGTGGGTTGCGCGGGCGTCGGTGTCCGCGTCAGGCACCACCATGGTGCCGATGCCCTCGGAGGTGAAGACCTCGAGCAGCAGGGAGTGCGGCTGCCGACCGTCGATGACGTGCGCCTGGGGGACGCCGTTGTCGACGGCGCGTACGCACGCTTCGAGCTTGGGGATCATCCCCGCGTCGACCCGGCCGAGCAGGTCCCGCGCACCGCTGACCGACAGCGACGACAGCAGCGAGTCGCGGTCCGGCCAGTCGGCGTAGACGCCCTCGACGTCCGTGAGCATGACGAGCTTGTGCGCCCCCAGCGCGACGGCCAGCGCGGCCGCCGCGGTGTCGGCGTTGATGTTGAGGACCTGGCCCTCGACATCGAGGTCCGGCGCGACCGTCGAGACGACGGGGATGCGTCCGGCGTCGAGGATGTCCTGCACCGCACCGGGATTCACCGTGACGACGTCACCGACCAGGCCGAGGTCGACCTCCTCGCCGTCGACCTGGGTGCCACGGCGGCGGGCGCCGAAGAGGCCCGCGTCCTCGCCGGACAGCCCCACGGCGACCGGGCCGTGCTGGTTGAGCAGCCCGACGAGCTCACGACCGACTTGGCCGGTGAGCACCATGCGGACGACGTCCATGACCTCCGGTGTCGTGACGCGCAGGCCGCCGCGGAACTCGCTCTCGAGCCCCAGCCGGCCGAGCATCTGGGCGATTTGCGGGCCACCGCCGTGCACGACCACGGGACGCAGCCCGGCGTAGCGCAGGAAGGCGACGTCCTGGGCGAACGCGGCCTTGAGCTCGTCGTCGACCATGGCGTTGCCGCCGTACTTGACCACGACGAGCGACCCGCGGAAGCGCTCCAGCCACGGCAGCGCCTCGACGAGGGTCTGTGCCTTGCCGCGGGCCACGCGCAGGGCGGCCTTGCCGATGTGGCCACGGACGGTGCTCGTGGGTGTGCTCGTCGGGGTGCTCACCGCGGTGGGGGCGGAGCGAGTGTGGTCGGTCATGACGGTCGGTGGCCTCAGCTGGAGTAGGCGGAGTTCTCGTGGACGTAGTCGTGGGTGAGGTCGTTGGTCCACACCGTGGCCGAGGTGTCGCCGGCGTGCAGGTCGACGACCACGTGGACCTCCCGCTCGGTGAGGTCCACGAGGGAGCGGTCCTCCCCCACGCCACCGGCGCGGCAGACCTGGACCCCGTTCATGGAGACGTCGAGCGCGTGCGGGTCGAAGGCCGCGGCGGTCGTGCCCACGGCGGCGAGCACCCGCCCCCAGTTGGGGTCGTTGCCGAAGACGGCGCACTTGAACAGGTTGTTGCGGGCGATGGAGCGGGCCACCTCGAGGGCGTCCGCCTCGCTGGCGGCCGACCGGACCTCGATGGCGATGTCGTGGTGGGCACCCTCGGCGTCAGCGATGAGCTGGCGCGCCAGGCCGGCGCAGACCGCGGTGACCGCCGAGGTGAGCTCGTCCGTGGATGGCGTCCGCCCGGACGCTCCCGACGCGAGCAGCACCACGGTGTCGTTGGTGGACTGGCAGCCGTCGGAGTCGATCCGGTCGAACGTCGCCGCCGTCGCCGACCGCAGGACGCGGTCGAGGTCCTCCTCGGCGACCACGGCGTCGGTCGTGAGGACGACGAGCATCGTGGCCAGCGCGGGGGCGAGCATCCCCGCACCCTTGGCCATGCCGCCGACGGTCCACCCGTCGCGCTCGGCGACCGCCTGCTTGTGCACGGTGTCGGTGGTCTTGATCGCCATCGCCGCGTCGTCGCCGCCGTCGTCGTGCAGCGCCGCCGCCGCGGCGTCGACCCCCGCCAGCACCTTGTCCATGGGGAGCAGCTCGCCGATCAGGCCCGTCGAGCAGACGACGACGTCACCGGCAGAGACCCCGAGCACGTCGGCGACCTTCTCGGCGGTCGCGTGGGTGTCCGCGAAACCCTGAGCTCCCGTGCAGGCGTTGGCGCCCCCGGAGTTGAGCACCACCGCGTCCACCCGGCCGTCGGTCAGCACCTGCCGCGACCACGTCACCGGGGCGGCCTCCACCCGGTTGCTCGTGAAGACCGCTGCCGCGTGGTGGTCGGGACCGTCGTTGACGACGAGCGCGAGGTCGGGCGCACCGGTGCTCTTGAGGCCGGCAGCCACCCCCGAGGCGCGGAAACCAGCCGGCGTGGTGGTGCTCACGAGGAACCTCCGGAGAGCTTGGCCGGGGCCACGGTGTGGCCACCGCGGCGCCAGGTGTCGGATGCGTCGTCGGCCCGGTCGCTGTCCACGAGGATCCAGTCGGTGTCGTAGGTCGAGAGGGCGAGGATGCTGATCTTCTTGCGCGCCAACGGTTCGAGCAGCCCGGACAGGACACCGACCATCGTGAAGTCAAGCGGTCCGGCGATCTCGAACGCGGTCAGCGGTCCTTCCTTCTGGACACCGTCGGGGAGGGTGTCGAACGCCGAGACGATCGAGGTCTCGCTGTCGGTGTAGGTGATCGACGCGAGCGGACCGGTCCGCCAGTCCCAGGTCGGCTCCTCTCCGGCCGGCAGCCGGACGAACGCCACCGCCGTGTCGTGCCGCATCAGGTGCAGGGGAAGGCTCACGGGGCCACTCCCGCGGCCGGGAGACCGGTGGTCTCGGGGAGGCCGAGAGCGAGGTTCATGCACTGCACCGCTGCTCCGGCCGTCCCCTTGGTCAGGTTGTCCACCGCGGCGACGACGAGGACCCGACCGACCCGTTCGTCGACGACCACCTGCACGTGCACGCTGTTGCTGCCGATGACGCTGCCCGTCGAGGGCCAGGCACCCTGGGGCAGCACGTGGACGAAGGGCTCGGCTGCATACGCCTCCTCCCACACGCCACGGACGGCGGCGGGGTCGGCACCCTCGGCGAGCGGGGCGGTGCAGGTGGCGAGGATGCCCCGTGGCATCGGTGCCAGCGTGGGGGTGAACGAGACGGTGACGTCCTGACCGGCGGCGAGCGACAGGTTCTGCTCGATCTCCGGCGTGTGCCGGTGGGTGCCGCCCACACCGTAGGGCGACATGGCTCCCATCACCTCGGCGCCCAGCAGGTGGGGCTTGAGGGCCTTGCCCGCACCGGAGGTGCCGGAGGCCGCCACCACCACGACGTCGCGCGGCGCGAGCACGCCGGCGGCGTACCCGGGGGCGAGGGCGAGGGAGACCGCGGTCGGGTAGCACCCGGGCACCGCGACGTGGCGCTCGCCCGCGAGGGTCTCGCGCTGCCGAGCCCCACCGGCGATCGCGAGCTCCGGCATGCCGTAGGCCCAGGTGCCGGCATGGGGCGTGTCGTAGAAGGCGTCCCAGGCCGCGGCGTCGCGCAGCCGGAAGTCGGCGCCACAGTCGATGACCACCACGTCGTCGGCCAGCTGCGCGGCGAGTGCGCCGGAGTGCCCGTGCGGGAGCGCGAGGAACACCACGTCGTGCCCGGCGAGGGTCTGCGGCGTCGTCTCCTCGATGACACGGGAGGCGAGCGGCGTCAGGTGCGGGTGGACGGCGCCGAGCAGCTGCCCGGCGCTGGACGCGGCCGTGACCGCTCCGATCTCGACCTCGGGGTGCGCCAGCAGGAGCCGGAGGATCTCTCCCCCGGCGTACCCACTGGCTCCGGCGACTGCCACGCGCTGCATGTGCATGAACATACACTGCCGTGAGAGTTCATGCAGTAACGGTCTCAGCCGAGAGGGTCGTCGTCCCCCCAGGGCACCAGCGTGATCGTGCGGTCGGTCGCGTCGAGGCCACCGGAGGCGCGGTCCCGCAGTGACGCCGGGGTGTCCACCCCGGCGCGCACCATGCGCCCCGACCAGACGTCGTGCTCCCCCGCGGCCAGCGCCAGGGCGAGGGCCGTGACCTCCCCCGGGTCGGTCCACTCGGTGCGACCCTCGTGCGCCACCATCGCCTCGGTCATGTCGGTCCGGACGACGCCGGGCGCGAGGTCGAAGGCGAAGACGCCGTGGTCACGGCCGGCGAGGTCGGTGGACCCGGTGAGGCGCGCCAACGCGGTCTTGCTCGCGTTGTACGCCGAGGCGACGGCACCCGGACGGACCCCTGCTCCGCTGTTGAGGTTGATGACGCGACCGGCGCCGGCCGCCACCATGTGCGGCAGGACGGCCCGGGTGACGAGGAACGGCCCGAGGACGTTGACCTCCATGGTGCGCCACCACTCGTCCGGGTCGGCCTCGTGGATCGGCACCTCGGTGTCGATGACCCCGGCGTTGTTGACGAGGACGTCGATCCGGCCGTGACGGTCGACCACGTCGCCCACCCAGCGGTCCACCGCTTCGCGGTCCGTGACGTCGGCGACGTCGCGCGACCCCCGCGCGACGGCATACCCCGCCTGCTCGAAGGCGTCGGCGAGGTGACGGCCGATCCCGCGGGAGGCACCGGTGACGACCGCGACGGGGACCGTCACCGCTGCACCGCTCCCGTGCGCTCCGCGGCGGAGGCGACCGCCGCATCGCGCAGGCTGCTGACCTCGTCGGTGGTGAGGGTGCGCTCGGCGGCCCGGAACGTGAGCCGGTAGGCGAGCGACTTGCGTCCCTCCCCCACCTGCTCGCCACGGTAGATGTCGAACAGCTGCACCGACTCGAGCCGATCACCGGCCCCGGCCCGCAGGGCCTGCTCCACGTGGGCGGCGGGCACCGCCTCGGCGACGACGAGGGCGACGTCGGTGTGGGCCGGCGGGTAGGTCGAGAGCTCGGACGCCTGCAGCGGGACCCCCGTGGCGGCGACGAGGACGTCGACGTCCAGCTCGGCCGCCACGGTGCGGGCCGGGAGGTCGAGCGTGGAGGTCACCTTGGGGTGCAGCTCGCCCGCGTACCCCACGACGGTGCCGTCCTCCAGCGCGATCTCGGCCACCCGACCGGGGTGCCAGGGTGCACGCTCGGTGGCGGACACGACGAGGTCCAGGCCCAGGGCGCGCCCCACCGACAGCGTCCAGCTGACGGCGTCCGAGGCGTCGACCTTGCGGGCGGGGCCCCACGGCCCACCCCGCTCGGCATCGCCGGCCGCAGCCATCGCCACGTGGCGTGGCTGGTCGGGGACGGCAGCGCGGATCCGCGCCAGGGTCTCGTCGTCGGGCTTGACCTCGATGCCGGGCACCGGTGCGTTCGACGGCTCGTCGCGACCGATGGTGACGAGCCCGAGCTCGTAGACGGCGACATCGCGCTGCCCACGGGCGACGTTGCGCCGCAACGCTTCCAGCAGGGTGTCGAGGACCGACGTGCGCAGCAGCGGCAGCTCGTCGGAGAGCGGGTTGACGAGCTGCTCGGTGCGGCGCCGGACGTCCTGGGGGGCGTAGCCCAGCGAGTCGAACAACGTCGGGGCCACGAAGGGGTAGGTCAGCACCTCGACCAGGCCCTGCTGGGCGAGGGTGGTGGCGACGACCCGACGGACGCGCTGGCCGTGGGTCAGGCCGTGGCCCGCCTTCGGCGTGGGCAGCACCGACGGGATCTGGTCGTACCCGCGGACGCGGGCCACCTCCTCGACCAGGTCGGGGCCGGTCGCGAGGTCCGGGCGCCACGACGGCGGCAGCACCGAGACGGTGCGACCACGCACGTCGTCGTCCCCGGAACCGTCGTCCGTGACCTCGCAGCCGATGGCGCGCAGCGTGCCGACGACCTCGTCGTGCGGGTAGTCGAGCCCGACGTAACGCGTGGGCAGCGTCGTGTCGAAGGTGAACGCCTCACGCGAGGGTCGCTGGTCGACGTCGGTGACGCCGGGGTCGGCAGTGCCGCCCCCGTGCGTGACGAGCAGGTCGACGGCGAGCTGCGCTGCAGCAGCCGCGACCGCCGGGTCGACCCCGCGCTCGAAGCGCTTGGAGGCCTCGGTGGTGAGCTTGTGCCGCCGTGACGAGCGAGCGACGGAGATGGGGTCGAAGTGCGCAGCCTCGATGAGGACGTCGGTCGTCGACGAGGTGACCTCCGAGGACTCGCCACCCATCACGCCGGCGATGGCCAGGGGTCGGTCGTTGCCGTCCACGATGAGCAGGTCCTGCGGGTCCAGCACCCGTGCGACGTCGTCGAGGGTGGTGAGCTTCTCCCCCGGCCGCGCCCGGCGCGTGCCCACCCCACCGGAGAGGGTGGACAGGTCGAACGCGTGCAGCGGCTGGCCGAGCAGCATCATGACGTAGTTGGTGACGTCGACGGCCAACGAGATGGGCCGCATGCCCAGCTGCGTCAGGCGCTTGGTCATCCACTGCGGCGATGCTGCGTTCGTGTCGACGCCGCGCACGATGCGCGCGACGTAGCGGTCGCACCCGGGGACACCGTCGACCGGGGCCCCGTCGGTGACCGACACGGCATACCCCTCGTCGTTGGCGGACGCCACGTCGAGGTCGGCCGGGTCACGGAAGGTGCCGCCGGTGGACAGGGCGTACTCGCGGCCGATGCCGCGCATCGAGAAGCAGTACCCACGGTCCGGGGTGACGTTGACCTCGACGACCTCGTCGGCCAGCCCGAGCAGCTCGATCGCGTCGTCACCGGGGGTCAGGTCTTCCGCGGCTTCCGGGCCCAGCAGCTGCGACAGCACGATGATGCCGTCGTGGTCCTCGCCGAGTCCGAGCTCGAGGGCCGAGCAGATCATGCCGTTGGAGACGTGGCCGTAGGTCTTGCGGGCCGAGATCTCGAACCCGCCCGGCAGCACTCCCCCGGGCAGGACGCAGACGACGAGGTCGCCCACGCCGAAGTTGTGCGCGCCGCAGACGATCTCCTGGGCCTTGCCCTCGGTGACCCGCTGGCCGTGGTCGCCCACGTCGACGGTGCACCAGTTGATCGTCTTGCCGTTCTTCTGTGGCTCGGGCTCGACCGACAGGACGCGGCCGACGACGATGGGGCCGCGGATGTCGCCACCGCTCAGCCCCTCCTCCTCGAGCCCGACCTTGACGAGGGCAGCCGCGATGTCGGCACCGGTGGCGTCGGCGGGCACGTCGGCCAGCTCACGAAGCCAGGACACGGGCGCGTGCATCAGATCTCCATTCCGAACTGGCGGGAGAAGCGGACGTCTCCCTCGACGATGTCGTGCATGTCCCCCACGCCGTGGCGCAGCATGAGCGACCGCTCGATGCCGAGCCCGAACGCGAACCCCGAGTAGCGCTCCGGGTCGATCCCGGCCGCACGCAGCACGCGCTGGTTGACCATGCCGCAACCGCCCAGCTCGATCCACCCGGTGCCCCCGCAGGTGCGGCAGGACGAGTCCTGACCACCGCAGATCCAGCACTGGCAGTCGATCTCGGCGCTCGGCTCGGTGAAGGGGAAGTAGTTGGGGCGCAGCCGCGTGACGATGCCGTCGCCGAACAGGCGCTGCACGAACGCGTCGAGCGCTCCCCGCAGGTGCGCCATGGTGATGCCCTCGTCGACGACCAGCCCCTCGAACTGGTGGAACACCGGCGTGTGCGTGGCGTCGAGGTCGTCGGTGCGGAACACCTTGCCCGGGCACAGCACGTAGATGGGCGGCTCTCGGTCGAGCATCGTGCGGATCTGCACCGGCGAGGTGTGCGTGCGCAGCACGAGGCCGCTGCCGGCCGGGGCGACGAAGAACGTGTCGGCCTCACCGCGGGCCGGGTGGTCCGGGGACAGGTTGAGGGCGTCGAAGTTCAGCCACTCCGACTCGACCTCGGGCCCCTCGGCGATCTCCCAGCCCATGGCCACGAAGATGTCCTCGATCCGCTCGGACACGAGGCTGATCGGGTGCCGGGCGCCGATCGGGCGCCGCGGGGCGCGCACGGTGAGGTCGACGGTCTCGTCGACGAGGATCCGCCCGTCGCGCTCGGCCTCGAGCTCGGCCTGGCGGGCGGTGAGCGCCTGGCCGACCCGGCCACGGGCCTGCCCGACGCGCTTGCCGGCCTCGGCCTTGGCACTCGGCGGCAGCGCACCGATCTCGCGGTTCGCCAGCGCCAGCGGGCTCTTCTCGCCCTGGTGCGCGAGACGGGCGGCCTTGAGCGCGTCCAGCGAGTCGGCCGCGGTGATCGCGGCCACGGCGTCGGCGACGGCCTGGTCGATCAGCGCGGGGTCCAGCGCGGCGACCTCGACGGGGTCGTACTGCTTGTTGGGTCCTGACATGCCACTTCCTCTGTCGGCGCAGCCTCGGGGGCTCTCCACCCGTGGGCGCGCGCGGCTCGGCGCCCGGGGCGGGCCCACCGAGTCTAGGGGCGCACGAGCGCGCCCTCGGTGGTGGGTTGGGGGCTGGGACCAGCCTTCGGAGCAGGCGGGACCGGCGCGGGGCGGGACGTCGGCCCGGTGGTGGCCACACCGCATACGGGTATGGCGCGGAGCCGACGCGCGCGGGACGGGAACCGTCCGCGGTGGGCGCCCTCAGCGCAGTCGTGCGACCGCGTCCGAAGGCACGGTAAATCGCTCGGCGAGGCGGGTCATGCCCCCAGCCTCACCGACCGGGCCCGGCGGGCGCAAGCAGGTTCTGACCCGGGACGACGCAGACGGGTGGTGCACACCGACACCGGGCCAACGCCGACTCAGGCGAGGTAGTCCGGCGGCTCCGACGGCAGGCTGAGGCGGAACTGGGCGCCACCACCCGCCGCCGACTCGACCTGGACCTGGCCGCCGTGGGCCTCGACGAGACCCTTGACGACGTAGAGGCCCAGCCCCGTGCTGCCGCGGCTCGCGCCGTGCCAGAACCGGCTGAAGACGATGTCGCGGTGGTCGTCCGGGATGCCCTTGCCCTGGTCGCTGACGACGAGGTCGATGCCCTGCCGGTGGTGCCCCTTGGACTCCAGCAGCTCCTGGGCGTCGCCGCAGGCCTTGCTCGCCGCGAGGGTGACGACGCCGTCGCCGTGGCGGAACGCGTTCTCGATGAGGTTGGACAAGATCTGGTCGAGCCGGTCGGGGTCGGCCCACACCTCGGGCAGGTCCTGCGGCACGTCGACGGCGAACCTCTCGCGGTCCTGGCCGGAGGCTACCGCGCGCTCGACGTGGCGGCCGTAGACGGCGGCGACGTCGACCGGCTGGGGACGGATCTGGAGGCGACCGGCGTCGATGCGCGAGATGTCGAGCAGCTCGGTGATGAGCCGCGTGACGCGATCCGCGTCGGCCTCGATCGTCTCGATCATGAGGCGCTTCTGGTCGTCGGTGAACCGGTCCCACCGGCGCAGCAGCGTCGAGGAGAACCCCTTCACCGAGGTCAACGGCGACCGCAGCTCGTGCGCCACCGTCGAGATCAGCGCGGCGTGGTCGGCCTCGAGGCGGCGACGCGCCTCGGCGTCACGGACCATCACGATGACGCGGTTGACGGGCTGGTTGCGGGCAGGGCGCAGGTACTTCGCCGTGACCAGCACCTCGAGGCCGCCCTCGAGCATGAGGAACTTCTCGCGGTGACCCGTGCGGATGTTGAGTCCGCGCCAGGGGTCGGTGACCTCCCACCAGTCGGTGCCGTCGCTGTCGCGCAGCGTCAGCGCCTCGCGGATGTCTCGCCCGACGAGGTCGCGGGGCTTCATGCCCAGCACCTGCACGGCACGACGGTTGAGGAAGCTGATCCGCGCGTCGGCCTCGGCGGCGATCATCCCGTCGGGGAGCAGCTCGCTGGCCATGGCGGCCCGCTCGGGGTCGAGGATGGCACCTGGCCGGTAGTCCATGCCGGGAACCCTAGCCCCTCTGTGCCGCTGCGGAGGCGTAGACACAGACCGTCGCGGCCATGGCGAGGTTGAGCGACTCGGCCGCTCCGTAGATCGGCACGCGGACGACTTCGTCGCACTGCGCCCGGACCTCCTCCTCGAGACCCCAGGCCTCGTTGCCCATGACCCAGGCGTGCGCCGGACCGAGGTCGACCTCGGGCAGCAGGACCGTGCCGGCTCCGTCGGCCGCGAGGACGCGGATCCCCGCCTCGCGCAGCCGGGCGATGGTGGCCTCCACCGGCAGGCCCGTGACGACGGGCAGGTGGAACAGCGACCCGGCGGTGGACCGCACCACCTTGGGCGCCAGGACGTCCACGGACGCATCGCTCACGAGGACGGCGTCGGCCCCGGCGGCGTCGGCGCCACGGATCACGGTGCCGGCGTTGCCGGGGTCCCGGACGTGGGTCAGCAGGACGAGCAGCCGGGGAGACGCGGCGAGGACCTCGTCCAGGGAGGCGGACGGGACCCGGCAGACCGCGGCCAGGCCCTGCGGTGTGGGGGTCTCGCTCATGGCGGCGAGGACGTCCTCGCTCACCTCGTGGACGTGCAGGTCGGCGGCGGCCGCGGCGTCCACGACCTCGCCGTAGCGCTGCGCGGCGTCGGCGGTGAGGTAGAGGTCGACGACCAGCTCGGGCTGGTGGCGGACGACCTCGCGGACGGACTGCGGCCCCTCGACGAGGAACCGACCGGTCCGTTCACGCACCGAGCGCCGGGACAGTGCCCTGACCGACTTGACCCGGTCCGACCTGATGTTGGTCAGCGGGGTGTTCGGCGGGGGCATGTCCCGGCGCTCGGGTGGAGTGCGGTGACGCGCTGGATCAGGCGTTCGCGGTCTCGGCCACGGCCGGGACGTTCGCGCGCGAGATCTCGACGAGGGCGGCGAAGGCAGCCTCGTCGTTGACGGCCAGCTCGGCCAGCATGCGACGGTCGACCTCGATCTCAGCAGCCTTGAGGCCCTGGATGAAGCGGTTGTACGTCATGCCGTTGGCGCGGGCGCCGGCGTTGATGCGCTGGATCCACAGGCGACGGAAGTCGCCCTTCTTGGCGCGACGGTCACGGTAGGCGTAACCGAGGCTGTGGGTGACCTGCTCCTTGGCCTTGCGGTAGAGGCGCGAACGCTGTCCGCGGTAACCGCTGGCGCGCTCGAGGACGACCCGGCGCTTCTTCTGGGCGTTGACTGCCCGCTTCACGCGTGCCACGTGAGTTCTCCTTGCTGTCTAACTGTCGTGCGAGGCTGCTGTGCTGAGCCCGGCCAAACAATGGGGTGGGTGGGGCTCGGCTCAGCGGCCGAGGAGCTTCTTGACCTTCTTGGAGTCCGGCTTGGACACCTCGACGTCGTTCGCGATCGAGCGCGTGAAGCGGGAGGACTTGTGCTCGAGGAGGTGGCGACCGCCGGCCTGCTCGCGCATGACCTTGCCCGTGCCGGTGATCCGGAAGCGCTTCTTCGCACCGGAGTGCGTCTTCATCTTCGGCATGAGGCCGATCTCCTTGCTGTTGGTGTGACCGTGTCGTTCGTGCAGCTGTGTTCGTGCAGGTGGTGCAGGGGTGGAACCGGCTCAGGTGGCCGGCTCGGTGGTCTCCGCCTCGGGGGCGGTGGGCTCGGCGGCCGTCTCGGTGGAGACGTCCTGCGGCTGCTCGGCGGCCTCGGCTGCCGGCGCTGCAGTCCGGGCGCGGCGCTGCTCTGCCATCGCCTCGGACTTCTTCTTCGTCGGACCTAGCACCATGATCATGTTGCGGCCGTCCTGCTTGGGGGCCGACTCGACCGTGCCCAGCTCGATGACGTCCTCGGCGAGGCGCTGCAGCAGGCGGAAGCCCAGCTCGGGCCGCGACTGCTCGCGACCGCGGAACATGATCGTCACCTTGACCTTGTCGCCGCCCTTGAGGAACCGCTCGACGTGGCCCTTCTTGGTGCCGTAGTCGTGCGGGTCGATCTTCGGGCGGAGCTTGATCTCCTTGATGACCGTGTTGACCTGGTTCTTGCGCGCTTCGCGCGCCTTCAGGGCCGCTTCGTACTTGAACTTGCCGAAGTCCATGAGCTTGGCGACCGGGGGCTTCGCCATCGGGGCCACCTCGACGAGGTCGAGGTCAGCCTCGGCGGCGAGCCGCAGCGCGTCCTCGACGCGCACGATGCCGACCTGTTCTCCGTTGGGGCCAACCAACCGCACTTCCGGGACCCGGATGCGGTCGTTGATGCGAGGCTCGCTGATGGTGGTGCTCCTTCGGTCAGGGAATCGTTCGACCACACCCAACGAGAAGAGGCTCCCCGCCGCTGTCGCGCGAGAAGCCTCACCAGTTCCGTCACGGGTCCCCCGAGGGTGCGTATGGTGCATGGCTGGCGCCCGCGACACACGTCTCGGTGACCCGTTGGACCCGGCGACCGAAGTGGTCGACGCGGGTGGAAGCAGGTGCTGCTTCTCTTGCACACCGCGCCCACCTGTGCGGTCACCGTCGGAACGATCCTCGGGCGACCCCGTGGTGGTCACGGCCGGTCGATCTGCAAGGCTACCAGCGTGAGCACGGAATCTCCCAATCCCCACCCGACCACCTCCCGCTACGCCGACCCGGCCACCGGCTCGAGCACCGATTCGAGCAGCGGCTCGAGCGCCGACGGGCCCGACCGGGTGGCGCAGCAGACCCGCGACATCTCCGAGGTGCCGGCGGTCGAGGTGATCACGACGGCGGCGATCCACCTGATGAGTGCCGCCGCGGTGAAGTGCGGCCTGGCCGAGGGGCCCGAGGCGGCCGACCACCTCGACCTCGACGAGGCCCGCCGCCTCATCAACGCGCTCGCCGGGCTCATCACGGCCTCGGCCCCCGACCTCGGGAGCCAGCACGCCGCGCCACTGCGGGACGGCCTCAAGTCGCTCCAGCTGGCCTTCCGCGAGGCCTCGGTCATCCCCGACGCCCCCGGTCAGGGCCCCGGCGAGAAGCTCACCGGCTCCGTCGTCTGAGTCAGACGGTCGCGGCGGCGCGGTCCTGCTCGTCGGAGCGGCGCGCCCGGTCCGCCCGATCCGCTCGCCCGGCCCGGTGACGACGGGCCCGGCCCGACGTGGCCACGGCCCCGACCAGGGCGATGACGAGGCCGGCTGCGGCGACCACGAGGAACCCAGCTCCCCACCCGACGTGGTCGATGGCGACGCCCGCCAGGGGCGCACCCATGGCGCCGCCGGCCGTCATGAAGGAGCCGTGCCACCCCATCGCCTCGCCGCGGGCGTCCGCGGGCACCACTCGGCTGGCCTGGTCGACGGTCGCCGTGATGGTGGGCGCACAGAACAGCCCGGCGACGAACCCGAGGACGGCCAGGGACGGAGTCCCGGAGGCGAGCGCCATCGGGGCGGTCACCAGCGCCAGGCCACCGAGCAGCCAGAACGCGGAGATGGACCTGTGGAGCCCGCCGTAGACGACCCCACCGACGAGCGAGCCGAGACCCCAGACCGCCAGGACCCAGCCGATCGCCTCGGGAGAGTCGAAGTCACGCAGCGCCGCGACGAACGCGATGTCGGAGCCCCCGAGCACGAGGGTGGCTGCGCTGGCGCCGAGGCAGATCGCGATGAACTGCGGTCTCAGCCACGACGACCGCGGCACGGACGCCGCTGCCGCGACGGCCACGCCCTGGTCGTCGACCTCGCGGGGGACGTCCTCGCGGATCACCGGGTTGGCCACCCAGAGCAGGATGCCCGCGGCGACGCCGAGCATCTGGATGGAGAACAGCACCCAGGTCGTGGGCCAGACCGTCGCGGCCCACACCCCGAGGGCGGGCCCCACCATGAAGGACAGCTCCACGGCCACCGAGTCCAGCGAGATCGCGGTGCGCCGGTCCTCCTCGGGGACGGCGACGATGATCGCCTGCCGGATGATCGAGAACGCCGGGATGACGAACAGGCCCGCGACCGAGGCCAGCACGAGCAGCGGCCAGTACGACACGAACGGTGCGATCGACCAGCAGACGGCCGCGACCACGATCGAGGGCACGACGACCCGGCGAAGACCCATCCGGTCGAGCAGCCTGCCACGCCACGGACCGCTCACGGCGATGGCGATCGTCGCCGCGGCCGAGACGAGGCCGGCGGCGGCATACGGCCGGTCGAGGGCCGACACGACGTGGAGGGTGAGGACGATCCCGCCGGCGAACACCGGCATGCGCACGAGGAACCCCAGCAGGAGCGCCCGTCGGAGGGCGGGGCTGGCGAGGACGCGGCGGTAGCGGTGGAGCACTCCCCCACTGTCGCAGCCGCGACCGACACCGGCCAAACGGGTTTCGCCCCTGACCCGGCGGGGTAGGCAGCGACGACGGATCGAGACCGGGTCGCTCCCGCAGATGCGGAGGTCGTCCTGATCCGCGAGGGTGGAAGCAGGCTCCGCGCCACCCGAACCCGACCGGCGAAGCACGAACCAGACCGCACCCGAACGAACTCGAACGAACCCGAGGAGCACCATGACTGCCCAGCACACCGGCGAGTCCATCCAGACCGCCCCGTCCGACGAGGCCAAGCTCGGTTCCCACACCGACAACGGCGCACCGGCCCCCAGCGACCGCAACTCCCTGACCCTCGGCGCCGACGGCCCGATCCTGCTGCACGACGTGCACTTCCTGAACCAGATGGCGCACTTCAACCGCGAGCGCGTGCCGGAGCGCAACGTCCACGCCAAGGGCTCGGGCGCCTTCGGCACCTTCGAGGCCACCGAGGACGTCTCGAAGTACACCAAGGCCGCGTTGTTCCAGAAGGGCTCGACCGTCGAGATGCTCGCGCGCTTCTCCACCGTCGCCGGTGAGCAGGGCTCCCCCGACACCTGGCGCGACCCGCGCGGCTTCGCGCTGAAGTTCTACACGCCCGAGGGCAACTACGACCTCGTCGGCAACAACACCCCGGTGTTCTTCATCCGCGACACGATGAAGTTCCCGCACTTCATCCGCAGCCAGAAGCGTCTCGGCGGCTCCGGCCTGCGCGACAACCACATGCAGTGGGACTTCTGGAGCCTCAACCCCGAGTCGGCCCACCAGGTCACCTACCTCATGGGCGACCGTGGCATCCCGAAGACGTTCCGCCACATGAACGGCTACGGCTCGCACACGTTCCTCTGGATCAACGAGGCCGGCGAGAAGCACTGGGTGAAGTACCACTTCCACAGCAACCAGGGCGTCGAGGGCCTGACCGGCGAGGAGGCCACCCGGATCGCCGGGCAGGACGCCGACCACCACCGCCGCGACCTCTGGGACGCGATCGAGGCCGGCGACTTCCCGAGCTGGACGCTGTCCATCCAGGCGATGCCCTACGAGGACGCCAAGACCTACCGCTTCAACCCGTTCGACCTGACCAAGGTGTGGCCGCACAGCGACTACCCCCTCATCAAGGTCGGCACGATGACCCTGAACAAGAACCCCGACAACTTCTTCGCCCAGATCGAGCAGGCGGCCTTCGAGCCGTCCGCCGTCGTCCCGGGCATCGGGTTCTCCCCCGACAAGATGCTGCTCGGCCGGGCCTTCGCCTACTCCGACACCCACCGCTACCGCATCGGCGCCAACTACCTCCAGCTGCCCGTCAACCGTCCCCGCGTGGAGAACCTCAACACGTACACCCAGGACGGTGCGATGGCGTTCGAGCACCGCGGTGACGCCCCGGTCTACGCCCCGAACAGCCAGGGCCGCGGCTACGCCGACCAGGTCGGCGAGGTCGAGGACAGCTGGGAGGCCGACGGCGCCATGGTGCGCCAGGCCTACACGCTGCGTGCCGAGGACGACGACTTCGGCCAGGCCGGCACGCTGGTCCGCGAGGTCTGGGACGACGCGCAGCGCGAGTCGTTCGTCGAGACCGTTGCGGGTCACCTGCTCGGTGGCGTGAAGTCGCCGGTGCTCGAGAAGGCGTTCGACTACTGGAAGAACGTCGACGCCGACACGGGCAAGCAGATCGAGGAGCTCGTCCGCGCCGGGCTCGGGGGCGACAACCCCGGGGGCATGGCCGACGACGCCAAGGTCGTCGAGGACCCGATCGTGGAGACGAACACGCAGGCCGCGAACTAACCCTCCGGACTGGTCACACCACCACTGCCGCGTGCCCCCGCAACCGCCGGGGGCACGCGGCATACCGTTGTCGTCGTGACGATCTACCACCTCGCCGAGCCCGCCCACTGGGCCAAGGCCCAGGACTCCGGCAGCTACACGCAATCGACCCGCGGTCGGACGCTGGAGCAGGAGGGGTTCATCCACTGTTCGTCGGCCCAGCAGTGGCCGGTGGTCCGACGCAGCTTCTACGCGGGCGTGCCAGAACCGTTGCTGCTGCTGGAGATCGACGAGGACCGCCTCACCGAGCCTCCTGTCGTCGAGGTCGGCAACCCGGTCACCGGGGAGACCTTCCCCCACCTGTATGCCGCGCTGCCCACCTCAGCGGTGGTGCGGGTCACCGAGCTCCACCCGCCGCACGACGGGTCCGGCACCCCGTCGTCCGTCAGCTGATCGAGAACGCCAACCCGTCGATGCGCGCGCGGATCTCGCCGTCGGTCGCGAGGCGCTCGCCGATGGCGGTTGCCACGGCCTGGACCCGCTCGGCCGGGAGGCCCGGGACGAGGGTCAGCGCCACCCGCAGGACGCCCTCGCCGGGGTCGCCGGCTGACAACTCGTGACCCAGGACGTCGGGCTGGTCGTGCAGAGCGTCGGCCACCGCTGCGGCGACCTGCGGGTCCTCGTGGGCCGGCAGCCACTCGCGCTGCTGGGCCAGCGCCCAGACCATGCTCGGGCGCAGGGCCAAAGGCTGCTGGCCGGCGACGTCTACGACGATGACGTCGCAGCGCTCGCTCACCGCGGCCTGGGCCGCACGGGCAGCGGTGACCGGCACCGGACGGGCTGCTGCGTCCCACGCGGCGATGGCGTCCATGGACGTGAAGACCGGGAGCGCGCGGGCACCGTCCGGGGCGACGAGGGTGACCGCGGCCATGTCGGTCTGCTTCTCGACGAGGTGGTCGCCGCTGTCGTCCACCGAGACGGGTTCGGCGACGATCGGGACGAGCAGCCGGGCCGCGGCGACTGCGGCCATGAGTGCCCGCTCGTCCCCGGGGTCGGCGAGGGCCGCGAGCAGGGTCGGGTCGGCGGCGCCGGTGTCGCCGTCGAAGCCCGTCCCGGTGAGCTCGCGCCCGCCGAACGGGATCCCGGCGGAGTCGTGACCGGCCCCGGGCGTGGACCCGGTCCCCGGCGTGGACCCGGTCACGGGCGACCCGCCACGTCGAGGGCGTCGGGCAGTGTGAACGCACCGCGGTAGAGCGCCGACCCGACGATCGCGCCCTCCACACCCTCGGCGACCAGGCCACGGATGGCCTCGATGTCGGCCAGCGTCGAGACGCCACCGGAGGCGACGACGGGGCGGTCGGTGCGGGCGCAGACGTCGCGCAGCAGCTCGAGGTTCGGGCCCTTGAGCATGCCGTCCTTGTTGACGTCGGTGACGACGTAGCGCGCGCACCCCTCGCGGTCGAGCCGCTCGAGGGTCTCCCACAGGTCGCCGCCCTCCTGGGTCCAGCCGCGGGCGGCCAGGGTCGTGCCGCGGACGTCGAGGCCGACGGCGATCCGGTCACCGTGCTCGGCGATCGCCGAGGCGGTCCACTCCGGGTCCTCCAGCGCCGCCGTCCCGAGGTTGACCCGACGGCATCCCGTGGCCAGCGCGGCCTCCAGCGACGACGCGTCACGGATGCCGCCGCTCATCTCGACCTTGATGTCGAGGCGACCGACGATGTCCGCGAGCAGCTCGCGGTTGGTCCCGCGCCCGAATGCCGCGTCGAGGTCGACGAGGTGCAGCCACTCGGCCCCCTGCTCCTGCCACGCCAGGGCCGCCTCCCACGGGTCGCCGAACTGCCCCCCGGTGCCGGCCACCCCCTGCACGAGCTGGACGGCCTGGCCGTCGGCGACGTCGACGGCGGGCAGGAGTTCGAGGCGGGGCGTGGTCATGCGGAGTCCTTCACGGGTCGGCGGTGCGTGCGGATCAGGCTGTGGGACAAAGGCTCTCAGGTATGGCGCGGGGCCACCTCAGAGGGTGCGGACCCAGTTCTCGAGCAGGGCGAGCCCGGCGTCCCCGGACTTCTCCGGGTGGAACTGGGTGGCGGACAACGGACCGTTCTCGACGGCGGCGACGAAGCGTCCGCCGTGGTCGGCCCAGGTGAGCCGGGGCGCGACGGCGGCGAAGGCACCGGTGGGCGGCTCCAGGGTCCAGTCCTGGACGGCATACGAGTGGACGAAGTAGAAGCGCTCCCCCTCGATGCCGGCGAACAGGCGGGTCTCCGCCGCAGGCTCGACCTCGCTCCACCCCATGTGCGGCACGACGTCCGCCCGCAGGCGGGCGACGGTGCCCGGCCACTCGCCGAGCCCCTCCTGGGGGTCGCCGCTGGGCTCCTCGGAGCCGTCGAACAGGACCTGCATGCCGACGCAGACCCCGAGCACGGGACGCCCTCCGGCCAGGCGCGTCTCGATGACGAGCGGGCCGTCCGCGGCCCGGAGCCCGGCCATGCAGGCGTGGAAGTTGCCGACGCCGGGGACGAACAGCCCGTCGGACTCCAGGGCCAGGCGTCGGTCGCCGGTGAGGGTGACCTCCGCACCGACGTGCTCGAGGGCGCGGACGGCCGAGCGGACGTTGCCGCTGCCGTAGTCGAACACCACGACGTGTGCCATCAGTTCTCCTCCAGTTCGGCGCGGTGCTGCGCCTGCTCGGCCATGCGGGACTCGAAGCGGGCCACCGCCTGGGCGGTGGGGGTCACGACCTGCCCGCGGGGGTGGTCGCTCGGGTCGAGGAGGTCCGCACCGGGCAGTGCCAGGACGTCCAGCAGTCGCCGCAGCAGGCGCGGCGCGTCACCGGAGTCGTCCTTGAGCACCTGGTGGACCTCCGAGGCGCTGGTGCGGGAACGCGCCGAGGCGACCAGCTCGGGCGGGCGAGCCACCTCGAGCCCGGGGGTGCGCGCCGGACCGGTCTCCGGCTCCCACACCACCCACCGGTGCGCCGGGCGGAAACCCTTGGGCTGCAGGCTGACCACCGCACGGTGGTCCACGACGAAGAAGCCGAGGGCAGGCCGCAGGCGGTAGGGCAGGGGTCTCCCCGCGAGGACCGCGATGGCGTCGTCGTAGGGGGCGCTCGCCCGTGAGGAGCGCTCGGCTGGGCGCAGTGCCGTCCATTCCCCCAGCGGCACCACGTCGCACGCGACGAGGCCCCGTCGGACCCAGGAGGCGACCGAACCGGGCTTGGCCCGCACCAGGAGCAGTCCGCGCGAGTCCCGCGCAGGCTGCCACGGGACGCTCACGTGGAGAGGCTGCCCTTCGCGCTGGGGACGCCGACCACGCGGGGGTCGCGCGCCACGGCGGCCCGCAGCGCCCGCGCCACGGCCTTGAACTGCGCTTCGACGACGTGGTGGGGGTCGCGGCCGGAGAGCACCCGGACGTGCAGGGCGATGCCGGCGCGGTAGGCGAAGGACTCCCAGACGTGCCGGGTCAGCGAGCCGACGTAGTTGCCGCCGATGAGGACGTACGCCTGACCCTCGGGCTCGCCGGTGTGGACGACGTAGGGGCGCCCGGCCACGTCGACGACGGCCTGCACCAGCGCCTCGTCGAGCGGGACCGTGGCGTCGCCGAAGCGGGAGATCCCGCTCTTGTCACCCAGGGCCTCGCGCAGGGCGTCGCCGAGCACGATGGCGACGTCCTCGACGGTGTGGTGCGCGTCGACGTCGACGTCGCCGGTGGCCTTGACGCGCAGGTCGATGAGCGAGTGCTTGGCCAGCGAGGACAGCATGTGGTCGTAGAACCGCACGCCGGTCGAGATCTCGGCGACGCCGGTGCCGTCGAGGTTGAGCTCGAGCTCGACGCTCGACTCCGAGGTCGAACGGCTCAGCGAGACCCTGCGGTCACCTGCGGTCACGACGAGCTCCTGTCCGTGGCTCTGGATGTGGCGGTGGTTGTTGCTGTGGTCGCGACCTCGGCCGCGGCGGCCAGGAACGCGTCGGTCTCGGCCGGGGTCCCGGCCGTCACACGAAGATAGTGGGGAATGCCGACGTCCCGGACCAGCACACCCCGGTCGAGCAGGTCCCGCCACGTGGCGGCGGCGTCGACCAGGCCGCCGAACAGGACGAAGTTGGCGTCGCTGGCCACCGGTGCGAACCCGAGGTCGGCCAGCTCGGCCACCATCCGGTCGCGCTGTTCCTTGATCGCCTCGACCGTCCCGAGCATCTGGTCGGCGTGGGCGAGGGCCGCGAGCGCGATCGCCTGGGTGGGCGCCGACAGGTGGTAGGGCAGGCGCACCAGTCGCAGGGCATCGACGAGGGCCGGGTCGGCGGCGAGGTACCCCAGCCGTCCGCCCGCGAAGGCGAACGCCTTGCTCATCGTCCGCGTGACGACCAGCCGCGGACGCCCCTGCAGCAGGGTGAGGGCGCTCGGGGTCCCGGGGCGGGCGAACTCGGCGTACGCCTCGTCCACGACGACCACGGCCCGCTCCGCCGCGGCATACACGGCCTCGACGACGTCGAGCGTGAGGGCGGTGCCGGTCGGGTTGTTGGGCGAGCAGAGGAACACCACGTGCGGCTGGTGCTCACGGACCTGCTCGACCGCGGACTCCACGGTGAGGTCGAACGGTGCGTCGGTGCCCTGGCCGCGCAGCCCGTCCACCCACGTGGTGCCGACCCCGGTGCTGATGAGGGGGTGCATCGAGTAGGCGGGGGTGAAGCCGAGGGCGGTGCGACCGGGCCCCCCGAAGGCGAGCACGACGTGCTGGAGCACCTCGTTGGAGCCGTTGCCGGCCCACAGCTGCGCCGGCTCCAGCTCGACCCCACCGGTGCGTGAGAGGTATGCAGCGAGCTCGGTCCGCAGCTCGGTGAACTCACGGTCGGGGTACCGGTTGAGCTCGGGTGCCACCGCCGCCACGCGCGCGGTGATGTCGGCGACGACGTCCTCCGGCACGGGGTAGGAGTTCTCGTTGGTGTTGAGCCTCACGGGCACGTCGAGCTGAGGTGCGCCGTAGGGGCTGGCGCCGCGAAGGTCGGGGCGCAGCAGGGCGTCGAGGGAGATCTGGTCGCTCACGGTGTCTCCCGGGTCAGGACGCGTCGAAGCGCGCGGTGACAGCCTCGCCGTGCGCGGGCAGGTCCTCGGCCTGGGACAGCGTCACCACGTGGTGCGCCACCTCCTGCAGCGCCGCCCGGTTGTAGTCGACGACGTGGATGCCGCGCAGGAAGGACTGCACCGACAGGCCGCTGCTGTGGCAGGCGCAGCCGCCGGTCGGCAGCACGTGGTTGGATCCGGCGATGTAGTCGCCGAGGCTCACCGGCGAGTAGGCGCCGACGAACACGGCGCCGGCGTTGCGGACCCGGGCCGCCACGGCAGCGGCGTCGCGCGTCTGGATCTCGAGGTGCTCGGCCGCATACGCGTTGACGACGTCGAGCCCACGCTCCAGGTCGTCGACGAGGACGACCCCGGACTGGGGCCCGGTGAGGGCGGTGCGGACACGCTCGGCGTGCTTGGTCGCCGGGACGCGACGCTCCACCGCAGCGGCCACGGCCTCGGCGAGGGCCGGGCTGTCGGTGACGAGGACGGAGGCGGCGTACGGGTCGTGCTCGGCCTGGCTGATGAGGTCGGCGGCGACGTGCACCGGGTCGGCGGAGTCGTCGGCGAGGACGGCGATCTCGGTGGTGCCGGCCTCGGAGTCGATGCCGATCAGGCCCTTGAGGAGACGCTTGGCGGCGGTGACGTAGACGTTGCCGGGGCCGGTGACGAGGTTGACGGGTTCGGCCACCATGGCGTCCTCACCCTCACCGTCGGTGAAGCCGTAGGCGAAGGCGGCGACGGCCTGGGCACCGCCGACGGCATACACCTCGTCGACACCCAGCAGGGCGCAGGCGGCGAGCACCGTCGGGTGCGGGTACCCGGCGAAGACGCCGGTGTTCTCGCGCTGCGGCGGGCTGGCCACGGCGAGCGACCCGACCTCGGCGATCTGGGCGGGCACGACGTTCATGACGACGCTGGAGGGGTAGACGGCGCGACCACCGGGGACGTACAGGCCGACGCGGTCGACCGGGACCCAGCGCTCGCTCACCGTGCCGCCCTCGGCGACGGTGGTGGTCGTGGTGGTGCGGCGCTGGTCCTCGTGGACGATCCGGGCCCGGCGGATGGACTCCTCCAGGGCGGCCCGCACGTCGGGGGCGAGGGTGTCGAGCGCGGCGACCAGCACCTCGGCCGGGACCCGTAGGCGGGTGGGGCGCACCCCGTCGAACCGCTCACCGAGGTCGTAGAGGGCCTCGGCGCCACGGTGGCGGACGTCCTCGCAGAGCGGGCGGACGGTCTCGACGGCGGTGGCCACGTCGAACTCGGCACGGGGAAGGAGGTGGCGCAGCTCGCGGACACCGAGCACGCGTCCGCGCAGGTCGATCGTGGACATCATGCGCCCAAGTCTAGGCGGCGCCCTGTGCGCCCCCTCGCTCGGTCTCAGCCGCCAGACGCCTTGCGCGGGATCAGGGGGTCCGTGGGCACCTCGGGTCCGAGGTCGAGGTCCTCGACTCCGCCGCCGGTCCGCTCGGCCGCCGCGGACGGGGCGTCGTCCCCGTCGCGGCCGAACGTCGCCTCGATGCTGCGGGCCACCTCCTCGCGCGGCCAGCGGGCGGCGAGGAGCACGAGGACGCCGAGCGTCACGACCGCGCAGATGCCGACGGACGCCGCGGGCGAGGTGTGCTCGGAGACCCATCCGGCGGCGAGGAAGCAGACCCCGGTCACACCGACGGACATCGCCCCCGCGAGCCCGAACACCCGTCCGCGCATGGCCGGAGGGACGAGCAGCGTGAAGGCCGACTGCAGCGGCAGCATGTAGCTCTGCAGCGCACCCGAGAGGAACCACGCCGCCCACACGACGGGCAGCGGCGGGGTGAAGACGGTGACCAGCAGCGGCAGCGGCATGAGCAGCGCCAGCCGCATGACCATGCGGAACTGGCGCTCGGCCGGCAGCCGCGAGATGAGCAGGACCCCGACGACGGCCCCGAGGATGGGCGCCGCCATGAGCAGGCCTCCCCACGTCGAGGCGCCGCTGTGCTCGGCGCCGTAGGGCAGGGCCACGGCCTCGGGGGCGGCGATGGCGAGCGCGCTCGCGAGGGACAGGAGCAGCAGCACCGTGAGGACGCGGCTGGAGCGGATCTGCTGCCAGCCCTGCGCCAGGTCGCCGGCGAGGCTGTGCAGCGGTGCCTCGACGTTCTCGACGAGGGACTTCGGGGGCGTGATCCACAGGAGCAGCGCAGCACCGAGGACGAAGGTCGTGAGGTCGAGCAGCAGCGCCTGGGTGTCCCCGATCGCACTGACGATGACCCCACCGAGCGCGAGCCCGACGGCCTGGTTGATCTGGGTGGCCAGCGTGGTCAGGCTGAAGGCGCGGGCGTAGAGCCGGCGGTCCGGGAAGATGTCGGTGAGCAGCACCTGGCCGGCCGTGATGGCCGGGCCGCCGATGAACTCCAGGACGAAGACGATGGACAGCACGAGCACGAGGGACTGCGTCGTCGCGACCGTGGCGATGAGCGCCACCACGAGCAGCGCCCGCAGCAGGTGCGTGCCCACCATCACGGTGCGTGGCGGCCAGCGGTCGCACAGGGGCGAGAGCAGGGCCCGTCCGAGGATGCTCGGGACGAGCGACACGGCGAACGTCGCCGCCGTCGCCAGCGCGGACCCGGTCCACGCGAACACCACCGACGCGATGGTGATGCGGGCGATGTAGTCACCCCACGTCGACAACGTCGAGGCCATGAAGACGGGCAGGAACACCGGGGTGCGAAGCACCTCGGTGTACGAGGGCACCCCGACGGCACCGTCCCTGCCCCTGACCATGCGCCGACCGTACCTCGCTACCGCGAACCGTAAAAGTTGAACTCGGTGACGGTCCGTGCATGTCGTGCGGCCCGGCGGTACCGGCCGGCCAGCTCTGCGCCGGAGCCCGGTTCGCCGCCGAGGATCCGGCTCACGCCGTCGGCGACACGCAGGTCCGAAGGGACGCTGTCGACCGGACGACCGCGGTAGAGCACGGCGGCGTTGCGCAGGCGCGAGGCCAGCGTCCACGACTCCTCGAGCGCCGCGGCGTGCTCGGCGCTGAGCAGGTCCGCCTCCCGGGCCGCCTCCAGCGCGGGCAGCGTGCTCGTGGTCCGCAGGCCCGGGACCTCGTGCGCGTGCTCCATCTGCAGCAGCTGGATCGTCCACTCCACGTCGGTCAGCCCGCCGCGTCCGAGCTTGAAGTGGCTCTTGGGGTCGGCGCCCCGGGGCAGCCGCTCGGCCTCCATGCGCGCCTTGAGCCTGCGGATCTCCCGCACCTGGTCAGGGGTGAGCCCGGCGTCGGGCCAGCGCAGCGGGTCGATCAGCTCGACGAACCGCTCCCCCAGCTCGACGTCCCCGGCGATGGGCGTGGCCCGCAGAAGCGCCTGGCTCTCCCACGTGAGCGACCAGCGCCGGTAGTAGGCGCGGTAGCTCTCGAGGCTGCGCACCAGCGGGCCGCTCTTGCCCTCGGGGCGCAGGTCGGCGTCGAGGCCGAGCCCGGTGTCGGGACCCGCCCCGCCGAGCAGGCGCCGCAGCTCCTGGACGGTCGCGAGGGCCTGGTCCTGGGCGTCGGAGTCCTGGGCGCCCTCGACCGGCTCGTGCACGAAGATCACGTCGGCGTCCGAGCCGTAGCCCACCTCACCCCCACCGAGGCGGCCCATCCCGACGATGAGCAGGCGCGTGGCCGGCGGACCGTGCTTCTCCGCGACGACCCGGACCGCGACGGACAGCGCGGCCTCGAGCAGGGCGGCGACGAGGTCGGTGAGCGCCATCCCGACCTGACGCAGGTCGAGCTGTCCGGTCAGGTCGGCGACGGCGATCCGGAAGAGCTCCTGGCGGCGCAGGCTGCGGGCCGCGCGGACCGCTCGGTCCGGGTCCTCCTGGCGGCCGGCCGCGGCGGTCATCCGCTTGACGAGGTCGGCGCGCGGCAGCGGCGTGAGCCCGCCGGGGTCGCCGAGGATCGCCACGGACTCCGGGGCGCCCACGAGGAGGTCCGCGGCATACCGGCTGCGCCCCAGGACGTGGGCGAGTCGCTCGGCGGCCGTGCCCTCGTCGCGCAGCAGCCGCAGGTACCAGTGCGTGGAGCCGAGCTCCTCGCTCACCTTGCGGAAGGCGAGCAGGCCGCCGTCGGGGTCCGCCTCGTCGGCGAACCACGCGAGCATCACCGGCAGGAGCGTCCGTTGGATGGCGGCCCTCCGGCTTACCCCGGAGGTGAGGGCCTCGAGGTGCCGTATGGCGCCGGCGGGGTCGCGGAAGCCCAGCGCGGCGAGGCGCTCGCGCGCCGCCTCCGGGCCCAGCCGCGCCTCGGAGCTGCTCAGCTTGGCAACCGCGGCGAGCAGAGGGCGGTAGAAGAGCCGTTCGTGGATGCGGCGGACCTCACGGGCCTGCTGCTGCCACTGGGTGACGACGGCCTTGGCGGGGTCGGAGCGGTGCCCGAGGGCCCGGCCGAGCCGGCGCAGGTCGGACTCCCCCGTAGGCATGAGGTGCGTGCGGCGCAGGCGGAACAGCTGGATCCGGTGCTCCAGGGTGCGCAGCAGCCGGTAGGCGTCGTCGAGGGTGGCGGCGTCGTCACGACCGACGTACCCGCCGCGGGCGAGGGCATCGAGTGCCTCCAGGGTCGTGCCCGAGCGCAGGGAGTCGTCGGAGCGCCCGTGGACCAGCTGGAGCAGCTGGACGCTGAACTCGACGTCACGCAGACCACCGGGCCCGAGCTTGAGCTGGCGGTCGGCCTCCGCGGCCGGCACGTGCTGCTCCACCCGGCGCCGCATGGCCTGGACGTCCTCGACGAAGTTCTCGCGCGACGCGGCCTGCCACACCATGGGGCGGACGGCGTCGAGGTACGCCTCGCCGAGGGCGCGGTCGCCCGCGACCGGACGTGCCTTGAGAAGGGCCTGGAACTCCCAGGTCTTGGCCCAGCGCTCGTAGTAGGCGCGGTGGCTGTCGATGGTGCGCACGAGTGGCCCGTTCTTGCCCTCCGGGCGCAGCGCGGCGTCCACCGGCCACAGGGTCCCCTCGCCCGTCGAGGTCGAGCAGGCCCGCATGAGGTGGGTCGCCAGGGAGGTGGCGGCCCCGATGGCACGGGACTCCTCGACGCCCTCGCGGGGCTCGGCCACGAAGATCACGTCGACGTCGCTGACGTAGTTGAGCTCGCGGCCCCCGGTCTTGCCCATCCCGATCACGGCGAAGTCGCACAGGTCGGCGTCCGACCCGACGTGCTGGCGGGCGATCTCGAGGGCGGCCTCCAGGGCTGCTTCGGCGAGGTCGGCCAGCGCCGCCGCGGCCTCGGGCAGCGCAGCGGGGGCGTCGCCCGTCGTGAGGTCGAGCGCGGCGATACCCAGCAGCTGGCGGCGGTAGCCGACGCGCAGCGCGTCGTACCCGGTCCGCTCGCCGGGCTCGCGGACCGCGTCGACGAGGTCGTGGACCCGCTGGGCCGGGGTGCGCGGCTGCGCCTCGGTGACGCTGCGCCAGTGCTCGGGGTGCGCCACCAGGTGGCCCGCGAGCGCCGTGGATGACCCGAGGACGGCGAGCAGCCGGTCACGCGCAGGTCCGGCATGACGCAGCGCACCCACGAGGCCGCTCACCTCGGCCCCGACGCCGGACTCCGCATCCCTTCGCTTGGGGGCACTGGCCCGCAGCGACTCCATGAGCCGCACCAGGCTGAGCAAGGCGAGGTCGGGGTCCGCCACGGCCGACAGGGCGTCGGGCAGCCCGTCGTTGAAGACGTCGTCGAAGGGGTCGACCAGCCCGGCGAGCGCCGGGTCGGCCAGCAGCTGCTCGGCCCGCGGCGGGTCGGCGAAGCCCAGCCGGGCCAGCGTGGCGGTCTGGGAGACCGCGCGCCCCGCCATCACGACCACGCCCTCGCGGGTCGAGCGGGGCCGGCGGCGGTCCTCACAGTCCGGGCAGGTAGCGCTCGAGCTCGAAGCGGGTGATCTCGCCGCGGTAGTCGTCCCACTCTGCGCGCTTGTTGCGCAGGAAGAAGTCGAAGACGTGCTCGCCGAGGGTGTCGGCGACGAGGTCGCTCTTCTCCATGACGCGGATGGCCTCGTGCAGCGAGGTCGGCAGAGGCTCGATCCCCATCGCCTGGCGCTCGGCCGAGGTCAGGCCCCACACGTCGTCCTCGGTCTCCGGCGGCAGCGCGTAGTCCTCCTCGATGCCCTTGAGGCCGGCGGACAGCATGAGCGCGAACGCGAGGTAGGGGTTGCAGGCTGCGTCGAGGGTGCGCACCTCGACCCGGCTGCTCTGGCCCTTGGTGGGCTTGTACATCGGCACGCGGACCATCGCCGAGCGGTTGTTGTGGCCCCAAGTCAGGTGGGCGGGGGCCTCGCCGCCTCCCCAGAGCCGCTTGTAGGAGTTGACCCACTGGTTGGTGACGGCGGTGATCTCCGCGCCGTGCCGCAGCAACCCGGCGATGAACTGACGACCCACCTTGCTCAGCTGGTAGGGAGCGCCGGCCTCGTAGAAGGCGTTGCTGTCGCCGTCGAACAGCGACATGTGGGTGTGCATGCCGGAGCCGGGGTGGTTCGCGAAGGGCTTGGGCATGAAGGAGGCGAAGATGCCCTGCTCGAGGGCGACCTCCTTGATGACCGTCCGGAAGGTCATGATGTTGTCGGCCGTCGAGAGGGCGTCGGCGTAGCGCAGGTCGATCTCGTTTTGGCCGGGACCGCCCTCGTGGTGGCTGAACTCCACCGAGATGCCCATCGACTCGAGCATGGTGATCGCGGCGCGCCGGAAGTCGTGGCCCGTGCCGTGCGGCACGTGGTCGAAATAACCGGCCTGGTCGACGGGTTCGGGGCTGTCGCCGGGCGTGAAGCCCTGCTTGAGGAGGTAGAACTCGATCTCGGGGTGCGTGTAGAAGGTGAACCCGAGGTCGGACGCTTTGCCCAGCGCGCGCTGCAGGACGTGGCGCGGGTCGGCGAAGCTCGGCGAGCCGTCGGGCAGCGTGATGTCGCAGAACATGCGGGCGGTGCCGGGGTTCTCCCCGCGCCACGGCAGCACCTGGAACGTCGCCGGGTCGGGCTTGGCCAGCATGTCGGCCTCATAGACGCGCGCGAAGCCCTCGATCGCCGAGCCGTCGAAACCGATCCCCTCGGCGAAGGCGCCCTCGAGCTCGGCGGGCGCGACGGCCACGGACTTCAGGGTCCCGAGCACGTCGGTGAACCACAGCCGCACGAAGCGGATGTCGCGCTCCTCGATGGTGCGAAGGACGAACTCCTGCTGACGATCCATGGGGGTGATCCTGCCCTAGAACGGTGGTGCGGCGCGTGCCGCACCGCCGTGGTGTTCAGCTGGCGAGCGCCGACGCGGCAGCGTTGTGCCCCGGTATGCCGCTGAGCCCGCCCCAGCGCAGAGCCACGCCGACACCACGTATGCCGCGCGGTCGCGTGGGCAGAGACACATCAATCGCGGCACGAGCGGACGTTGCGGCCTCGGTCAAGAAGCGAGTGCTACTGATGAAACTGCACCACCGGCAATGGACTGTCCTCACGCTGTCCGTCAGAGTCGGTGAAGGACATGGTGGGGTTTCGGCCGAAGGCGAAGTTGAACTGTGCCACCGCGTCTGCTGTGCCAGCGCCCGAGGTTCGCCACGTGCCTTGCTGCCCGAGTGGATAGACCGTGGAGCTCCAGCCAGCCACGTCCAGCCCACTGATGGCATTGACCTCGAAGTTGAGGTAGTCGGCGTCTGGCGGCAGAAATTTCGCTGGGATGTCCGAAGGACTCAGGTGAATGATGAAACGACCGTCCGTGCCGACCCTGACCGTGGGCGACTGCCACGTTGGCACGAGTGAACCCACTGGCAGGTCGTCGTCGGCCTCCAGGCTCACAAAGACGGTTGCGTCGTGATGAGGTTGACCGTTGCGTTGCACCATGCCGACGAGAAAGACATCTTCGGTGCCCCGGCCCGCCGGAACGGTCCAGGCCGACCGTGGGTTCGTGGAGCTGGAGCGTGCATCGTTGCTCGCGGCTTGACACGCACTCAGCAGGGTGGCGCCCACAACAACCGAAGCCAACGACTGGAGCATCCCCCGCCCGCATCTCATAAGCGGAGTAAAACAGCCCCGCGCGTCGGGAGAACGGCAAATGCCGCTACTCGCCGCGCAACTTGCGGCATGAGCGGACGTCTGCCCGATGACTTAGCGCCAGACCCGCGTGGCGTGGAGGTCGTTGGCGTCAAGCAGGTCATCCACGAGCGCTTCGCTGCCGCCGATTCCGGTCCAAGGATGGTCTATCTCGGTAGCGACGAACCAGGCGTGGTCGGCAGGCCACATGAGATTCGGGCTGTTGATCCGTCGCGGCCAGCCGGGCATCAGGTCCGCGGCCCCCCACTGCCCAGCTTCAGAGAGCGAACCTCGGAACAGTAGGTAGTCACGCCCAGGCAGACACAGCCGTGGGCTGCGGATGACCTCAGCCGTGAATGCTGGCGGCGCAGGAGGAAGCGGGCCCTCGCCATCGAGGCTGATCAGGGTCACTGACGGGCTGCCGTGAATGTCGCCGAACCCGTCCCAGAGGCCGAAGAAGCAGTCGCCAGGTGTGGTGGTGTGCTGACCCAGTACGTCCACCAGCACTTCCAGCTCGCGGTCTGCCAGATCGCCTTCGACGCACAGCAGCGCAGCCGGGTCCTGTGGGTCATCCCCCTCGTGAACGGGATGCACGAGTTGTGCGTAGCTGGCGAAGACCGCCGGTCCCCGCGACGACAGCTCGCTTCTCGGCTGGGCCTGGGCGAACCATTCCCCATACGAGAGGTCCGGTTCAGGGGTCAGTGGCATTGCTGCATTCTCCTCTGAACCCCATCGCCTCGAAAGCAGCCTGCAGCGGCAGTGGGTGCCGCACCGGCGCGACCCGAGGACCAAGACAGACGCACCGCCTGTGTCCGCAGAGCGGCATGAGCGGACGATCGACACTTCGGCATGAGCGGACGTTCGGCGTCGGCCGAGTCGTGCATGTCATTCGCGTCGCTGGGGGGCATGTGCGTGCCGCCTACATGACTCGTGACGCGCCGGTGACCCTCCGCGAGACCGGTTCCCGGGGTGGTGCCACTTCTGCCGTGGGTGGGTGGTGACAGCCCGAGTCGGTCCCGCTGAACATTGCGAGTTGAGCGGGACCAACCGTGCTTGCTGCCCTACTCGTTCGCTATGTAGTAGTTCACCAACGGAACTCCGATGAAGCCCAAGCTTTCGTAGAGTGCTCGCGCCGGGGCGTGTCCTTGATCGCCGCCGGTGCCTACGTTGATGAGCGCCAATCCCCGATCACGGAGCCGCTGGATTGCGAATCGCATCAGGGCGCTGGCGTGCCCGCGACGTTGATGGGTGGGGTGTACGGCGACCATCTCGATAATTCCTAGCGATTGGTTGCTGTCTTGCGCGAGCACGAGGAAGCCAACGACACCGCCATCTGCTGTCGTCAACACAAATGACTCGCAAGTCTCGGCGAGGCACTTTTTCCGGACCTCTGCCGCTTGAGCTTCTCGCCAGTCGGGGCGATAGAGATGACCGAAAATGGCAGTTCCGAGGATGTTCTCGAATGAAACAAATACGGGCTCCCAAGCAGAGAGCGAAAGGTCGACCACTGCTTGCAGGTCGTCGGGCGTCAAGAGCCGAATGAGACCGGCTGAAGCGCTTCGGCGAGGTTGGTTGGGCATAGAAATACTCCGTTTCAGGACGAAGGTCGACAGCGAGTCACGCGTCGACATGGGCGCTGAAAGCGGTAGAGCGATCAAGAGTAGGACGCTCGCCGCTCAGTAGCGGCGGGAACGTCCAAAGCAGCAGGTATCCACGGTAGGACGCTACCGCGCGACGGCCGTTGGCCGCCGCCTTCTTTAACATCAGTCGCCCCGGCTGACGCGTGGCCGGGCCTGCGCCCGTCCTGCATCGGCGCGAGCGGGTCGCGGCATGAGAGCGCGAAGTCCCGCCTACCTCCGACTGCGCCTTCCCTCGATAAGAATCAAAGCGACCATGCCTACTCCGCAGGCAACAGCAATCCAGCCCTCGGGGCTCCCGCCGAGCAGCGCGAGCACGCCTCCGATGACGCCCAGCGAGCCAGCGCCGAGACCCAGTCGCATAGTCGTCGCCCTCGTCATTCGACGACCATAGCCATCGGACACCTCTCCGTCCGCTCATCGGCAGATCCGGAAAGATCGGTGCGCCGTCAGGCGACGGAGGGCGACCGGCCGTGGCGATCCATCGGCGACGTCGTGTGGGTGCGGCCGTCGGGGGCGGTCCAGGTGCAGACTCCCCGCTCGTCCATGTCGACGCGCCAGCCGGCATGGTGCTTGAACCCGTGGTGGGTCGCGCACAGTGACTGCAGGTTGGTGACGGTGGTCGGGCCGTCGGGATGTCGGACGACGTGGTCGAGCTGGCAGCGTCCAGCCGGTGTGCCGCAGCCGGGGAACCGGCAGGTTCCGTCTCGGGACCGGACCGCGCGGGCGGTGCGGGCGCCGGGTCGGTAGGTGGTGGGGTCCTGCCACCGTGTCGCACCGGTGACCGAGTCGCTGCGAGACAGCCGGATCGTGACATCGGGGTCCTTGAGAAGGTCGACGACGTCGGAGGGCAGCAGCGACCCCACGGTGGGGACCTCGGTGTGCGCGGAGACGAACCACCGGTCATCGGTCTCGTGCTCGTGCAGTACGCCGTCGTCGAGCTCCTCGCACCCACCGACATCCTCATGGACACCGTCCGACTCAGCCGATGCGTGGAGCGAGGGCGTCTGGTCCACCATCGAGAGGTGCGGCTCCTCGGGCCACCCGGGCTCACCGAGGCAGGCACTCGAGACGCCGAGATCCGGCCCGTAGGTGTGCCCGGCGTCGACGGGAGCCACGAGCTCGATGGTGGTGCTGATCGTCGCGTTCGCCTCGACCAGGTCGGCCAGCGCCTCCGCCCGGGCCGCCCCGATCCGCTGACCTGGGTTGGCACGGGCGTACTCGTCGGCCAGGGCGTCGACCGCGCCGTACACACGCATCGCCACCGGCGTCGGCAGGTCCGCCACGATCCGGGTCATCTCGGTGCACTCCCCCGGGCGGGCGGTCACGTCGGCGCGGGTCCGAAACAGGTGCGCCAGGTCGACCGCCGCGTCGGGGGCGCACCGGTCGGCCGCGCGCCGGGCCCGCCGCCGCAAGGCGGCGCAGGGCAGGTGGGTGACAGGGCCTTCGAGGACGCGAGCCTCGAACTCGTGCAACCGGTCCGCCGGAGCGGCCATCGACTCCGCCGCCACCGCGTCGACCCGGTAGGGCTCGAGGTCACCCGCCCACGCGAGGGCGTGCACCGCCGGGAGAGCGCACACCACCCGACGCGCCTGCTCGACCCGCGACGACATCGTCCGCGGCGACACGTGCAACAGCGCCGCCAGTGACCCGGCCGCCAGAGCCAGGCCAGAGACCCGGCTGACACGAAGGCCCCGGGCCGTGGCGTCGATCGCCTCCTGCTCGACCCGCTCGTCACAGCGCCGGGCCACCGTCTCCATCGCCGACCGCTGCCTCGCTACGACCGCACTGGCCACCCGCTGAGACGCCAGCACCACTGCCTCCGCCTGCTCGACCGGCAGGGCCGCGATCTGCTCGTCCGACAGCGCGAACAGCTCGCCGACGAGAGCGGCCGGGTCGGCCACCTGCACGGACTTCACACTGTCGAACACGTGACCAAACCTATCGGCCACCACTGACAGTCGGACGTCTGTTGCTGGGGAAATCCCCTCTCGCCAAACGCGATTCGCTCCCAGCCATTCCCCCTACCGTGAGCTGGCACCATCCGCGTCAGCCCGCGAGCACCGCCTCAGCCCGCGAGCACCGACTGGGCGGCGTTGTGCCCCGGTATGCCGCTGACGCCACCACCGCGGCGCGCGCCGGCTCCCGCGATCCGCACCTTGGGGTGGCTCGTCTCGACCCCCCACGTGCCCACCTCGGACCCCTGCTCGGCCCACGGCCACTGCAGAGACCGGTGGAAGATGTTGCCGCCGGGCAGGCCCAGGTCTGCCTCGAGCTCGACCGGGGTGCGGGCCTCGAGGCAGTAGGCGCCGTCCCCGTCACGCAGCAGCACGTCCTGGATGGGCTCGGCCAGCACCGAGTTCAGCGACTCCAGGGTGCGCGCCAGGGCCAGGTCCTTGACCGCGTCGTGCTCCTCGCGGCTGCCGCGGAACAGGCGGGCCGGCAGGTGCAGACCGAACAGGGTCAGCGTCTGGGCGTCGGTCGCCGCGAGCTCCGGTCCGAGGATGGAACGGTCGGAGAGGCTGTGGCAGTAGATCTCGCACGGCGGGAGCTGGGGCACGCGCCCGGCTGCGGCGGCGGCATACGAGTCCTGGAGCTGGGCGTAGCCCTCGTTGATGTGGAAGGTGCCGGCGAAGGCTCCGGTGGGGTCGGCGGCTTCGTCGCGCAGGCGGGGCAGCCGCGACAGGAGCATGTTGACCTTGAGCTGGGCGCCCTCGGGCTCGGCCTCGGTCTCGATGGGCATCGCGCCCGCGGCCTCGAGCAGGCGGTTGAGGACCGTGGGGGCGCACGCCGCATGGATCGTCGACGCGGTGGCCGCGCCACCCTCCCAGCGGACCTCGCCGTCCGGGTCCACCGCGAGGACCCTTGTGCCCGTGCGGATCTCGGCACCGGCGGCCATCGCGGCGCGGGCCAGGCCGTCGGTGACTGCGCCCATGCCGCCGACCGGGACGTCCCAGTCCCCCGTGCCGCCACCGATGAGGTGGTAGAGGAAGCAGACGTTCTGGCGCAGGTCGTCGCCGCGCAGGTCGGCGAAGGTGCCGATCAGCGCGTCGGTGGCCACGATGCCGCGTACCGTGTCGTGGGCGAAGGTCGCCTCGAGGACCTCGCCGAGCGGGCGACGCACCAGCGACTCCCACAGCTCGTCGTCGCCGACGAGCGCTGCGAGGTCGTCCTCGGAGCGCAGCGGCTCCAGGACCGTCGGGAAGACCTTCTCCGCGAGCCGCTGGACGCGACCGTAGAAGTCGTCCCAGGCCGCGTGCTCGCGGCCGCCGCTCGTGAGGTCGGCGAAGCCCGCTGCTGTCGCCGCCGGGTCCCCGTGGTCGACGAGCAGGCCGCGCGTCGGGTCGGAGGGCACGGGCGTGAACGAGGAGTAGCGGCGCCGGATGAGGCGGACGTCGAGGTCGAGGTCGGTCATGATCTGCCGTGGCAGCAGGGACACCAGGTAGGAGTAGCGCGAGAGCCGCGCATCCACGCCCGGGAACGCCTGCGCCGAGACGGCGGCCCCGCCGACGTGGTCGGCGGCCTCGAGGACGAGGACCTTGCGGCCCGCGCGGGCGAGGTATGCAGCGGCGGTGAGCCCGTTGTGTCCGGCCCCGATGACGACGTCGTCGTAGTTCACACCGCAGAGCCTATTGACCTCGTCGGCGGGCGCGAGGCCCGGGACACGCAGCAGGGAGCTGGAAAGGGAGACGGAGCAGGGCCCCGGGGACGACCCGGGGCCCTGCTCGTCGTGCGGTGCTGCTCAGTCGGCCGGTGGTGCCGGACGACTGTCGGAGGTCACTTGTCGAAGCGGACCTTCAGCAGCATGTCCTGCGCGTTGTTCGTCGTCTTGGCGACCGTGATCTTGGTGCCCGAACCTGCGACCTGCACCGAGTTCTGCGGGTTGTCCGCAGTCCAGTACTTCTTCTTGTCGAGGTCGTAGAACGTCGGGATCGCCTTGCTGGACTTGACCGTCGTCGGCACACCGTTGCGGTGGAAGGTGACCGCGTCGGTCTTCTCCTGGCCGAAGGTGGCGTCGAACGGCTGGCGGCGGTTGCCGAGCAGCGTGCCGTCGGGGAACTTGACCGGCAGGTAGCGGGCGTCCACCGGGAGCACCTGGCCGTGGCCGGGGTGCACGCTGGTGTTGTTGTCGCCGTACTGGCCGTCGACGTACGTCACGAGCAGACCGTTCTGGTACGGGAAGCGCTCCACCCAGTCAGGACGGGTGTTGGACCAGCCGAAGTTGTACGGGCCCGTCTTGAGCGTCTTGTCGTAGCCGTTGTAGACGCGGTTCTCGGCGAGGTAGTAGTGCTGCACGACCTCAGAGGTCGACCCACCCATGCGCTTGAACCCGTTGGCGGTCCAGCCGTTGTCGCCGTTCTCGACGGTGTCGGTCAGGACGGTGGCGCCGTCCGCGGTGATGGTGATGTCGTCGAGGAACGGGCCCTCGTAGTGCAGACCACCATCAGTCGCGTAGCGGAAGCGGAAGTCGATCTTCTTGCCCGCGTACTTGGACAGGTCCCAGGTCTTCTGGGCCCACGGCGTCAGGGCGGCGTTGCCGGCAGGGCCGTCGACGAGGGCACCCACCTGCTCCCACGTGCTTCCACCGTTGGTCGACGCCTCGGCGTAGAGGGCGTCGTAGTCCTTCTCGATGTTGTACTGCATCCACGCCGAGACCGACCCGGAGGTCTTGCCCGTCATGTCGATCGAACGACGCAGGGTGCTGTTCAGGCCGTCGGCCGAACCGCCCCACCACTCGTACGAGCCACTGTGCGGCTTGTTGTAGCTGGTCGTCACGGTCTTGTCGGGCAGGTTGACGAGCAGGGCCTGCGGCAGCTTGGCGTCATCGCGGTCGGCCGGGCCGATCTTGACGTCGCGGTCGAAGCCGTGGTTGACCTGCTGGTAGTCCAGCCAGCCGAGCTGGAGCTTCTCCCACGCACCCATGTTGCCGGGGGTGGTGCCGATCGAGTCGGTGCCCTTGTTCAGCCACGAGCCACCCGACATCAACGTCCAGAAGCCGGTGCCGTTGTCGCCACCCGCGGTGTCGTAGAGGTCCGGCAGACCGAGGTCGTGGCCGAACTCGTGGGCGAACACCCCGAGGCCACCGTTCTCGGGCTCGGTGGTGTAGTCACCGATCCACATGCCGGAGTTGCCGAGCGGCACACCGCCGAGCAGGTTGCCGGCCGGGCCGGTCTTGCCCTGGTTGTTGGAGTAGGCGTACCAGCGGTGCGACCAGATGGCGTCCTCGCCCTGGGCGCCGCCACCGGCTTCCTCGCCCTCACCGGCGTGGATCGCCTGGAAGTGGTCGATGTAGCCGTCGGGCTCGTTGAAGTTGCCGTCGCCGTCGAAGTCGTAGCGGTCGATCTTGTCGAACTGCGCCAGGTACGTCTTGATCTCGGCGTCCGTCTTGCCCTGGGCCTTCTGGTCGTTGTACCAAGCGGTGGCGGTGTCGGCGATGAACGGCCAGTAGCCGGCGGCGTCGCTCTGCTTGTTGCTGCCGTAGGCGGCCTCGTTGTAGGGCACCGAGACCCAGTTCGAGACGTCACCCTTGGCGAGGAAGCGACCGTTGGACAGCTTGGTGTAGAAGTCCTTGAACGACTCACCCTCGCCGAACATCATGTCCAGGTAGTGCTGGCGGTTGAAGTCCTTGGTCCAGTAGGTGGAGTTGTCGTCCGTCGAGCTGCCGTCCCACTTGCGGTCCGGCGCCGGGATCTGGTTGTGCACCGGACCGGCCGTGCCGCCCGTGGTGGTCTTGGTCTTGCTGCCGAAGTCGGCGAGGACGGTGAAGATGTCCTCCTCGCGGTTCACGGGCCAGGACACGTACTTGTCCTTGGCGGCCTTGGTGCCGCGGGCCGCGGCGTTCGTGCTGCCCTTGACCTTGATGACGCGCTCGCCGCCGCGGGTCTCGGTCGTCGCCTCGCCCTTGATGAGCTTCTTGACGGCCTCCTCGCGCAGGTCGCGCTGGGCGTCGCCGAGCGGGTTGGGCAGGTCGTGCGGGCGGTTCGTGTAGTTGGGCTCCTGTGCCACGACCGGGGCGGGTTTCGCCTGGGCGGGGGCAGAAGCAAGACTCAGGGCGACCGCAGCCACGGCCGTGCCCGAGAGGACGCTCACATAACGTCTCTTCACTGAAGATCCTCCAAGTTGGCATTGCGTCGCGCGAACCTGGGTCCGGACCGCGCACCTGCGACCCAAACACGGGAACGGGTCAGGTGGATTGTCCGATTTGGTCTGGGAACGGTAAAGAAATTCACCCATTCGCCTGATTGACGCGAAGTTAACGCCTGTGGTGGCGTCGCCGACGCCTACGGCACGGCCGGGGCCCTGCCCGAAGCCCAGCCCGGCGCCGCCCGGCACTCTTCCGCGGTACAGCGACGGTCGACCGACCCGGACCACCCCGCGTCCCTAGACTCACGCCGTGAACTTCTTCTCGGCGTACGACCAGGGCTTCGCACGTGTCGCGGCCTGCACCACCCCCGTGACGATGGCCGACCCTGCGGCGAACGGGCGGGCGATCCTGGAGCAGGTGCGGTCCCTGCACGACGACGGTGTCGCCGTCGCCCTCTTCCCCGAGCTGAGCCTGTCCGGCTACGCGATCGACGACCTCTTCCTCCAGGACGTCCTGCTCGACGCGGTGGACGACGCGATCGTCGACCTGGCGAAGGCCACCGCGAAGCTGCGTCCGCTCGTCGTCGTGGGTGCGCCCGTGCGCCACGGCAACCGGCTCTACAACTGCGCCGTGGTGATCCAGGGCGGCGAGGTGCTCGGCGTCGCCCCGAAGTCGGCCCTGCCCAACTACCGCGAGTTCTACGAGAAGCGGTGGTTCGCCTCGGGCGCCGAGATCCAGGACGAGCACCTGCACGTCCCCCACTGGCCGGGCGTCGACGAGGACGGCGACATCCTGTTCGGCACCGACCTCGTCTTCGAGGCCGTCGACCTCCCCGGCCTCGCGGTCCACGCCGAGGTCTGCGAGGACATGTGGGTGCCGGTGCCGCCCAGCGCCCGCGCCGCCCTGCAGGGCGCGACGGTCCTGCTCAACCTCTCCGCCTCCCCCATCACCGTCTCCCGCGCCGAGGACCGCCACCTGCTCGCGCGGTCCGCGAGCGCCCGCTGCAACGCCGCCTACCTGTATGCCGCGGCCTCGAGCGGGGAGTCCACGACCGATCTCTCGTGGGACGGCATGACGATGGTCTACGAGATGGGCGACCTCCTCGGGGAGACCGAGCGCTTCCCCCGCGGACCGCAGGCCACCGTGGTCGACCTCGACCTCGACCGGCTCCGCCAGGAGCGGATGCGGCAGGGCTCGTTCGACGACAACCGCCACGCCTCGACCCTCGCCGGCGACGGAAACCCTGTGCGGGTCAGGGAGTTCACGCTCAACCCGCCCCGCGGCGACATCGGCCTGCGACGCAAGGTCGACCGTTTCCCGTTCGTTCCCGACGACGCGCAGCGGCTGGCGCTGGACTGCTACGAGGCCTACAACATCCAGGTGTCGGGTCTCGAGCAACGGCTCCGCGCCATGACCACCGACACCTGGCAGCCGAAGATCGTCATCGGCGTCAGCGGCGGCCTGGACTCCACCCACGCCCTGATCGTCGCGGCCAAGGCGATGGACCGTCTTGAGCGCCCCCGTACCGACATCGTCTGCCTGACCATGCCCGGCTTCGCGACCAGCGAGGGCACCAGGGCGAACGCGATCCACCTCATGGAGTCGCTCGGCACCACGTGGGAGGAGCTCGACATCCGCCCGGCCGCGACCCAGATGCTGCGCGACCTCGGGCACCCGTTCGGCCGGGGCGAGGAGATCTACGACGTCACCTTCGAGAACGTGCAGGCCGGGCTGCGCACCGACTACCTGTTCCGCGCGGCCAACCAGCGCGGCGGCATCGTCCTGGGCACCGGCGACCTGTCGGAGCTCGCCCTCGGCTGGTGCACCTACGGCGTCGGCGACCAGATGTCGCACTACGGCGTCAACAGCGGCGTCCCGAAGACGTTGATGCAGCACCTCATCCGCTGGGTCGTCTCCAGCGGGCAGTTCGAGGGCGAGGTCAACACCACCCTCACCGAGATCCTCGACCAGGAGATCAGCCCCGAGCTCGTCCCCACCAAGGAAGGGCAGAAGATCCAGTCCACCGAGGACTCGGTCGGTCCCTACGCCCTCCAGGACTTCACCCTCTTCCACGTCGTCCGCCGCGGCTACCGGCCCAGCAGGATCGCGTTCCTCGCCTGGCACGCCTGGCACGACGCCACCGCGGGCGAGTGGCCGGCGGGCTACCCCGAGAGCCGCCACGCGGCATACGACCTCGCCACGATCCGGCGCTGGCTGGAGGTCTTCGTGACCCGGTTCTTCGCCAACCAGTTCAAGCGGTCCGCACTGCCGAACGGCCCCAAGGTGAGCCAGGGCGGCACCATGTCGCCCCGCGGCGACTGGCGGATGCCCTCGGACGCGCGGGCGACGGCCTGGCTGGCCGAGATCGAGCGCAACGTCCCCAAGGACTGACGCCCGGCTCCCGGCACGGCCGCTGCATAGGATGCGGGCATGAGTGAGCATCCCACCTCCCCCACGTCCTCCCCCGAGGTCACCGCTCCCTACGGCACCGGTGTGCAGGCAGCACCGCAGCGACGGGTGCGCATCCCGCACCTGCAGGCCATGAAGGAGCGCGGCGAGAAGTGGGCCATGCTCACGGCCTACGACATGTACTCCGCGGAGATCTTCGACGAGGCCGGGATCCCCGTGCTGCTCGTCGGTGACTCGGCCGGCAACAACGTCTACGGGTTCGAGACCACCGTTCCCGTCACCGTCGACCACCTCGTGCCGCTCGTGCGTGCGGTGACCTCGGCGGCCCGGCGCGCGATGGTCGTCGCCGACCTGCCCTTCGGCTCGTACCAGGCCAGCCCGCAACAGGCGCTGGCCACGGCGACGCGGTTCATGAAGGAGGGCATGGCCCACGCGGTGAAGCTCGAGGGTGGTGCGCCGATGGTGCCCGAGGTCGAGCTGCTCGTCCGCGCCGGCATCCCCGTCATGGGGCACATCGGGTTCACCCCGCAGAGCGAGCACGTCCTCGGCGGCTACAAGGTCCAGGGCCGCGGCGACACCGCCGACCGGCTCGTCGAGGACGCCCTGGCGCTCCAGGAGGCCGGCTGCTTCGCCGTCGTCATGGAGATGGTGCCGGCGCCGCTGGCCGCGCGGGTGACCGAGGTGCTGTCGATCCCGACGATCGGCATCGGCGCCGGGCCGGAGTGCGACGCCCAGGTCCTCGTGTGGCAGGACATGGCCGGGCTGCGTGGGGGCAAGGCCCCGCGGTTCGTCAAGAAGTACGCCGACCTCCGTGGTGAGCTCGGCCGGGCCGCCGCCGCGTATGCCGCGGACGTCGCCTCCGGCGCGTTCCCGGCGGGCGAGCACTCCTTCGCGGAGTAGGGCGCGTGGCCGGTCGCGTTGTGCCGGTGCAGAACTCGCCCATCGGTAGGAGCCCATGGGCCGGTCGGCGGGGCTAACGTCCCCCGAGGACCCGGGCCATCCCGCACCGGGCCGACCCCCCTCGTCGTCATCGGAGGACCTTCGTGACCCACACCCGACGCACCGCATCCCTGGCCGCGGTCGGCGCGACCGCGCTCGCCCTGTGCCTCGCCGCAGCCCCCGCCCAGGCCACCAAGGCCGGTAGCAACAGCGCCACCGGCACCGGCTCGGTCTTCATGGTCAACCCCGTGCAGTCCACGGGCGACCAGGGCCTCACCGACCAGAAGGACGCGGACGCCGCGGTGCCGGCCTCCGCCTACGCCACGGTTCCCCTGCGCAACCTCGACGGCTCGGGCTACCTGCGCGGCGCGTGGGTCACCGTCCAGTCCGCGACGGGGACGCCGGCGTACAGCACGGCCAACACCTTCCGCTACACCCGCCACCAGGACCAGTTCGAGCAGGTGATGGCCTACTTCTGGGTCAACCAGGCGCAGGAGTACCTCCAGGGGCTCGGGTTCGGGTCGACCCTGCCGGGGATCGTCAAGCAGTCGTTCGCCGTGAAGATCGACCAGTACGGCGGCGACAACTCGTACCAGACCGACAAGCCGTACCGGATCCGCCTCGGCAAGGGAGGCGTGGACGACGCGGAGGACGCCGAGGTCATCGTGCACGAGTACGGCCACGCCGTGCACGCCTCGCAGGTCCCCGGGTACGGCACCAGCGAGGAGGCCGGCTCGATCGGCGAGTCCTTCGGCGACTACCTGGCCGTCTCGGTGGGCCTGGCTGCGGCGAAGCAGTACGGCTGGCCCGTCAAGGCCGAGGAGGCCTGCCCGATGGACTGGGACGCGACCTCGTACACCGCTGCGCCGCACTGCATCCGGCGCTTCGACCTCAACCTGACGGTCGCCGACAAGAAGGGCGAGGTCCACTACGACGGCCAGATCTGGAGCCAGGCCCTGTGGGAGATCCGCAAGGGCTACGTCGCCCTCGGCAAGACCACGGCCGCCTGGGACCGCACGCTCATCAACAGCCAGTTCTCGTATGCCGCGGGGACGAGCTTCTCGGCGGCTGCCAAGGCCACCTATCAGGAGGCACTGGCCAAGGACGGAGCGGCTGCCGCCGCCCTCGTCAAGGACCGGTTCGCCGCGCGCGGGATCGTCTTCTAGCTCCTCAGGTCTCGTCCTGCGGCGGTGCCACGCACCGTCGCAGGACGAGCAGGGCGTAGGAGCGGGCACAGCTGACCAGCTCGGCCACGGGGACCGACTCGTCGACGGCGTGGGCCTGGCGCAGCTCCCCCGGCCCGTACTGCAGGGTCGGCACGCCGTGGGCGGCGTAGTGGCGCAGGTCCGACCCGTAGGGGGCCCCTTCGACCCGGGGCGCCGGGGAGCCGGCTCCCGTCACCGCCCCCACGGTCTCCGCGAGCAGCGCGTCGCCGTCGGGCAGCGCCCCCGGTGCGAAGGCCCCACCGGGCCAGCTGACCCGGACCGGGTGCTCGGCCAGCCAGCGGTCACGACCGGCGAGCCCGGAGACGGCCTGCTCGAACACCCGCCGGGCGTCGTCCAGTCCCTCGCCCGGCAGGACGCCATACCTCCCCTCCGCCACGAGGAGGTCGGGGACGGTGCTGGCCCAAGTCCCCGACCGCACGACCCCGATCGAGATCGGTGCCACCAGGTCGAGGTGGCGGAACGCATCCGGCGCCTCGGCGTTGCGGCGGGACTCCAGGTCGCGCAGGCACTCCTGGACGACGCCGAGGTGGTCCAGTGCGCTCTCGCCCAGGGTGCGGGTCGAGCCGTGCGCCGCCCGGCCCTCGACCTCGACCCGGAACGTCAACGAGCCCGCGTTGGCAGGGATGACCGCGCCACCAGTGGGCTCGGCGATGACGCATGCGTCGCCACGGTGGCCGGCGCGCAGGGTCGCGAACGCGCCCACCCCGCCGTCCTCCTCGCCACTGACCAGGTGCACCGCCATCGGACGGGTCGCGTGGGCACCGGCGGCCGTCACCGCGCGCACCGCGGCCAGGACCGCCGCGACGCCGCCGAGCATGTCGCACACGCCCCGACCCGTGGCGGTGCCCTGCGCGAGGTGCAGGGCGAACGGGTCGGTGCGCCAACGGGCCCGGTCCTCGACCGGCACGACGTCGGTGTGCCCGCAGAGCACCAGCGCAGGCTGCCGGCGGTCATGGCTCTCGCCCCACGTGCCAACCACCGCGACCAGCCGCTCGCGCTCGACCTCCATCCCGGGGAAGTCAGGTCGCTGCTGCTCCGACGACAGGTCGACGTCCCACTCGTGCACGTCCAGGCCGAGCCCGCGCAGGCGCTCGGCACACCAGCGCTGCACGGCGACCTCCCCGGTGGTGCCGCCGACGGGTGCAGTCGCGACGAGGGCCGCGAGGTCGGCGAGCAGGGTGTCCTCGTCGATCGCCGCGAGGACCCGGCGCTCGAGGTCGGTGAGGGCCGGCGGTGAAGGGGTCATCGTCCGAGCCTGCCACGAGCACCGGGGTCGCCCGCGGCATACGGTGGGGTCATGACGCTGCGCATCGGCTACAAGGCCTCCGCCGAACAGTTCTCCCCCCGCGACCTGCTGGACTTCGCCGTCCAGGCCGAGCAGGTCGGCCTCGACAGCGTGATGGTCTCCGACCACTTCCAGCCGTGGCGCCACCACGGGGGCCACGCCCCCTTCTCGCTGGCCTGGCTCGCCGCCGTCGGGGAGCGCACGGAGCGCGTCCAGCTCGGCACGTCCGTGATGACGCCGACCTTCCGCTACAACCCGGCCGTCGTGGCGCAGGCGTTCGGCACCCTCGCCTCGTTGCAGCCGGGGCGCCTCATGCTCGGGATCGGGACCGGTGAGGCCCTCAACGAGGTCGTCGTCGGGTCCGTCGACGAGTGGCCCGAGTTCAAGGAGCGGTTCGCGCGGCTGCGCGAGGCGGTCACGCTCATGCGCAGGCTCTGGACCGAGGACCGGGTCACCTTCGAGGGCGAGTACTACCGGACCACGGACGCGACGATCTACGACAAGCCGGACCAGCCCGTGCCGGTCTACGTCGCCGCAGGCGGTCCCCTGGTCGCACGGTACGCCGGTCGCTCCGGTGACGGCTTCATCTGCACCTCGGGCAAGGGCGAGGAGCTCTACCGCGACAAGCTACTCCCGGCCGTCGACGAGGGCCTCGCAAAGTCCGGGCGCACCCGCGACGACCTCGACCGGATGATCGAGGTGAAGCTCTCCTGGGACCCGGACCGCGAGCAGGCCGTGGCGAACTGCCGTTTCTGGGCCGCGTTGTCCCTCACCGCCGAGCAGAAGCACGGCACCACCGACCCGATGGAGATGGAGCGCCTCGGCGACGAGCTCCCGGACGAGCAGGTCGCCTCGCGCTGGATCGTCACCGACGACCCGGAGGAGGTCGTCGCCAAGGTGAAGCCCTACGTCGACCTCGGGTTCAACCACCTCGTGTTCCACGGACCGGGCGCGGACCAGTCCCGTTTCCTCACGACCTTCGCCGACCGGGTGCTGCCCGGTCTGCGCGAACTCGGCTGATCGCCGGTTCCCCTGCGCCCCAAGCGAATCTACGCTGGGGGTGGCTGAACGCACTCCAGCGGACCGGCAGCGGACGAGAGGGACGACGATGACCGAGATGGAGCCCCGTACGCGGTGGTCCGAGGTGTCCGGCGGCCCGGGTGCAGCCTCCGCCTACCAGCAGCGCTTCGACGACCTCGCCGCCAGCGGTGTCGACATCCACGGCGAGGCGTCGTTCGTCGCCTCCCTCGTCGCGCCGCCGGTGCGGGTGCTCGACGCAGGGTGCGGCACCGGCCGGGTGGCCACCCAGCTGACCGCCCTGGGGTACCCCTGCGTCGGTGTGGACGCCGACGCCGAGATGGTGGACGTTGCCGAGCAGCGCGACCCGGCCACGACGTGGGTGCGCCAGGACCTCAGTCGGATGCAGCTGCGGTCGCAGGCGTTCGAGCTCGCGGTCCTCGCGGGCAACGTCGTGCCCCTGCTGGCGCCGGGCACCCTGCTCGCAGCCGTCCAGCGGATCGCGGCCCACCTGCAGCCTGGCGGTTTCCTCGTGGCGGGTTTCGGGCTCGATGCCGCCCACCTCCCGGACGGGTGCCCCGTCACACCCCTGGTCGACTACGACCGGGCGTGCGAGGTCGCCGGACTGTCGTTCCTGCGCCGCTACGCCACGTGGGAGAAGACGCCGTGGGTGGACGGCGGCGGGTACGCCGTCTCCGTCCACCGGCTCAACGACTAGCCACGAGGACTAGCCACGAGGACTAGCCACGAGGACTAGGAGTCGGCGGTGCCCTCGTTCCAGGCCCTGTCCTCGGCGTCCCAGTCCTCGGTGTTCTTCTTCGCGCTCTCGAGGGCCGACGCGGCAGCCTCCTGCGAGTCGTAGGGGCCCATGAGCTGGGCGCCCTGGCTCTTGTCGTCGTCGCTCTCGACCTGGTGGGTATCGACGTTGAACCAGTAAGCCATGGGGGTGCCTCCAACTCGACGGATCTGTGGACCTCTCTAGACTCCACCGTATGCCGTTGACCTACGCAAGCGTGGCCCCGGGCGAGGTGTCGCCGCGTCGGCCCGTCCCTGCGACGATCGAGCGGCCGGAGTACGTCGACAAGCCCGCCCCGAAGCGTGAGGAGGGCGGCGACGTCAAGGACGCCGAGACCATCGAGAAGATGCGGGTCGCCGGTCGGATCGCCGCGCAGGCCATGGCCGCAGCGGCCGCCGTCATCGCCCCCGGGGTGACGACCGACGAGGTCGACCGCGTCGGGCACGAGTTCCTCATGGATCACGGCGCCTACCCCTCGACGCTGGGCTACAAGGGCTTCCCGAAGTCGTTGTGCACCTCGGTCAACGAGGTCGTCTGCCACGGCATCCCGGACAGCCGTCCCCTCGAGGACGGCGACATCGTCAACATCGACATCACCGCGTTCATCGGCGGCGTGCACGGCGACACCGACGCCACCTACCTGTGCGGCGACGTCGACGAGGAGTCCCGCCTGCTCGTCGAGCGCACCCACGAGGCGATGATGCGCGGCATCAAGGCCGCCGTGCCCGGTCGCGAGATCAACATCATCGGCCGGGTCATCCAGAGCTACGCGAGACGATTCGGGTACGGCGTCGTCCGTGACTTCACCGGCCACGGGATCGGGACGTCGTTCCACGGCGGCCTGATCATCCCGCACTACGACGCGGCGCCGTCGTACGCGACGACCATCGAGCCGGGCATGACCTTCACCATCGAGCCGATGCTCAACCTCGGCACCCCTGAGTGGGACATGTGGGACGACGGCTGGACCGTGGTCACCAAGGACCGCCGCCGGTCGGCGCAGTTCGAGCACACCATCCTCATCACCGACAGCGGCAACGAGATCCTGACCCTGCCGTAGCACTGGCCAACCCCAGCGCACGGCGACCGCAAGGAGGCGGCACACCATGTCCAAGAACGCCAAGCAGGGACTCCCCCTCGGGATCGACGTCGGGGGCAGCGGCATCAAGGGCGCCCCCGTGGACCTCGCTGCCGGGGCCTTCGCCTCGAAGCGGCTTCGGATCGACACGCCCGCCGCCTCGACCCCCGAGGCCGTCGCGGCCGTCATCGACCAGATCGTCGACCACTTCGAGGACGTCCGCGGCGACTCCCCCATCGGCGTCACCATCCCCGGTGTCGTCACCCACGGGGTCGTGCGATCGGCCGCCAACATCGACAAGTCCTGGCTGGACTTCGACGCCGAGCCGATGCTCGAGAAGAAGCTCGGCCACGACATCGTCCTGGTCAATGACGCGGATGCCGCCGGGGTCGCAGAGCTGCACTACGGCGCAGCCAAGGGCCAGAAGGGCCTCGTGGTCATGACGACCCTGGGCACGGGGATCGGTTCGGCCCTGATCTTCGACGGCAAGCTCATCCCCAACTCCGAGCTCGGCCACCTCGAGATCGACGGGTTCGACGCCGAGTCCCGGGCCGCGTCGTCGATCAAGGACAAGGAGGGCCTCAGCTACCCCGAGTGGGCCGAGCGGCTCCAGCGCTACTACAGCCACGTCGAGGCGCTGCTCTGGCCCGACCTGTTCGTCGTCGGTGGCGGGGTCTCCAAGGACGCCGAGCAGTTCCTGCCGCTGCTGAAGCTCAAGACGCCGATCGTCGCTGCGACGCTCCAGAACAAGGCCGGCATCATCGGCGCGGCCCACCTCGCGCAGGAGGAGCACGACCGCCGCCAGAAGTAGGTCGGCAACCCGGCCCGCTGCTCAGGGCCCGTCCTTCAGGGCCCGTCCCTCGGGAGCGACCGAACCTCAGGAGCGCCCGGGGCACTGGCGCAGCACGTGTCCGGGAGCTCCGGGGGCGGCGAGCTCCAGGTCGCGTCGCACCACGCGCAGCGGTGGGCCGGTGGCGCAGGCGACGTCGAACCCGGCGTCGGTGTACTCCACGTCCAGCACGCGGGCGCCATACACCCGGGTGAAGGGTTCGCACTCGTCGAAGGCACCGCAGTCCTCGGTCACCGCGAAGTCGAACGCGGGCAGCCCCGGGGTGCCGAGCAGCTCCGCGGCGTTCTTCTGCGCGACCGCCAGGCCCCGCGTGTGCGCGGCTCCCACCAGCAGGCCCGCGTATGCCGTCGCATCGGCCTTCGTGATCCGGCCCCCCGAACGGGTCCACGAGTCGAGGTTGTCGAGCTCGACGGCCCGGAAACCGTTGCGCACACAGCGATCCAGCTCACCGACCACGACTGCGGCAGCACCGGTGCGCCGGTCCCGGTCGCCGAGGTCGAGCAGCATCTCGCCGGGCCAGTCCGGGTCCTCGACGGACGCGCCGGCGGCATCCCGCAGGACGAGGAAGGGCCGCTCGCGCAACCAGGTCGCGCGATCCTCCGGCTGGGTCTGGAAGGCATTGACGTAGCAGACGCCGTACGTGCCGGCCGGCGGGCGCGAGGACCGGTCGCGCACGACGACAGAGACCCCGGGGCCGGGCGGGTAGGCCTCGTCCAGCTGGTAGTCGAACGCCCCGGTCTCCGGCGGCAGCCGCACCACGGACGGCTGCGCGGTGGTTCCAGCGGGAACCGGAACCGCCCTCGGGTGGGAGCCGCGGGTGACGAGCAGCCGGTGGCGACGACGAGGGCGAGGACACCGAGGAGTCCGGCCCGGCCGAGACGTGTGCGCCGAGCCATGTCAGCGCATCGAGACGAGGTCCTGCAGCAGGTCGGCCTGTCGGCGGGCGAACAGGCCCGCGCCGATCCGCACGGCGACGACGAAGCCGACCACACCCAGCACCGGCCCCAGCACGAGCACCGTCCACGCCGCCCAGGAGTACCCGAGCAGCGCGACGCCGAAGAGCACCAGCTCGGGCAGGGACAGCGCCATCACCGCACCACCGCACACGGTCTGCACGGCGAAGGTCACCCCGACCGAGCCCGGTCGGCTGCTGAACGGGCTCTCGCCCGGCGACGGCACGGCATACTGCTTGACCGCGCTGGTGATCGAGGCCACCGCGAACCCGTTGAGCACGACGGCGACGCCCGCCCCCAGCGCTGCGGGGAACAGCGCCCAGGAGCCGCCCACGAGGGGGCCGAGCAGGGCGTACCCGGGGACGCACACCAGGGCCAGCAGGCCCGACGGGAACAGCCGGCCCACGCGGTCAGCGACCCCGTCGACCCCTGAGGCGACGTGCAGCCAGAAGGCCGTCGAGTCGTAGCCGACGTCGTTGTGCTGCCCCCAGCCGATGAGGTAGGCCGAGACCAGCGGCATGACGGCGAGCACCACGTCGGACCCGTTGCCGGAGAGCCCGGGAAAGAGCAGTCCGGCCGGGAGCAGGATGGTCATGATCGCCGGGACGTTGAACCGGGGGTCACGCACCCAGTAGGTGCCGGCGCGCGCGGCGACGGCTCCCAGCGGGGTGCCCGGGAAGGTCGCGAACAGCCCGAGCCCGCGCCGCGCTCCGCCACCGTCGCTGGCCGTGCCCCGCGGGTTGCGCAGGACCGAGACGAGCAGCCGCTCCCACGCGACGAACAGCACGAGGGCGAGGATGGCGGCGAGAAGGAGCCGGATGCCGGCAGCGCCCCAGTGGCCGACCATGACGTCGCCCGAGGCGGCCCACGCCCACCCCAGCGGCGTCCAGGCGAGGACGTCCGCGAGGGCGACGAGGCGATCGCGCGTGAGCCCCCCGTCGTTGACGAAGCCGAGGGACGGACCCACCGCGAGCAGGAACAGCAGGCCCCCCACCCCGGCGACGTCCCGGCCCCGGCGTGAGGACAGGACGGCTGCGGCGGCTCCGGACACCACCCTGCTGATGATGAGGCAGGTGGCCAGCCCCAGGGCTCCTCCGACGAGGGCCACGACCGTCGCCACCACGGAGCGGGACGAGGCGAAGACGGTGCCGAGGACGACGAGGACCGTGCCGATTCCGGGGAGCCCGATCAGGGCGCTGAGCAGCAGCCCGACCGCCAGGGTGCGTTCCCGCACGGCGAACGTCGCGAAGCGTGTCGGGTCCAGGGTCGGGTCGATGCCGAAGAGCACCAGCGGCAGCAGCGCCCACCCAGCGATGAGCCCCGCCCCGCCGACGGTCAGCATGGTCCTGGTGAGCTCGGCGTCGCCCTCGAGTCGGAGGGTCACGAGCAGGAGCAGCGCTGCCAGGACGATGGCGCCGCCGTAGAGCAGTCCGAGCACCATGCCGACGATGGCCGCCGGACTGCGCCGGAACCCGTTCCGGACGAGGTCGAGCTTCAGTCGGAGGAGGTGCGCAACCACGCGAGCCCCTCCACGTCCGTGCGACCACCGACGAGGTCGAGGAACCGGTCGTCCAGGCTCATGCCCGCGCGGACGTCGTCGACCGTCCCGATCGCCCGGACCTGCCCGCTGGCGATGATCGCGACGTGGGTGCAGATCCGCTCGACGAGGTCCATGACGTGGCTGGACAGGACGACCGTGCCGCCGTTGGCCGCGAAGTCCTCGAGGATCCCGCGGATCGTCCGGGCGGAGACGGGGTCGACCGCCTCGAACGGCTCGTCGAGGACGAGCAGGCGCGGGGCATGGATCAGGGCGCAGGCCAAGGTGATCTTCTTGGTCATCCCGGCCGAGTAGTCGATGACGAGCTTGTCGCCGGCGTCGGTGAGCCCGAGGGCGACCATGAGCTCCTCGGTCCGCTCGGCGACGAGGGCGCGGTCCATGCCGCGCAGCAGCCCGGCGTAGGTGACCAGCTGACGCCCGGTCAGCCGGTCGAACAGGCGGAGCCCGTCGGGGAGCACCCCGATCCGGGCCTTGGCGGCGATCGGGTCGGTCCAGACGTCGGCGCCCAGGACGTGCGCGGTGCCGGCGTCCGGGCGCAGCAGCCCGGTGGCCATCGACAAGGTGGTGGTCTTCCCAGCGCCGTTGGGGCCCACGAGACCGAAGAAGGACCCGCGGGGCACGTCCAGGTCGAGGTGGTCGACGGCGACCATCTCGCCGAAGCGCTTGGTCAGGCCGCGCAGGCCCAGGGCGATCTGCTCGTCCGACATGCCCTCGACGCTAGCGCTGACGCGCGACGAGCATGGCCTTCTTGGGGACGTCGGTCTGAACGGTGTACCTGCGGGGCTTCTGCTCGTCCTGCTCCGCGTAGCCCATCTTGGCCAAGCGCATCAGGACGACCGGGCACTGCTTGCAGCGCGGCTTGTCCTTGCAGCACTTCTTCTTCGCCTTGGCCGTGGTCGTCGCCTTGGCCTTGGAGGAGTTCTTGGGCACAGGTCGAGGGTAGGTGAGGCTTACCTAACCGCCAAATCGGTGCCGATCCGCGGAACCGGTCAGCGCGTGAACTCGCGGCTGCGGCCGCCGGACAGGTCGTGGATCTCGGTGCCCTTCGAGCCGAGGTTCCCCGCCTGCGTGAGGTAGAGGGTTCGGCCCACCTCGCTGAGCAGGGCGTCGTGGACCGGTATGGCGTGGGGGGCAGCGATCCTGCGCAGGAACCCGGTCATGTCACGGCTGCGCGCCCACGGGGCGCTGAGGGGGAAGGCCAGGACGTCGATCTCACCCGGGTCGGCGTCGACCGCGTCTCCCGGGTGGAAGAAGCTGGGCTCCCCCTCCGCGGTGAGGCGCATCCCGGTGTTGTGGATCCGGGGGATGTCGTCGTGGATCAACGCGTGCATCTCCCCGACCCCGCTGACCGTGACGGTTCCGACCTCGACCTCGTCGCCGGCCCGCAGGGCCTCGGCGTCGATGCCCTTGCCGCCGAGCTGCGCGGCGGTCTCGGGGTCGGTCACGAGCTGGGCGCGCGGATTCGCCTCGAGCAGCGCCGGGAGCCGGTCGACGTCGAGGTGGTCGGGGTGCTGGTGGGTCACGAGGACCGCGTCGAGGTCGCGCTGGTGCTGAGCCTCGGGCGAGAACGTGCCCGGGTCGATCAGGAGACGCGCCCCACCGATCTCGACGAGGAGGCAGGCGTGGCCGAGGTGGGTGATCCGCATGGCTCCACCGTAGGCCGCTCGTCCGCACCGGGCCACGTGGACCGGTCAGCTCCTGTCGTGGCGCGAACCGGTGTCGTCCAACGCGTCACGGAGTCGGACTGCTATCCGTTCCAGCAGCGCCCTGGCGCGCTCGGGGTCACCGTCGAGGAAGTAGTGGTCCGCGCCGGGGACGACCTCGTGGTCGACGGCGACCCCGGAGTCCGCGAGGCGGGCTGCATACGCATCGCCCTCTGCGCGCAGCACGTCGCGCTGAGCCGTCACGACGTAGGCCGGCGGCAACTTGTCGAGCCGCGGTGCCAGCAATGGCGAGGCGTAGCCCTCCTCCCGGCGCGAGGCGTCACGGAAGTAGGTGGCGCGGACGAGCTCGAGCACCTGGCGCCCGATCATGCTCCCCGGTGCTCGCGCGACCTTGCTGTCGACGGGCTCCGCGACGTCGAGCGACGGGACGCCGAGGACCTGCAGGGCCGGCTGCACCGAACGCTCGTCGCGGGCCATGAGGCAGGCCGCTGCCGCGAGGTTCCCGCCGGCGCTCAGACCGCTGACGGCGACTCGCCTGCCGCCGGTGCTGAGCGAATCCCCCTGTGCCGCAGCCCAGACCAGCACATCGTGAGCCTGCTCCTGGGCAACCGGGTAGCGGTGTCGAGGGGCAACGTCGTAGTCGACGTTGACGACCACCACTCCTGCACGAGCCGCCATGTACCTCGCCCAGAAGTCGTCCATCGCGGGGTGACGCATGACAAACGCTCCTCCGTGCAGGTGCACGAGGACCCCGGTCGGCGTGCCGTGCGGTCGGTAGACGTCGCAGGGCACCGGGCCTCTCCTCGTGGGCACGCGGACCCGTGCAGTAGGCGCGAGGTCACCGCCCTCGAACTGCAGGGCGTCGCCGTACCGCACGGTGCGCGATGCACCGAGGCCAAGGCTCCAGGCGGTCAGGTCGGCTCGGATTCCCACGACCACCATTCGGTGCAGCGTCCGGATCGGCTTGGGCCTCAATGTCGTTCACGACTCGCTTCTGCCCTGAAACGGTGTCTAGTGCGATCGCACGGAGCGGACTGGCACGTCAGCACCGCTGCACGACCCACGCCTCGTTCGTGTGACGACTTCCGCACACCAGTTGGTGGAGAAGCGGCTGGACGAAAGGACGAGAGGACCTTCAAGGGTTGGCCAAGTCGGCGTGGGCGAAACGGCGCAGTCCCCACGATTGGTCCTGTCGCGGAGCCCCCGATCCGCGAGTCGCGGTGACCCCCCTGCTCACCACGACCACCATGAAGCAACGGAGATCCCCCCATGTCTGTTGAGACCAGCACCTCAGCCCGCCGCACCGTCCTCAAGTCCCTCGGTGTCGCAGCCGTCGTCGCCACCGGAGCAGCCGTCACCGGCGCGACGCCCGCCAGCGCGGCGCCCGCCCTGGACGACATCCTGCTCGACTCGTTCACCGGCACCGATGACGAGAAGCTCACCCAGGCCCTGGCTGTCGCCAAGGTGTCCTCGCCGCGCCGTGCGATCCGCCTCGCGGGCCGTGCCCACACCTTCACCCAGACGCGGACCACGTTCTCCGGCCTGCGGATCCTCGGCCCGAACGTCGGCTGGCAGAACCCCGAGATCGCCGGCATGGGCGGGTGCCTCCCGCAGTGCACCGTCACCCTCAACTGCGGCAACGCCGGCAACTCCTGGCTCGTCGGCACCTCCACGACGTACAACGTCATGATCGCCGGCATCACCTTCAAGTCGAGCAACGCCGTCACGCAGTTCTATCACCACCCCTACTCGGCCGGCACCTGCTACGCCGCGACCTTCGACACCCTGTCGTTCTACGGCTTCAAGCACGTCCTGGGCACCCCGGCCGACCCGTTCTCGATGACGCTGGTCACCACCAAGGGCTCGTGGACCTGCGTCGCCGTCCAGGACACGCAGTTCTCCCTGCGCGGTTCGGACAACTTCCTCTGGGTCGCCGGAGACATGAACTACGGCTGGCCCGGCGCGAACGGCGGCAAGTACCTCATGCGCTTCAGCAACCTGTCGAAGACGTCCGTGCGCCACCTCTACCTGACCGCCCGCGGCGGCTCCCGCGCCATCCTCGTCGAGGGCCCGGCCTCCCAGCAGGGTGGGCTGGACTTCAGCGACTGCGTCGTCGAGGGCCAGAACGCCAACGACCCGGCGATGGGTGCGCTCATCGTCGTCAAGGGCGGCGGCGTCTCCTTCACCAACACCAAGCTCAACTTCGGCATGGCCCGCCCGTCGGACTTCACCGACCAGACCGACACCGCGCTCATCATGGTCAAGGCCGGCACCGTCCTGCTCACCAACACCTGGACCTGTCGCGCCAGCGCCACGTCCGAGTCCGTCCCGGTCGTCCACGTCACCGGCGGCGCCGCATACGTGTCGCGCCTCATGGGCATGGGTGGCACCTGGGCCGGCAAGCCCAAGGTCGTCCGCTCCGCCGGCACGCTCATCGCCGACGAGACGGCCACCCTCGCCTGATCCGTCACCACACCGAAGCGCCCCACCCTCGTCGAGGGTGGGGCGCTCTCGCGTTCGTGTCCGGAGGACCCCGGACCTCTCACGAGTCGCACATCGCCTGTCACCAGCAGTGGTTATGAATTCTGGCACCACACGCGGAACTTGGAGGGGTGCGTGGACTGGAGTTGGTGGGAGCCCGCGCGGTTGGCGATCGGAGCCTTCCTCACATCGTCCGGCTTCGGCGGGCTGGCTGCCTTCGGTGCGGCTCTCCTCGCCTTTCGCGGCATCCGGGCTCGGATCGGCTACGACCAGTCAGCAGCCGTCGAGGCTGACGCCCGAGAACGTTGGTGGCAGGCGTACACACACCTCTGGGACAACCGCGAGAAGATTGCCGACGAGGACCTGCTGGACGGCGTAGCATCGTTGGAAGAGGTCGCCGAGACAGCCCAGCAGACCATGATGCTGGATCTGCTGGTGGCCCAGGTGATCGCGAGGGAAGAGGTGGAGACCACATGAGCACCACAGCCGAGCAGGGCAGGTCCGTCGTTCAGGGTGACAAAGGCCACCGCACGACCAAGAGTCGGATCCAGACCCTCGAACGTGCGCAGAAGATGCGCGCGCAGCTTCGCGCCAAGGCGAAGACCCTCCCCAACGGGATCTGATCAGCAGCTTCATCGCTCGGCGGCGCCGAGCCTCCGTTAGCACTTTCCGCCGCCGTCCTACTCTCCCCAGACGCGCGGCGAACTTCTCCTGCGCTGCGCGATGGGGGTGGAACGGGGGATGAGTCGGCCGATACGCCGGGTTCTGTCCCACGGCCCGGTTGCCCCGGCCGTGGTGACGGTCATCCATCTACGACAGCCGTTGCCGACTGCCTCCAGCGCTCTACCCGTGTGCTCGGGCGGGCAGCCCTCGGACGCACACTGTCTGAGCTTGCTCCGGGTGGGGTTTACCTAGCCGGACCAGTCACCTGGCCCGCTGGTGGTCTCTTACACCACCGTTTCACCCTTACCGCGGTGCCTGCGCAACCGGGGCTGCGTGGTCCACCGTGGCGGTCTGTTCTCTGTGGCACTGTCCCGCGGGTCACCCCGGGTGGCTGTTAACCACCACCGTGCCCTGTGGAGCCCGGACGTTCCTCGGCGGTGGTTGCCCACCGACGCGACCGTCTGGCCGACTCATCCGTCGCCAAGGATAGGGCAGGTATGGCGCCGAGCCGGCCAGGCGGCATACCTGCGTCGTCCTGCGGTGACTAGTCAGGGCTGACCATGGGTCGTGGTCACTTCGGGCCACACTGGATTGAGGGTCGTCCCCTGATTGAAATGCACCGTGCGCGCAGGCTTCGGATGAAGCAGCCTCGACGTGGTGAGGAGGGGACCATGACGACACACGAGACCATCACTGCGCTCGGATCCCGGGCAGGCCTGGCAGCTCCGACCATGGAGGTGTCCTTCCTGGGCGGCTTCCGCCTGACGGTGGGCGGCGTGAGGCTGGGGCCGCGTCAGTTGGGGGGCACCAAGCCGCGCCTGATCCTGGAGGCCCTGCTCGCCCATGGTGGGTCGCCGGTGTCCAAGGAGAAGCTGGTGTCGATGCTCTGGCCGGGCGAAGGGGGGCACGGCTCGAAGGCCAACCTCGAGACGTACGCCTGCGTCCTGCGCAAGCACCTGCACGCCGCCGCTGTCGGCAGTGAGGACATCATCTGCACGGTGTCGGGGAGCTACACGGTCGACATGGCACGCATCGACCTCGACCTCGACCGGTACCGCCGCCTCGTCCGGCTGGCGACCGATCCCCGCACTCCGCCCGACGACTCGCTGCCCCTGCTGGCCGAGGCGCTCGCCCTCGGTGACGCGGAGCTGCTTCCCGAGGAGGGCGACCTCGAGTGGCTCGTGGACCTTCGGAGACTGCACTCGGGCCTCCTGCGCAACCAGCTGGTCCAAGGGGCGGTCAAGATCATGAACATCGCTCCTTCCCTGGCCCGGCACTGGTCCCTTCTCGCCGTGCGCCGCGACTGCCTGGACGAGGCCGCCTGGATCGCCTACCTGTCCAGCCTGGAACGACTCGGTCTGCACGCCGAGGGCCTGCGCGCCTACAACGACTGCCGGCGTGTCTTCTCCCGCGAGCTCGGCTGCTCCCCCGGACGAGTGCTGCAGGACACGTACGTCCGGATGCTGCGGGGGGCCAACGAGGCCAACAGTGAGCTCAGCCGGCTCCTCGACGCCGTGGTCAGCCTGCACGGCGCCACGGGACCGAGCGACCGTACGAGCCCCGGTACCCGGACCACCGCCTCACTCCCGAGCTCGCCTGTGCCCGTCGACGAGGCGCGACGGGCGCTGACCAGCCTGCTCATGATGGGGAGCGGCACGCCTAATGGTGGAGCCGCGGCAGCGCGAACGGCCTGACAATCGGGGGGCGGGCGCTCGGGATGCACAGATGCCGTCCCATCCCCGCCGACCCGCACCGCACGACGAGGGGGTGAGCGCTGCATGGTCCGCAACCCGACGACTCGGGTGCTGGTCGTGGACGACCACACCACCTTCGCGGAGCTGCTGGCCGGCGCCCTGGACCGTGAGCCCGACCTCGAGAGCGTCGGTCACGCGACCACGGCGGCGGCCGGGGTCGCGATGTTCCGCGACCTGCGACCCGAGCTCGTGCTCATGGACGTCCAGCTTCCCGACGCCACGGGGTTCGACGCGACACGCCAGATCATGGCGATGGACCCGTTCGCACGGGTCATCGTCCTCACCGCCCACGCCAAGCCCGAGTTCGCGGGCGACGCGCTGGTCGCAGGCGCCTGCGGCTTCCTCGCCAAGGACGGGACGTTGGCCGCCATGCTCGCTGCTGTCCGGACCGCGCGACCGGGGCACGTGGCGGTGGACCCAGACCTGATGATCCACCTCATCGCCGACGCGGCTGCTCCACGTGAGCCGGCCGTTCGCCTGAGCGATCGACAGCTCGACGTCCTCGCCCTGCTGGCCGACGGCGAGGACGTCCAGCACATAGCCAAGGAGCTCGACATCTCCCTGAGCACCTGCCGCAGCTACGTGCAGTCGATCCTCATCAAGCTCAATGCCCACAGCCAGCTGGAGGCCGTGGTGATTGCCGCCCGTCTCGGGCTGGTGACCATCGGTCGACCAGATCGGCTGTCGCGCGACGCCCATCGATGATGGTGACCCGTTGGCGTTCCGGGTCCGAGACCGCAGAGGTCCGGCACGCCGTCCTGCGCTATCTCCTCTACGGCGCCGTGGCGCTGGTCGTCGTATCCGTGCCGACCTTCGTCGCCCTGAGCCGGATCGCCGAGCACCACGCGCTGCAGAGTGCCGCCGAGGACGGCGCGAGCATCGCCCGCCGACTACTGGCTCCCGCGGTGACCGCGGGCCTGCTCGCCGCCGATCCCGACGCCATCGCTGCCATGGACCGGCGACTGACGGGCCGGATGAGTGACGGCTCCCTTGCACGCGTCAAGATCTGGACCCGCGACGGCACCATCATCTACTCCGACGAGCACTCCCTCATCGGGCGACGATACCCGTCCAACCCCGACCTGGCCGGACTCGTCCCCGGCGCCCCTCCCGTCTCGGCCATCTCCGACCTCGATGAGCCCGAGAACGTCTTCGAACGAGCCAGCGGCGGGCTGGTCGAGGTCTACACGCTGCCCGTCTCGACGAACGGCATCGACGTCGTCTACGAGATGTACTTCCCCCTCGTCAGGGTCGAGCGCGAACGCAACCAGCTGGTCTCCCAGATGGTCCCCGTCGGGATGCTCGCCCTGGGCACCCTCGCCCTGTCCCAGTTGCCGCTGGCCATCGGCCTCGCCCGACGGGTCACCAGCATCCGCCGGTCACGGTTGCGGATGCTCGCACAGACGGTCAAGGCCGTCGAGCTCGAACGACATCGACTGGCCCAGGACCTGCACGACGACGTCATCCAGGACCTCTCGGGTGTCGCTGTCACGCTCGAGTCGGTCGGCAGGTCCGGTCGCACCGCGACGAGCCGGACCGGTCAGCAGACCATCGACCGGGATGTGGCCCACACCGTGGAACGGACGGCTCAGATCCTGCGCCGGGACGTCCAGCTGCTGCGCGACATCGTCGCCAACCTCTTCCCCGTCACGACCCACGACGGCGGGCTCGACGCCTCCATCCGCGAGCTAGCCGCCGTTCTCGTGCAGCAGGGACTGCGCGTCAACCTCGAGCTCGACCCCGACCCCGGCGTCGACCCGGTGACTGCGGGACTGGTTCACCGCGTCACCAGGGAGGCGATGGTCAACGTCTCCAAGCACGCCGAGGCGAGCACGGTGGACGTCGATCTCGTCATCACTTCCGACTCGGTCGAGCTGCGGGTCTCGGACAACGGCCGCGGCACCGACCCTGGTGGTCCACACCGGACCGCCGGACACGTGGGCCTCGACATCGTGCGCGAGACGATCTCCGAAGCGGGGGGCACCGTGGACGTCATACCGCGCCGACCGCACGGCACCACGGTGCGCGCCATACTCCCCCGCTGAGCCGAGCCGCGCGCCCGAAAGATTTTCCCAAGGTCGTGCCTTCACCGTGGGCCTGTCATTCCCTCACGAGGCAGGTGTGTCATGGCCCTTTCCCACGCACGGTTCGAGCGTGTAGCTCGCGAGCTCCAGGTCTCCGGGGCAGGTCGCTCCGGCCCGAGTGGCCGCCGACGCAGCAGGACCCTACGACGACCAGCCCGTATGACGGTTATCGGGTCCGTCGGTGCCGTCGTCGCCGCACTGCTGCTCCAGCCGTCGATGGCAGCCAGTGCCGCCGTCGCGCCGGTCGGAGCAGGTTTCACCATCACCACGGGTGACCTCTCGTTCATCCTGAAGCAGATCAACATCGCCGAGCGCCACGCCGCGACGGCGACCCCTGCCGAGCCCTGCAAGGGGCTGCTCAACCAGGTCGGCGACGGCATCCCGGACACCGAGCAGGTGCCGGACGTGCTCACGTCCTACGGCCTGCGCACCGTGGGCGGCGAGTGCAACAACCTGGTTCCCGGCCGCGAGAAGTTCGCCGCCGCCGACGTGCCGTTCGAGCGCATGGCCACCGCGGACTTCAAGAACGCGGAGAACGTGCCGGCGCCCTTCCCCGGAGCCGGGTCCCCCACGACCTACCAGTCCAAGACCCTCGGCAACATGGTCTTCGACAGCCAGCCGCGGACGATCAGCAACCTCATCGTCGACCAGACGGCGAAGAACCCGGCCGCCGTGGCGGCCGCCGGCAACCCGGTGCGAAGCCAGGGAAACAAGGGCGTGGTGCCCTGCGGACCGGGGGGAGACCCCAGCGCAACGGACCCGAACGGCAACCCCGACGGGTGCACGCCGTCCGGCGAGACCCTGTCCATCCCGAACATCACGACCGACGTAGGGCTGTCCCCGCCCTCCAACGGCCTCTTCACCATCTTCGGCCAGTTCTTCGACCACGGCGTCGACCAGACCGTCAAGGGCGGTGGCACCGTCTTCGTGCCGCTGCACGACGACGACCCGCTCGTCCTGGGCAAGGACGGCGTTCTCGGCACCTCCGACGACCTCGACCCGAATCTTCGGTTCATGGTCCTCACCCGCGGTCAGAACCAGGTAGGCGACGACGGGGTCCTCGGCACCGCCGACGACGTGCAGGATGCGGACAACACCGACACCCCGCTCGTGGACCAGAGCCAGACATACACCTCGCACGGCTCCCATCAGGCGTTCCTGCGCGAGTACGAGCTCGACGCCGCCAACCACCCGAAGGACACAGGTCGCCTGCTCGGCGGTCCCAGCATCGCCAACGGGCTGGCCACCGACGATCTGCGCAAGGGCGGCATGTCCACCTGGGCGACCACCAAGGACCAAGCGGCTCGTGTTCTGGGCCTGCGGCTCCGCGACACTGATGTCGCGGACATCCCGATGATTGCGACGGACCCCTACGGAAACTTCAAGCCCGGTCCGGACCGAGGCCTCCCGATGTGGGTCACCGCGACAGGAACCGTCGAAGGTGACCTGGCTGCTCCCGTCGCCCCCCCGGCCAACGTGCTGCACTTCCACACGCCGTTCCTCACCGACATCGCCCACGACGCCGATCCGGGTTCGGTCGGCCCTTGCGACGTCCCCGGGACCAACAGCCCGGCGGGCTGCAAGGACCCCGACAGCGACGCCACGGCAGGGACCCAGCTCGACGGGCAGGCCCCCAACACCTACGACGACGAGCTGCTCGACTCCCACTTCACCGCGGGAGACGGGCGAGTCAACGAGAACATCGCGCTGTCGGCCGTGCACCAGATCTTCCACTCCGAGCACGACCGGCTCGTGGGGGACATCAACACCACCCTGACCACGAAGGTGCCGCAGTCCGTCCTCGACCAGTGGCGGCGCACGAGCGGCCCGGCCGGGTGGAACTACGGGCAGCGCCTCTTCCAGGCGGCACGCTTCGTCACCGAGATGGAGTACCAGCACCTGGTGTTCGAGGAGTTCGCCCGCAAGGTGCAGCCGGCGATCGACCCGTTCCACGTCTACCACAGCGACGTGAACCCGACGATCCCCGCTGAGTTCGCCCACGCTGTCTACCGCTTCGGCCACTCCATGCTGGCCGAGACCATAGACCGCACCGCGCCGGTCCCCGCCGGCTCGACCTCGCCACCGCAGCACTACGACATCAAGCTGCTCGACGGGTTCCTCAACCCCCCGGAGTTCAACCGGGACCAGAACCACAACACCATCAGCTCTGAGGCGGCCGCTGGCGGCATCATGATGGGCATGTCCGACCAGGTCGGGCAGGAGATCGACGAGTTCGTCACGGAGACCCTGCGCAACAACCTGCTGGGGTTGCCGCTCGACCTCCCGACCCTGAACATGACCCGGGCCCGTTCCGAGGGCATTCCATCCCTCAACGACCTGCGTCGCAAGATCAACGCGGTGACCAACGACGGACAGCTCGCGCCCTACACGAGCTGGGCCGACTTCGGCAACAACCTGAAGCACCCGGAGTCCCTCGTGAACTTCGTGGCCGCCTATGGGACGTACCCGACGATCGTCAATGCCACGACCTACGTCGACAAGCGCGCAGCCGCCCAGAAGATCATCGACCCGGGCCTGGGCATCAGCCCGACCCAGGACGAGATGGACTTCATCAACGGCAGCGGCGACTGGGCCAACCAGGAGACCGGGCTGAACAAGGTCGACCTCTGGGTGGGTGGCCTCGCCGAGGCCACCGACATCAACGGAGGCCTTCTCGGCAAGACGTTCAACTACGTGTTCGAGACGTCGCTGACCAACCTGCAGAACGGGGACCGGTTCTACTACCTGGCCCGGACCCCCGGCATGAACCTGCGCACCCAGTTGGAGAGCAACAGCTTCGCTGAGATGGTCATGCGCAACACCGACAACACGCACACGCTCAAGCAGGACGCGTTCGCCACGGCGGACTGCAAGTTCCAGATGGGCAACCTCGCCAACACCGCAGCCGGGTTCACGCAGTTCGGCGCCACCGTCGCCGACGACCCGACCACGGACTGTGACGAGACCGCACTGCTCACCCGATCGGCCAACGGCCAGATCACCTACAAGCTCGTCAACTCGATCGACCCGGCCGGCATCAACGGGCAGTCCGTCTACAACGGCGACACCACGTCCAACCGGGTCAAGGGTGGCATCGACAACGACACCATCCTGGGCAACGACGGTGACGACTGGCTGGACGGCAACTCCGGTGACGACGTCACCATCGGCGGCGACGGATCCGACCGCATCACCGACACCGGTGGGGCGGACGTCCTCAAGGGCGGTCCCGGCAACGACGCCATGGACGCCGGCAACGGCATCGACATCATGATGGGCGGAGACGGCAAGGACTTCCTCAACGGCGGTGCCAACGACAACGAGGAGTTCGCCGGGCCGGATGACGACTTCGTCATCGCGGGCGCGGGCACCGACACGGCCTTCGGCGACGGTGGCGACGACTGGCTCCAGGGCGGCGCGGGCCAGGACCTGCTCATCGGCGACCACGCCGCTCCGTTCTTCGACGACCCTGCCGAGACCAGTCCCGGTCACGACGTCTTCGTCGGCCAGGTCGGTGAGAACGACTACGACGCCGAGGGCGGCGACGACATCATGAGCCAGAACTCGTTCGTCGACCGCAACGCCGGAGCCGCTGGCTTCGACTGGGCGATCCACCAGTACAACACCGTCGCCGCGGACGACGACATGGCGATCAACAACAACCTCGGGCCGCTGCCGATCCAGGTGGTCGTCAACCGCGACCGCTGGCAGGAGGTCGAGGCCGACTCGGGCTCGAGCCGGGACGACGTCATCCGTGGCACCGACGACGTGCCGGCAGTCCTCGGTGGTGCCGGGTTCGCCGGCTGCAACGTCCTAGATCAGGCGGGCGTCAACCGCATCAGTGGGCTCGCAGCCATCGTGCCGCAACCGCTCACCGGCGACCTCGCACCGGTCGTCGCGGCGTCGGCCGCGGGCACCTGCCCGCTCTCCGGACCCATCTGGGGCGACGGCAACATCCTGCTCGGCGGTGGCGGGAGCGACACGATCACGGGACGTGGCGCCAACGACATCATCGACGGTGACCGCTCCCTCCAGGTGCGGATCAGCGTCCGCACCAACCCGGACGGGACCGGCGCCGAGATCGGCTCCGCCACCCTGATGGAGGGCACCTACCAGGCGGGCAACCCCAAGACGCTGCAGCAGGCGATCTTCGACGGGACGCTCGACCCGGGCCAGCTGGTGGCGGTGCGCGAGATCGTGGGTGCACCCGCGGGTGATACCGGTGTCGACACGGCGGTGTTCTTGGCCCCGCGTTCCTCCTTCACAATCGTCCGCAACGCCAACGGCAGCTTCACGGTCACCCAGACCGGGGCCGTCAACCGGGCAACGCAGAAGGTCTCCGACGGTGTCGACACCCTCCGGGGCATCGAGCGGGTGCAGTTCACCGACCAGGTGCTGCTGCTCACCCCGCCGCCGGCGCCGACCAACGTCGCCGCCACGACGACGCCCAGCGCCAGCATCACGGGTTCGGCGACCGTGACCTGGACCGCTCCGGTCCTGCCGGCCGGGACCTCGCCGATCACGAGCTACGACATCGTCGTCAGCTCTGGCGGAGCCATCACCCAGACCGTCACCGGGATTGCTCGTACGGCCACCAGCCGCACGGTCACCGGACTCGTCACGGGACGCAGCTACACCTTCCAGGTGCGTGCCAACAACCTCTTCGGGTCAGGTCCGCTCTCGGCCGCGTCCAACGCGGTCACCCCCGTGGGCATCCCGAGCGCACCGACGGGCGTGGTCGCAGTCAGGGGCAACACCACGGCCAGCGTGAGCTGGACGCCTGGCAGCGATGGCGGCTCACCCGTCACAGGCTGGATCGTCACCGTCCGGACCGGGACCACGGTGGTCAGGACGGAACCGATCAGTGGCAGCACGCCCTCCACGGTCATCACCGGACTCACCAACGGCACGGCGTACAACTTCCGAGTCCAGGCGGTGAACGCCAACGGCACGAGTGCGCTGTCCACGGCCTCCAACACGGTGACCCCGGCCACCGTGCCCGGCGCTCCGACCATCGGCACCGCCCTCTCGGGTGCCACCGGCGGCGCGATCAACGCCCAAGCCGTCTGGACGGCTCCGGCCAGCAACGGTGGTTCGATCATCACGAACTACCGGGTCCTGGCCTACCGAGTCGCGGCCGATGGCAGCACGTCGTTCTTCAGCCAGACGACCTTCAACGGCACGGTGACGCCGCGCACCATCGCCCTGACGGCGGGCAACTACCAGTTCGAGGTGGTCGCCATCAACGCCCTGGGTGACAGCCCCGCCTCGGCCAAGTCCAACACGGTGGTGGCTCGATGAGCTGACGGCCGTCGGTCCGGGGGACGAGGGATCCCCCGGTACCGGCACCGTCCGGCACCGTCCGGAGCACGACCCCCACGACCGCGGGCCCCGGACCACCCCCTCACACAGTCCGGGGCACCGCCCCACCCGCAGCTGCCCGGCACCTTGGACGAGGTGCCGGGCAGCTGCACGTGCGCGCTGCACCAGCCTGTGGGATGGCCGAGGTGTGCCGCGCCGCCGACGCGCCGCGGCCGCACCGGCCACGCTCGACGTCGCGACTGGTGATCAGTTCGGTATGCCGCGTGGCCCAACGGCACCGTCCCCTACCGACCGGTGTGGTCAGCGACCGGTGGGCGTGACGGGCCCGACCGACGTGCCTGCCGGGGCGGACGACCCGGGCGCCCCCTCGGGCGCCTGGCGGCCGGGCACCACGGAGACCAGTGCCGCGGTGAGGCCGAGGATCACCGCGGCCAGCGCGACCTCTCCCACCAGCCCGGTGCGAAAGCGTGAGAAGCCACGATCATGAGTCGTGCCAACGGGTTCCACCTCATCACCGGTCGCGTTTCGCGCTACCCACCGGCGGGCGAGGTCCGCCACGCCCAGCAGCACCACCACGGCTGCCGTCTTGGCCAGCAGGACCCGTCCGAAGGTCGTGCCGCCGAGCGCGCCCACGGTGCCGACCTCGCGCCAGGCAAGCACCACACCCGACGCCACGAGGACGGTGACGCTCCCGAGCGCCACCAGGGAGAACCGGCGCAGCCCATCGGCGACCACCACGTCCCGGTCGACGGCCACACCGACGAGGACCACGGCCAGGCCACCGAGCCAGAGCACCATGGCCGCGAGGTGGACCAGGTTGACGACGACCGCCACCTGAGCCCCCGGCGGCACGGCCGAGTGCCCGACGAGGGGCCACGTCGCCAGCAGCGCCAGTGCGGCCACCGCTGCCACGACCACCCACGCCCGCCGCCACCGGTCGCGCGCCTCGGCGGGAAGCCCGAGCAGGGCGACCACCCCGACCGTGGCTGCGACGAGCAGGTAGCTCCGGACGGCATACACCCGGTCGAACCGCTCCGAGTGGCTGTCGAGGGTCTCGGGCGCCCGCCAGAGGGACGCCAGGGGCTGCCCGCTGGCGTAGACGCCCTGCAGCAACATCCCTCCCGCCGTGCTCACGACGAGCAGCGCGAGCCCTGCGCCGACCACCCTGCGCAGCGGTCGGGTGCCGAGTCCGGCCGGCCACACCAGCAGGGCGGCCACGACGGCGCCGGGCCCCAGGGCGGCACCGACGAAGCCGACCCACCGCAGCACCCCGAGGAACGTACCCACGGCTTCGTTGCGCCCTGTCTCAGGCAACGTTCCGACGACCCGGCTGGTGCTGCCGACGGAGAACTGGAAGGACCCAGCAACCGGATGGGTGTCGCGGGAGCTGACCCGCCAGGCCACGGTGTAGGTGCCGGTCGCCAGCCCCCGCGGCAAGGCCACGACGATGGTCAGGGGATCACTCGGTGCTGCGGCCGCCGGCCCCACGTCGAGCTCGGCGAACCGGTCGTCGTAGACCCGCACCCCGGCATCGGCAGCCAGGACCTGTTCCCCGAACGTCAGCGTCACCGCTTCGGGGGCGCGGGGGACCACAGCCCCTGCCGCGGGCGAGCTGCGGACCAGGCTGGCGTGCGCCTGCGCAGCCGTGGCGGTGAACCAGGTCAGGGCGCAGCAGCACAGCGCGACCGCAAGGGCGGTTGCGCCACGACCACGGAGCCCGCGGCGGAAGGGCACGCTCGGAGCCTAACGGCGCGCTCCCGACGAACAACTCCGTCGGGAGGACGAGCCCAAAGATTTGCCCAAGGTCGCAGCGCGACCATCGATCCATGTCCCGTGTGACTTCGTCAGGGTTGTGGCGGGTGGCCGTGGTGGCGCTGCTCGTCCTGTCGACGACCGCCATCGGCGTCCGCCACGCCGCAGCCGTGCTCTGGGGTACCGATGACGCGATGACGTTGAAGGTCAACGGGATCCAGTACCGCGTCCTGCACGCCGAGCAGGTGAGCGGACTCAGTGACGCCGACCTGGGCGGGATGTCGCACGGCGTGAACAGCCTCGTCACCACCGACCAGGCCCTCGTCCGGGTCACCCTCGACGTGGGCGCCGACAAGGACTCCCGCTTCGACACCTCGGTCCTGCGCGCCCTTGCGGGCACCGTGCCCATCGATCCGGTCCCCGGGTCGATGGAGCGGGGCACGTTGCGTCGTGGTGGACACCTGGAGGGCGCGCTCTCGTACGTCGTGCCGCGCAACGGCGCCCAGCTGCGCCTCACCGCTCCCGGCCAGGACCCCGTGCCGCTGCTGCGGGTGGACGTCGCCGGCACCGCGGCGGAGCACGGCCACGGAACATCGGGTCCACCCTCCACCACCGCCATACCGCTCCCCAGCACCACAGTCACGAGGCAGGTCACGCCATGACTCACCCCGCCACCCGAGCACAGCTCGACGGGCAGACCCGCGCACGGACCCGCTCAGGGACCCAGACCGGACGTCGAGCCCCAGACCTGGTGCCGCGTGTCGTCAGGGATGTCCTGGTCGCCTGCTCCTTCGCCGTGGTCGGAGCGCTGTGGCTGGGGTGGCTCGAGCAGGTAGAGGGGCCGGGTGTGCCAGCAGGTCGGCCCCACCTGGATGTTCTCCTCGACGGCCTCCCTGTGACCGGTTTCCTCCTTCCCCTGCTCCTTCTGGCCGTCCCGACCGTGCTCGCCCGCAACCGCCGCGGCGCCCAGTCCGGGGAGGCGGCCGTGGTGGCCACCCTCCAGGTCGCGATGACCGCAGCCCCAGCCGGAGCTGCCGGCCACGGCATCCGCTCCACGTTCTTCGACACCGGCAGCGAGGCCCTGCCGGTGATCGCCCTGCTTGCAGACACGGCGTCCCTGCTCGTCGTCTACCTGCCGCTGGCGATCCTCGTGGTGGCCGGTCCACTCATCCCGCGCATCGCGATCGTGCTGCTGCGCAAGGGAGCTGGCAGCCGCCGCGTGATCGCCGGGCTGTCGGTCATCGCCGTGGCGGCGGCCACAGCTGCAGCCAGTTCTGTCCCCGCGGTGGCGTCGCCGTCTCCCGGATCGGCGAGCTGCTTCGCCGGCGGCCCGGCCGACAAGGTCTTCGACATCACGGCGATGGACGTCGACACGCCCCTCAACCGGTTCGGTGACCACGACCCCAAGGGCAAGATCTACGCGCTCACCAGCCAGGTCGCGGCCGTCCGGGCCCAGGCGCTCTCGCAGAAGGTGTCGGTCGGTCTCCACGGCGACGCCATCCAGCCACTCGTGATCCGTGCCAACGAAGGTGACTGCGTCCAGGTCCGCTACACCAACCAGTCCGCGACCGGCGCGTACGGCTTCCACATCGACGGGCTCGAGTTCACGCTGGCCTCGTCCGGGAACACCCTCGGGAGGAACCCGACGGCCACGGTGCCGGTGGGTGCGACCCGCACCTATCGCTTCGCCGTCCCGGACGACGCTCGCGCAGAGGGAGGACACTACGTCCACCCCGGGCCGGGATTCCGGGCCGCCGTCAACCACGGCCTGTTCGGCGCGCTCGTCGTCGAGCCGAAGGGCTCCACGTACTGGGACCCGACCACGCCGGGCAAGCCGCTCCTTTCGGGGTGGGAGGCCATCATCAAGCCGGGCGGGACCGACGTCGCATGCGATCGCTACTCGACGATGCCGACCTGCGGGTTCCGTGAGGCAGCGCTGCTGCACCATGAGATCGGCAACGACAACGAGCTGCTGAAGGACAGGACCGGCACCGACATCCCCCTCGTCGACGACACCACTGGTTCCTACCGTCCCGGTGCCTTCGCGCTCAACTACCGCTCCGAGCCGTTCCGCAACCGCCTGCTGGCCTTCCCCAAGGAGAAGTCGCACGCCTACAGCTCCTACACCTTCGGGGAGCCGGCGACGCCGATCATGCGCGGCTACCTCGCCGACCCCACCAAGATCCGCCTCATGCACGTCGGTGCCGAGAAGTTCCACGTGTTCCACCTTCACGGTGGCGGCGACCGGTGGCGGGCCAATCCCGTGGCCGACGACGCCACGAGCTACGCCGAGACCGGTCTGCAGAAGGACCCCGCCACCGGGTCGCAGTCGCAACGCCTGGACTCCCAGTCGGTCGGGCCGGGCGAGTCCTACAACCTCGAGATCGAGGGTGGCGCCGGCGGCGTCCAGCAGAGTGCCGGCGACTTCCTCTTCCACTGCCACATCGCCAAGCACTACACCTCGGGAATGTGGGGCCTGTGGCGGGTCTTCGACACCCTCCAGCCTGATCTCGTGCCGATCGGAGACCGTCCTTCGCCGCCCGTCGCTGTCGACTCGACCGGTCTGCTGGACCGGACCTACAACGGAACGACCCTGACGAAGGACAACCTCGACGACTGGGTGCGTCCGCAGCTGCCGCCGTCCGGCATACCGAAGGGCGGACAGGACCCGACCGTGTGGGACTGGAAGATCGCCGGGACGATCGACTCCCCGCTGTACCTGGGTGCACCCGCCGATCCGACGGTGTTCCCGGACTCTGTCCAGGTCGTCCCCGGACAGCCGAACCTCCTCGCGGTCGACGTCGGACGCGTCGTGGGGAGCCGCCCCGCGATCTTGTTCAACCCTGTGAACGGCAGACCGGCCTACCCGTTGTTGCGCACCAACATCGGGAAGCGACCACCGTTCACGGGGAACGGACACTCCGGCACCCCGTGGTTGGGCGCGAACGCGAACCAGGCCTCCGGTTCCTCGGCCGACCCATGGGCCGGACGGGACGACGGGCTGTGTCCCCAGAACCGGGAGCGACGCAACTACAACGTCGTGGCCATCGGCAAGAGCATTCCCCGCACCCCGACGGTGAACGACCCTGACGGCAAGCTCTTCGTCCTGGCCAAGGACAAGGCAGCCACGTTGGCCGATCCGGCACGCTCCGACCCGCTCGCGATCCGCGCCAATGCAGGCGACTGCGTGGCCATCACCCTGACCAACGAGATCCCCGACGCCTCGGCGTTCGACAAGTTCTCCAAGACGTCCATGCACATCCACCACGTGCAGTTCGACATCCAGGGCTCGGACGGCGTCTCCGCCGGCTTCGCCTACGAGCACAGCGTGCGCCCCTACTCCGTCACCGACACCCGGCTCGTCGCCACCGCCCGAGCGGGCGACAACGTGCTGAGCCTGTCGTCGGTGGCCAAGTTGGCCGGAACCGACGCCAACGGCCAACCGACGCGCCCCTGGCTGGCCGTCGGCGAAGGGCTCGACTCGATCGAGGTGCACCAGGTGGCATCCGTCAACGTTGCAGCAGGTACCGTGACCCTGGCCACAGCCCTACGCGCCGACCACGAGGCGGCGGAGTTTGCTGGTACCGAGTTCATCCAGTACCGCTGGTACCCGGACGTGGATCTCGACAACGTCTTCTGGCACGACCACGTCGACGGCATCCACGGCTGGGGACACGGCCTGGTGGGTCAGCTCGTCGTCGAGCCCCGCGGCTCCACCTACCACGACCCGGTGACGGGCGATGAGGTCGATTCCGGCACCATCGTCGACATCCACACCTCGGACCCCCTGGTCCCGGGAGTCATCGACGGCAGCTTCCGCGAGCTGGTGCTGTGGACGCTCAACGACAACGATGCCGCCGGTTGGTCCACCCTCAACCTCAAGGCCAATCCGTTGTCCTCCCGACTCGACAAGGCCAACCAGTTCAGCTCGTGGAAGTATGGCGACCCCGTGACGCCCATGCCACGGTTGTATCCCGGCGACCCCCTCGTCGTCCGCTCCATCAGCGTCTCCCCCACTGCCGACTCGCTGCACTTCGTCGGCGCCCGCACGACCCAGGAGCTGCGCGAGACCAAGGCGACGATCCTCGACGCGGTGCACGCCGGCATCAGCGAGCGCGACAGCCTGATCATCGGCGGCAAGGACCCCGACCTGGCGCTGAGACCGGGTGACTACCTCTATGCCAACGGCACCGAGCTGCGCACCCAGCAGGGCGCCTGGGGCCTGGTACGGGTCCTGCCCGGCAGGATCGGCTCGCTGCGCCCGCTGCCGGGCAACACCCCGGACACGGACTACGTCCAGCCCACCCCGACAGGGGCGGCTCCCCCGCCGACGACCGGCCCGGGCAACCCGTGCCCGGCCGGCGCCCCCACCCGACAGTTCAACCTGAGTGCGATGGATCGCTCGGGCAACGTCTCCGGGGGCCGTACTGCCTACGTTCCCAATGAGGACGTCGCCTCGATCAAGGCGCGCCTCAAGGTTCCCGTCCCCCTCGTGATGCACGTGGTCGCAGGCGAGTGCGTCACCGTGCGGCTCACCAACCTGCTGACGACACCCGTCGGTTTCAGCGTCGGCAAGCTGGACCGCGAGGCCGGCTCGGGCGGAGTCAACATCGGGTTCTCCACGGACCAGAACACCGCCCCCAACGCCACCAGGTCCTATGTCTACTTCGTCCCGGAGCACCGGGTGGGATCGGCGGTGGTGAGCGACCTCGCCTCCAACGGACGACTCAAGAACGGCCTGTACGGGTTGGTCGTGGTCGCCCCCGCCTCCAAGGTGCCCGGCCTGAGCACGGAGTTCAGCGACCCCGTGACCGGTGCGGCCGCGGACCTCGGCGCCCAGGTGCTCGTCCACGTCCCCGGAGGCTCGCCTCAGGACTACCGCGACTTCACGGTGACCATGGCCGACGACGACACGCAGATCGGTCAGGACTTCATGCCCTACCCGACCAACGCGAACATCGGACGCTCCACCATCAACTACCTCGCAGCACCTGCCGGCGACGGACCGACCAGCTTCAAGAACCCCGGCAAGGTGCCCTACCTCACCGCCTTCGCCGGCGATCCCGAGGTGGTCCACGTCCTGATGGCGCCCGGGAGCGAGAACAACCACGTGTTCAGCCTGGGCGGCCTGCGCTGGGACCAGGACCCGCTCGTGGGACGCTCGCCGTGGATGACAGCCCAGGGCATGGCTCCGTGGGAGACCTTCGACCTCGAGGTGGTCGGGGGCGCCGGCGGGACGGCCGAGGTGCCGGGCGACTACTTCTACGGCGACCTGCGCAGACCCTTCACCGCGGTGGGGATCTGGGGCCTGCAACGGGTGCTCCCGCCGTCGACGGGCTCGTGTCCCATCCTGCTCGTCGACGGAAGCACCTGCTGAGGCGGTCATGCCACCGTCCCATCCCTTGGATGCAGTCACTGGGGCCACATCGGTCCATCACGTCACACCCCTCACATCCGCGCCCAGATCCGTCGGGGTCCAGACTCCCCAGGGCGAACGCGGCGGCTTACGATCGGCATCACCGGGGATCACGAAGTCGTGGTGCAAGGTGTTCTACGGCCAAGCCAGTGGGGAGGACTGATGGCCGAGCCAGACGCTCAGGGTGCGGCCCGCGTGGTTCGCATCCCCGTTGCGCGCCCGCTCGTGACGGCTGCAGCAGTGGTGGCGTTCGGGGCTGCCCTCCTGGTCGGCGGGGGCACGCAGCACCCTTCCGCCGTAGCGGGTCGTCCCACCGTCCCACCGGTCGCGGCCGGTGACCCGAAGGGCTCGATGGCCGACGCCGAGACCAGGGTCCTGCCACCGGACTGGGACGTGACGCCGCGCGACCTGGTGGTGGGCGACCGCAGTGCACAGGTCGTCACGGTGGACCAGGCCGTGGCCGGCCCCGCCCGACTGGCGACCCTGGCCGCGGCCCTCCAGCCCGTGTTCGCCGAGCAACAGGTCGCTCGTGCAGCCGGAGGCACCAGCGTCCCGCAGGTGCTGTGGAGCGCCTACCGGGCAGCCGTCTCATCGGCCCCGAGATCGTGCCGCCTCCCCGTCCAGCTGCTCGCGGCAATCGGCCAGGTCGAGTCCGGTTCGCTCGCCGGTCGCGGCCTGGACAGCCGCCACCGGGTGGTGCCGCCCGTCCTCGGCCCGGTGCTCGACGGCCGGGGCTTCGCTGCGATCCCCGACACCGACGGCGGACGCCTCGACGGGGACGCCACGTGGGACCGGGCCGTCGGGCCGATGCAGTTCATCCCGTCGACCTGGGAGCGCTGGGGCCGCGACGGCAACGCAGACGGGACCCGCGACCCGCAGAACGTCGAGGACGCGGCGTTCTCGGCAGCCGCCTACCTGTGCGCCGGTGGCCGGGACCTGTCGACCCCGGCCGGGCTGCGGTCGGCGATCCTGTCCTACAACCACTCCGAGGTCTACCTGGACGACGTGCTGGGGCTCATGAGCACCGTGTCCCCCGGCGGGACCATCCCGCGGTCGGTCGTCACCCTCCCCGCTCCGCCGCGACCCGTGGTGGGTCCGCCATCGCGTCCACCGGTGCGGGCCATCGCGAAGCCGGCCGAGCCGTCGAGCTCGCCCGAGCCCACGCGAACGACCAGCAGCCCGACGTCATCGAGTCCCGCACCGACGACGATGACCAGCACCGCGACCACCACCACGTCCTCGAGCACGACGTCGGGCACCACCTCCCCCACGTCCCCGAGTGGAACGACGACCTCGGGACCAGCCCCGACGACGACGACGACCTCGAGCCCGGTCACCACGACGGGCCCCACCACCACGACCACCACCACGACCCGCCCGTCCCCGACGTCCACCACGGGCGCGACGACGTCGACCACGAGCACGCCGTCCGCGACGTCGACGAGCACCGCGTGCCCGACCACGTCGGCCACGACCACCAGCTCGACGAGTGCCACGCCAACGTCCGCGACCACCACCGCAGCGACGGCCGGAGCGACGGCCCAGACGACCTCGCCGGCCACGCCGTCGACGACCACCTCAGCCACCACCTCACCCACGACGACGACCGGCCCCACGACCGCCACTGCGACGGGCACCAGCAGCACGACGTCCGCCGTGCCCACGCCCGACCCGTGCGGGCCGCCCCCGGGTGCCTCGGCAGACTCCGGCGGCGACAGCAGCGTGGCTGCGTGGTTCGGGCCGACCAGCTGGCCGGGTCAGTCGACGATCTCGAACCTCACGGTGCTCGTGCTGATGCTCGCCTCGGTGAGCTTCACCTTCACCCGTGTGCCGAGGTCGTGGTCGCCCGTGGCGTTCGCGAGGACCGCGGGTTCGTCGAGCTGAACCACGGCACGCCCCTTCTCCCGCTGGTCCACGACCATCGCGTCGAACACCTCACCGACCCGGTCCTCGAGGGCTGCCGCCTCGACGGCGTCGGCGCACCCCCGCTCGACCGCGCTGGCGACCTTGTCCGAGGCAGCCATCACCTCGGGCAGCGAAGGCAACGCCTCGCGCGCCCACTGCGGCACCTCGGTGCCGGCGCTGATCGCCTCGCAGATGGCCAGGCCGAACCGGTCGACCAGACGGCGCAGCGGCGCGGTGACGTGGGCGTAGCTCGCGGCCACCGCGGCGTGCTGCGGGTCGTCCGGGACCGTGCCGTCGAACGGCGTGTAGCCGGCTCCGCGGAACAACGAGGTCGCCTCGTGGATCAGGGCGAGGTGCTTGGGGTCGGTGCGGTCGAGGGTCCGCAGGAACTCGCCGTACGGCACGTCCTTGCGCCACTCCACCCCGAGCGCGCGCGACGCGCGTCGGAAACGGCTGACCGCGTCGGCGTCCGGGGCCGGCATGGTGCGCAGGATCCCGACCTTCGCGCCGAGCATCAGGTCGGCGGCCGCCATACCGGTCATGAGCGAGATCTGCGCGTTCCAGTCCTCGGCAGCCACAGGGGGACGGAAGTGCAGGCGGTAGTGACCGTTCTCGTCCTCGGTCACCTCCTGCTCGGGCATGGGCAGGCTCGCTCCCCCGCGCCGGCGCTCGAGCTCGATGCGTCGCGTGCCGACCTCCTCGAGCAGCTCGAGCCGCTCGTCGGCACCGCCGGCATCGACCGCATTCTGCACCTGGTCGTAGTCGAAGCGGTCGGTGCTGCGGACCATGGCCCGGTACAGCTCCGTCGACGTGGTGGAGCCGTCCGAAGCGAGTCGCAGGTCCCAGACGAACGCGGGGCGCACCTGGTCAGGAAGCAGGCTCGCCGCACCCTCGCTGACCACCGGCGGGTGCAGCGGCGTGCGGTGGTCGGGGGCGTAGATGGTCTGGCCCCGACGACGGGTCTCGGCGTCGATGGCACCTCCTGCACGGACGAAGGCTGGGACGTCCGCGATCGCGTACCGCACGCGGTACCCCTGGCCGTCGCGCTCGATGTGCAGCGCCTGGTCGAGGTCCATGGAGCCGGGCGGGTCGATGGTGAGGAAGGCGATCGCGGTCTCGTCACGCGAGGGGAGGTCCGGGGACTGCGCCACCTGCTCCGCCTCTGCCTCGACCTCAGGGGGAAAGGCGGTCGGCACGCCGTTCTCGGCGCGCACCGCGTCGAACCTCGCCTGCAGCTCGGCGGACTGGGCGACGGCCTCTTCGGCCACCGGCTTCTCGACCTGGATTCGTCGCATCGGCATGGTGCCCAACCTAGCCAGCACACCGGCGCGGCACCTGTTGGAGCACGGACCTAGGCTTGCCCCGTGCTGATCCTGCTTCCCCCGTCGGAGTCGAAGACGGGCCGGTCCCGTGGCCGTGCGGTCGCCCTCGAGACCCTGAGCTTCCCCGAGCTGACCGAGACCCGGCGCGCGGTGATCGATGCCGTGGCCAAGGTCAGTGCCCATCCGGAGGCCGCGGACGTGCTCGGCGTGAGCCCCAACCTCACCGCCGAGATCGCCCGCAACACCGTGCTGGACTCGGCGCCGTCCCTCCCCGCCTCCCGCGTCTACTCGGGGGTCCTCTACGACGCGTTCGACCACGCCTCCCTGGACACGCCGGCTCGGCGCCGCGCCAACCGCTGGGTCGTGGTCGTCTCCGCCCTCTACGGCGCGGTACGACCCACCGACGCCATCGCGCCATACCGGCTCTCCATGGCCGTGAACCTGCCCGGGGTGGGTCCGCTCGCCAGTGCGTGGAAGCCCGAGCTCAGCCAGGTGCTCCCCCACGCCGCCGGACGCGGGCTCGTGGTCGACTGCCGCTCGAGCACGTATGCCGCCGCGTGGACGCCGCAGGGCGAGCTCGCCGACCGCTGGGTGCAGGTCCGCGTCCCGGGCGCGACCCACATGGCCAAGCACACCCGCGGTCTGGTGACCCGCCACCTGTGCGAGGTCGGCCGCGACGTGCGCAAGGTGCCCCAGCTGCTCGACGTCCTCGGTGACGCGTTCGAGGTCGCCCTGACGCCACCGGCCAAGCCGGGACGCCCGTGGGTGCTCGACGCGACGGCCCGCTGATGTCAGTCCGATCGTGAGCGGGGCAGAGCTGGCCGACCTCGTCGGGAGGGTCGGCCCGGTCCTCGTCTTCTTCGTCGCCATCACCGTCGTCGCCGAGATCGCCGACGCCGCAGGTGTTTTCGACGTCGCAGGGCACTGGACCGCTCGTGCCGGACGGCATCGGGTGGCGCTGCTGTGGTTCTTGTTCGTCCTGCTGGCTGTCGTCTGCACGATCTTCCTGAGCCTGGACACGACAGCTGTTCTGCTCACCCCGGTAGGGCTCGCGATCGCAGCGCAGCTGGGGATCTCGCCACTGCCGTTCGCCATGACGACGCTGTGGCTGGCCAACACCGCCAGCATGCTGCTGCCGGTCTCCAACCTGTCGAATCTCCTTTCCCTGCACCACTTCGAGGAGCTCGGGGTCGGTCACGCCGGGTACGTCCGACTCGCTGCCGCACCTGCGGTGGCAGCGATCCTGGGGACCCTCGTCGTGCTGTGGGTCTTCAACGGCAGGAACCTCCGCGGGCGCTACGAGCTCGACGCTCCCCCCGAACCGCACGACACGGTGATGCTGCGAGTCGCCGGTGGGGTGTGCCTCGCGGTGGGCCCGCTGTTCGCTCTGGGCCTGTCCCCTGCGTGGGTGTCGTCCGCGGCGGCCGTGGTCCTGCTGGTCGCCGTCGCTGTGCGTGACCGCCCGCTACTGCGTCGTCTGTCGGTCCCGTGGCAGATGGCCCTGGGCGTCGCGGTGCTGTTCGTCGTCATCGACGTCGCGCTGCGCCACGGGTTGCAGCCGGTCCTCGAGTCGCTGGCCGGCACCGGTACGGCACCGATGGACCTCGCACGGGTGGCTGGCAGCGGGGCTCTCACCGCCAACGTGGCCAACAACCTGCCGGCCTACATCGCCCTCGAGTCGGTGACCTCGGATGCACCACAACGCCTGATGGCACTGCTGATCGGCGTCAACGTCGCACCGCTCGTGACGCCCTGGGCCTCTCTGGCCACGCTGTTGTGGGCGCAGCGCTGCCGCGCGCGAGGGCTCACCGTCAGCCTGTGGCGTCTGGCCGGCCAAGGTCTTGTCTGCGCAGTGGTTGCAGGTGCCCTGTCGGTCGCCGCGCTGGCCGGGCTGTCCTGACCCACGCCTCAGGAGCCCTGATGGAGCGAGGAGGTCCACGCGCTTCTCGGTTGGGACTGACGCCCGACGAGTCCGTGGCTGCAGGGATGCCGCGTCTGCACCTGTCCACCGTCGCACGCCACCAGGCCATCGTGCAGGGACCGCCGGGCGGATGGAAGATGGCTCCATGTCCCGGGCCGCCCAGCACCGCTTTCGGCTCACCACGCCAGGTCGCCGCGTGATGCGCGCCCCCAAACCTGACGTCGTGCTAGGAGTGCTCGAGTCGCTTCCCCGAGACGGCACGGCCCTTCTCGGGAGCATGGACGAGGCAGAGGTCTACATCCAGGTCTGGCTTCGTCCTGATGGGACCTACCAGCTCGAGACACGGCAAGGCTCGGTGAACACTCACGAGCAGACACGCACGGTGTCACGCGAGCGTGTTGCTGCCGCCTTCACCGGCTGGCTGGAGGAGCACAGCGGCGACGGCGACGACGGTTGGCGTACGCCGTTCCGCTGGAATCAGATCGGCAGCAGCCTGTGAGCACGGCGCGGGCGCAGGATGGTGGTGTTGAGCACGGGCGCCTCGGTGGTGCGCTACGGCCAGTAGCTGGACGAGGCACGCAGTGGGCGCATCTTCTGGCGCGTGGCGTCCGTGACGCAGTTGGTCCTGTTCGTGGGGCTGCCATTCGCGTTGGTGTGATCCGTATGGGATCGGTCGGACCTCGACCGCGCCGACCCAGCCAGGCTGGCGTTGATCCTCTCGGTGGCGCTGGTGTCCTGGTGGTGCGCACTCGTCTGGCAGAGCTCGGTCCGGGCCATGGCGCGAAGCCTCAGGTCCTCTACTCCGCTCCGCGACGAGGGTGAGGACAGAGACGGATCCTGACGTCGGCATGACCCTTCGCCTCGCCGTGTACTGGGTGTCCGGACAGGACGGACATGAAGTCACTGTGGGTCGCCGGTCAACTTCTGCATCTGCCGCTGATGATGTCTTGGGTCGCCTGACCTGCGGGTACGTTGCCATCATGCTGCTCCCTCTGGACCAGGCCTTGGAGGCGACGAGTACCGGTATGACCGAGCTCCAGCGCACCACGACGGTGGGACTCCTGAGACCCGGTCTGCCACCCGAGCAGACCCGCGCCCTGCTCGCTGAACGCGGGCTGGTCCCGTCCGCAGAGCCGGAGGGTCGAGGAGAGGTGATCCACTTCCGGATCGACGAGTCAGAGCAACCGGTGGAGTTCGCATCCATCTCACACATGGTCAACACCACGGCCGCTGCATACTCGGAGCAGGTGTACTTCATCGACGAGGACGGCTACCTGGAGATGGACGACCTGGCGTTCTCCCGGGTCGCGAGCCGCCTCAACCCCGACGTCGCGTGGTGGCAGGATTAGCGCCGTCCTGGGCGAATGCTCCGCAGCGCATGCGACGCTCAGAGCACGTGAACGTCAATCAGCTCCACCGCTCCACCCGCGGTGATCTCGCCCTCGGCGCAGAGATCACTCGGGGACTCCTCGGTCGTCCACAACGGGACCACGACCGAGGCCGTGCCATCCTCACGCTGCAGGAAGTCCGTCAGGGGGTGGTCCCAGATGGCCTCAGGTTGTGTGGTCAGGTCGGCACCCGACGCACCGTAGTCGCGAACCCACACCAACAAGTCGGGTCGGTCGCCCTGGACCAGCGACTTCAGCGCGGCCCGTACGGCTGGTCGGTGTCGCTCGGGAATCGTGCCCACGCCACGACGGTAGAGGATCCACCCATGGCTGGGCGACCGCGATGCAGTCCGCCCTCAGCGGTCGAAGGCCCAGCGCATCTCCCTCGGCGGTCGGCCGGTGTCGACGATGGCGCGCACGTCTGCGAGGGCGTCGGCCAAGGGCACGGTGTCCGCATCGTCGTAGGTGTCCTCCTGCCCGTTGTCCAGGACGTACCCGCCGCTCGACCCCGCGTCACCGGGAGAGACAGCATGCTGCCCCGGATCGCCCGCGCGTTCCATCAGCACGATCATCGCCCGGGCGCCGTTGGACACGAAGGTCAACAGGCATCCGGTGTCGCTCTGGAGGTACGTCGTCAGCAGGCCTTGGTCGACACGTGTCTGAAGGAGCGCACTCGCCGCGCTCCCGTCGAGGAGCCGGTCGTCTTCGAGGACCCTCCACCCCTGCGCCATGCAGGGACGCTACCGCCATCGGCATTTCGCTGCCGTGCTCATCTCGTGCAAAGGCGTGCTGGCCGAGTCAGCCGGGCAAGCCTCGGAGCAGGTCCTCGATGATGTCCTGCGGGTCCTCGAGGCCGACCGAGATGCGCACCGTGCCGTCCGTGATGCCGACCGCGGCCCGCGCCTCGGGAGCGAGTCGACGGTGGGTCGTCGTCGCCGGGTGGGTGACCATCGACTTGGCGTCGCCGAGGTTGTTGCTGATGTCGACGACCCGCAGGGCGTTCATCAGCGCGAAGGCCTCGTCCTTGCCGCCGTCGAGCTCGAACGTCACCACCGTGCCTCCGCCCAGCATCTGCCGACGGGCCAGCTCGTGCTGCGGGTGGGACGGCAGCCACGGGTAGACGACCTTGGTCACCGAGGCATGTGCCTCGAGCGCCTGCGCGACGGCCAACGCATTGGCCGCCTGCTGACGGACCCGCAGGCTCAGCGTCTCGAGTCCCTTGACGAGCACCCAGGCGTTGAACGGCGACATCGCCGGACCGGTGTGCCGCATGAGGTTCTTCACGGGTCCGTTGACGAACTCCGAGGTGCCCAGCACCGCCCCGCCGAGGGCGCGGCCCTGTCCGTCGATGTGCTTCGTGGCGGAGTAGACGACGACATCGGCGCCGTGCTCCAGGGGGCGGGAGAACACCGGTGTGCCGAAGACGTTGTCGACGACGACCTGGGCACCGGCAGCGTGCGCGAGGCCGGACACGGCCCGCATGTCGACGAGCTCCTGCATGGGGTTGCTGGGGGTCTCGAAGAAGACGGCCTGGGTCGGGACCGAGAGCGCCTCGCGCCACTGGTCGAGGTCGGGCCCGTCGACGAACACCGTCTCGACGCCCCAGCGCGGCAGGATCTCGTCGAGGATGACGAAGCACGAGCCGAACAACCCGCGCGACGACACGACCCGGTCACCCTGCCCGAGCAGAGCGGCCAACGCGACGAACACGGCCGACATGCCGGACGCCGTCGCGAAGCACGCCTCAGCACCCTCGAGCTGGCGCAGCCGCTCCTCGAACATCGACACCGTCGGGTTGCCGTACCGCGAGTAGATGAAGTGGTCGACCTCGTCCTTGAAGGCTGCCTCGGCCTGCTCGGCGCTCTCGTAGACGAAGCCGGAGGTGAGGTACAACGCCTCGGAAGTCTCGTCGAAGTTGCTGCGGGACAGGCCTCCCCGCACTGCTACCGTGTCGGGCCGGAATGCTGCGCCCTCGCTCATCCCTGCCTCCAGGGCAGGCCCGAATTCTTCCACCCGGACACTGCGCGGTGCCCCTGGTCGTCGTGCGGACCCTCGAACCCCTCGGTCACGTTGTACGACGGCTCCAACCCGGCAGCAGTCGCGGCCTCAGCAGCTGCGACAGAGCGCACCCCCGACCGGCAGAGGAAGTACACCGGGGCGCCGTCGGGCAGGCCGGCGTCACGCAGCTGCTCGACGAAGTCGCCGTTCACCGCACCGTCCGGGAAGCGTTGCCACTCCACGCAGATCACCTTCTTGCCGAGCTCGGTCAGGTCGGGCAGCCCGACGTAGTTCCACTCGGCACTGGTGCGCACGTCGACGAGGACCGCGTCCTCGTCGGCCGCCAACGCGGCATACGCATCGTGGGGGGCGACGTCTCCGGCGTAGCTCATGCCCCCAAGGGTAGGCCGGGGCGCCACATGGCGAGACTGCGCGGCCACATCGTGGTCGCGGAAGGACCGTCCCCTAGGTGCGGTTGGTGAACGCCACCGACACGTTGCCGTCGGGCCACACCTCGAGCGCGGTGAGCGAGCCCGGTGCCGCGGCGAGCCGCCAGATCTTGTCGTGCGGGATGCCCAGGACGTGCGCGAGGACGACCATGATCGGCTTGCGGTGGCAGACCACGACCGTGGTGCCCCCCGCGGCAACCACCCGCTCGTACGCGGCCAGGACCCGCTCGGCCAGCTCGAGGTGGGTCTCCCCGCCGGGACGGGCGTATGCCGCGTCGTTGCGCATCAGCGCCAGCTCGGCGGGCTCGTCGCGAGCCAGGTCGTGGACGCTGACGCCGTCCCAGTCGCCGAAGTCCTGCTCGTCCCAGTCCTCGTCGCGCTCGGCGTCGACGCCGATCGTGGCAGCGACGGCGGCCCCGGTCTGCACCGCCCTGGCGAGGGACGACGTGACGACCCTCGCCGCGCTGCCGCCGAGCAGGTGGGCGACGGCGGCACCGGCTGCGCGGGCCTGCTCACGACCTGTCTCGTTGAGCGACGGATCTGATCCGCCTCGTCCGTCCAAGCGGGCGTGGGTGGTGAAGTCGGTGACGCCGTGGCGCACCAGCACGAGCCGGGTCGGGGTCCCCCGTCCGGCCGCGGGGGGCAGCGCCGCCGTGGCGGGGTTCGGGTCGATGATCTCCTCGACGAGCTCGTCGGCCGACGCGTCGACACCCACCGCGGGCGTCTCCTCGAGCATGCGGTCGATGTGGCGACCGTCCATGCCGTCGTTGGACAGCGCGTCGGCGTCCTTGTTCTTCTCCCGCGGGATCCACGTGTAGGAGACCGAGCCGCCGCCGCGGCTGATCAGGGCAGCGAGCTCGCGCGCCTCGAGGGCGAGCCGACGCATGTCCTCGTGCTTGATCTTCCAGCGACCCGACATCTGCTCGACGACGAGCTTGGAGTCCATCTTCGCCTCGACCTCGGCGCCGGGGTCGATGCGCTGGGCCGCCCGGAGCCCGGCGATGAGGCCTGAGTACTCAGCGACGTTGTTGGACTCCTTGCCCAGGGGGGCAGCGCCCTCCCAGAGCACCTTCCCACTGGCACGGTCACGGACGAGGGCGCCGTAGCCGGCGACCCCGGGGTTGCCCCGGGAGCCGCCGTCGGCCTCGACGACGAGCTGGCGACCCACCGGTCAGAGGCCGGACTCGGACGTGCGCACGAGGATGCGGCGGCACTCCTCGCAGCGCAGCACCTCGTCGTCGGGAGCAGCCTTGATGCGGTTCATCTCCACGTTGTTGAGCTCGAGCTGGCAACCACCGCAACGGCGCTGGCGCAGCGCAGCAGCAGCCAGTCCCCCGGTCTGCGTGCGGATCTTCTCGTAGAGCGCGACGAGGTCGGCACCCACCCCCGCCACGGTGTCGGCACGCGGCGCGGCGACCTTGGCGGCCTCGGCCTCGAAGTCCTTGAGCGCGTCGTCCTTGGCAGCGGTGGCGGCCTCGAGCTCGGTCGCGAGCGCAGCGCGCTCGGCCTCGAGCCGCGTGACCTCGGCCTCGACCCCCTCGGCCCGCTCCATGACCTCGATCTCGACGTCCTCGAGCTCGGCCTGTCGACGGTTCAGCGAGTCGAGCTCGTGCTGGAGGGCCTGGAGGTCCTTGGCGGTGCCGGTGCCGGCATCGAGCCGGGCCCGGTTGCGGGCGGCGCGGTCGCGCACGAGCTGGACGTCGGTGTCGGCCTTGGAGACCTCACGCTGCACGTCCCCGAGGGCGGTCTGGGCCCGAACGAGGTCGGAGTCGAGGGCAGCTGCGCGCTTCTCGAGCTCGGCGAGCTGTGCTCGCTGCGGCAGGTTCTTGGTCGCGTGGGCGATCTGGTCGAGACGGGTGTCGATCGCCTGCAGGTCCAGGAGCCTCCACTGACGGGACGGGTCGGCTTTCAGGACGTACCTCCGGGCGGCTCGGCACCGACGACGAAGGTCCACGGGTCGGTGCGCAGTGTGGAAATGTGAGTCTCCACTCTAGAGGCCGCCGGGTGCGCCTCGGCAAGCGCGGTCTCCAGCCGCTGTGCCGCCCCGGCCAGCCACAGCGACTCGGTCGCCCAGTGCCCGGCGTCGACGAGGTACGGCGTGCCGCCGCGGGCCTCCTCGCGCGCCTCGAGGACCGGGTGGTGGCGCAGGTCGGCGGTGACGAAGACGTCGGCTCCGGCGGCGCGCACGTGGTCGAACATGTCGTCGCCCGCTCCCCCCATGACCGCCACCCGCTGCACCCTCGCGTCGGGCGGCCCGGCGACCCGTATGCCGCCCGCGGAGGCCGGCAGGGCGGCATACAGGGCGGTCGTGAACTCGGCCAGGCTGATCGGCGCCGGGAGCTCCCCCACCCGCCCGAGGGGCTGGCCCTCGACGGTGGCGAGCGGCGCGACGTCGGTGAGCCCGCACGCGGCGGCGAGGGCGTCGTTGACACCGGGCTCCGCGACGTCGGCGTTGGTGTGCGCGACCCAGAGCGCGATGTCGTGGACGACCAGGGCCGTGACGCTGGCCCCCTTCGCGGTCGAGGTGGCGACGCTGTGGATCCCGCGAAGCAGGAGCGGGTGATGGGTCACGAGCAGGTCGGCTCCGAGGGAACGCGCCTCGTCGATGACGGCCAGCGTCGGGTCGACCGCGAAGTGCACGCGTGTGACCGGCTGGTCGAGGTCACCGGACACCAGGCCCACCTGGTCCCAGGACTGGGCGGTCGACGGAGGGTAGAAACCCTCGAGGGCGCGGACGACGTCGGCGAGGGTGGGGTGCACGTGGGCCCGGCCGGGCTCGAACCGACGACACCCGCGGTGTAAACGCGGTGCTCTACCAACTGAGCTACAGGCCCCTGCGGGTCCGGTCTGCCGGACGACGCGGCGCCATTGTGTCAGGTGCGTCCGGGTGCCGGGGATATTGCGCCGGGGCGGCGCGTTGTGCGGATTTTCCTTCCCAATCCCTTCCAGCGGGTGCAAGATGCCCCCCATCGTGATCTCTCGCCGAGAGAGGTCCCTGCACCCGGCCGTCTCAGGCCGGGTCAGAACATGGAGGAAAAATGACTCATCGCAGGATCACGGGGCGTGCACTCCGGGCCGCCGCGGTGGTTCCGACGTTCGCGCTCGTCGCCACCAGCCTCGCGGCTGTCGGCGCAGCGGGCACCTCGTCGGCAGCACCCGCACCCGCGCCGGCCAGCCCCAGTGCTGCCGCAGGGGGCAGCACGTACCTCAACACCGTGGCCCCCCAGGTGGAGCGTGCCTTCGGCACCGACACCCGGGCCACGAAGGACAAGAAGGTCCTGGCTCGCCAGGCCGCCGCCCTGGAGAAGGCGCAGAAGTTCGACGCCAAGAACTCCAAGGGGTACCCCGTCGCCGCCCGCGGACTGGCCAAGGTGGAGGCCCAGTCCCTGCGCACCGGCGAGAACCCGGCCGACATCAAGAGCCGCTACAAGCAGGCGCCGTCCATGCAGAAGGCGAAGCTGCTGACGATCCTCGTCGAGTTCAACGACCAGGCCAACGACGACTTCCGGTCGTCGTACGTGCCGTCCGAGTTCGGGTCCGACACCTGCGTCAAGGGCAACGTCCAGAACGGCCCGAAGCACAACAAGATCCCCAACCCGGCGACCGCACCGCTGCTGGACAACAACTCCATGTGGGTCAAGGACTTCTCGTCCGCGCACTACAACACGATGCTCTACACCAAGACCGGCATCACCCAGCGCGTCCGCACCGACCTCAAGGGTCCTGACGGCAAGCCCGGCTTCGACATCTCCGGCTACACGATGAAGAACATGTACGAGGAGATGTCCAAGGGCGCCTACACCGTCGACGGTGCAGCCACCCCGTGGATCACCGTGCCCCACTCGGAGGCCTACTACGGCGCCACGCGCTGCTACCAGGACGACAAGGGCAACTGGACCTACGACGCGATCCAGGACATGCAGGGCCACCCGAGCAACAAGCTCGGCGCCGGCCAGCTGCCCATCGACGCCGTGGCAGCCCTCGCCAAGGCCCAGCCGAACTTCCCCTGGGCCGACTACGACATCGAGGACCAGGGCGACCTGGACGGTGACGGCAACTACTACGAGCCCGACGGTGTCATCGACCACGTCGTGCTCGTCCACGCCGGTGAGGACAAGTCCGGTGGCGGTGGCGCCGAGGGCACCTACGCCATCTGGGCGCACTCCTCGGCCGTCGCCGGTGGCGCTCCGGTCCCCGGGACCAAGCTCAAGCTGAGCAACTACATCGTGCAGCCCGAGGACTCCGGCGTCGGCGTCTTCGCCCACGAGTACGGCCACGACCTCGGCCTCCCGGACCTCTACGACACCGCCAGCGGTGGCGACTCCGACGTCGACTTCTGGGACCTGATGAGCTCCGGCTCGCACTCGGGCCCGATCTTCCAGTCGATGCCGACCCACATGGGCATCTGGGACAAGTGGGTGCTCGGCTGGGCCGACCCGCTCGTCGTCAACCCCGGTGACCCGCGTCGCTCGGTCCTCGTCGGCCAGGCCTCGCGCACCCCGCGCGGCACCCAGGACGGCATCAAGATCAACCTGCCGACCAAGGTCATCACCCTCGCCACCCCGCACAGCGGTTCGAAGATGTGGTTCTCGAGCGGCGACCAGGCGTGGGCGGACAACTCCCTGACCCGCTCGGTGACCGTGCCCGCCGGTGCGACCGACGCGAAGTTCTGGATGTGGAACAACTACTCCATCGAGGAGGACTGGGACTTCGGCTTCATCGAGGTCTCGGCCGACGGTGGCAAGACCTGGACCGAGCAGAAGGTCTACAACACCGCCGGTGAAGAGGTCTCGACCTCGGACACCTACGCCGACCCGAACGGCAACCTCGAGACGTTCGGCAACAAGAAGTACGGCCTCACCGGTGCGACCGACGGTTGGGAGCACCACTACGCCAAGGTGAGCGCCTACGCCGGCAAGACCATCTCGGTCCGCCTGCGCTACGCCACCGACGCCGGCTTCGAGGACCGCGGCTGGTTCGTCGACGACCTCTCCCTGACCAACGGGGCAGCGACCGTCTGGAGCGACGACGCCGAGGCCAACCACGGCTGGACGGCCACGGTCGGGACCTTCGTCGACACCTCGGGTGCCGGCTGGATCCTCGACACGGGCACCCAGAACAAGGCGCAGTACTACCTGGTCGAGTGGCGCAACTTCGACGGGTTCGACAAGGGCCTGCAGTACGCCTACGACACGACCTACCAGGCCGAAGGCGCCTGGAAGGTCGAGAAGATCAAGTACAACGCCCCGGGTGCGCTGGTCTGGTACCGCGACACCACCTTCGGCAACGCCAACCACGTCCTCAACAACCTCTCGGCCCTGCCGAGCGAGGGCGCCAAGGGCGGCCTGCTCATCGTCGACAGCCACTTCGACCCGCTGCGCCGCACCGGCGCCGCGGCAGCCCTGGACCCGACCAGGCTGAAGAACCTGCCGTCGCGTCCGCAGTCGTCCAACGCCGCGTTCAACCTCGTCGGGACCTACCCGTTCAAGGAGTGCGTGACGGACGACGCCATCACGAAGGAGGCCTGCAACACGTACCCGAAGCAGGCCGCGGTGCGGACCTTCACGGACAACCAGGGGTGGTACCCGGGCCTGGAGTACCGTCCCGACCTGGACGCGAAGAACCCGTACTTCTACCGCGACGCTGACGCCTCGACCGTGGTCCCGTCCAAGGGCAACAAGCCCTACACGATCCGGATCACGGACAAGAACGGCAAGCTCCTGCCCTCGCAGTACGGCGACGGGCTCGGCACCGGCAACCCGGCGGACTCGAAGGTCGGCTTCGGCACGACCGTCACCGTCGCGATGACGATGCAGAACAACCAGATGGCGCGGCTCATGGTGACCCCGCCGAAGAAGTAACCGGCACAGAACGACACAGGGCCGGTATGCCGCACCCGCGGCATACCGGCCCTGCTCTGTCCGTGGGCGGCCGGGAGGCGGTCCTCCCCCGCTCGCGCGTCGGACGAGGCTCGCGCGCGTCAGACGAGCTCGCGCAGCGCCTCGTGGTACCCGGTGAAGTCGCGGGCCTGGCCGATCTCGTTGACCAGGGACCAGCGGACGACGCCCTCGCGGTCGATGAGGAACGTGCCACGCACGGCGGCCCCGGCCCCCTCGTGGAGCACGCCGAAGGACTGCGCCACCGCGCCGTGCGGCCAGAAGTCCGACAGCAGGGGGAAGAAGTACCCCTCCTTGTCGGCCCAGGCGCGCTGGGTGAACATGTGGTCGGTCGAGATGCCGAGCACCTGGACGTCGTCGGAGACGAACGCACCGAGGTTGTCGCGGATCTCGCAGAGCTCGCCCGTGCAGATGCCCGAGAAGGCGAACGGGTAGAAGACGACGACGACGCACTTGTCGCCGCGGAACGAGGACAGCGTGACGTCCTGGCCGTTCTGGTCCTTGAGGGTGAAGTCCGGGGCGGCGGCGCCGACGGCGAGCGGTGAGGTCATGGCTGGCAGTCTGCCAGCGAACTCACCGACGGGCTGACTTGGGGGCGACGAGCCTCGTCGCGGTCCAGTCCTCGCAGGCGTTGACGGTGCCGGACGTGTGGAGCCCACCGGTCGTGGCGGCCTCCTCGATGTCGCTGGCCTGGACGTGGCCGGGGCGCCCCGCCTTGGGGGTGAGGATGACGATGAAGGCACCGTCAGCCAGGTTGGTCAGGGCATCGACGACGGCGTCGACGAGGTCGCCGTCGTCCTCACGCCACCAAATCAGGACGGAGTCGGCGACGTCGCCGTAGTCCTCGTCCTCGAGCTCGGTGCCCGTGAGGTCCTCGATGGCGAAGCGGAGGTCGTCGTCGACGTCCGAGTCGTAGCCGAATTCCTGGATCACCTGACCTGCGGTGAACCCCAGACGGTCGGCCCCACCGTGCGGCGCCGCCTGTGCGGACGTGCTCACGTGCTTCTCCTGTGTCTCGTCGTCGACCTTGCTGGTCGGGAACTGTGGCGCACAGTCCACTCTGTCCGGGCCGATTGCGCAACCAAACTCACCAGAATCGTCGCAGATCAGCCGCGATGTGGACCTGTCCGCCCACGGCGCGGCCCCCGGGCGGGCGGGTTAGGGTCGGCCCATGGCCACCTCCCCCGACGTCACGAGCAGCGATCCCCTGGCGACGGCGGACCCCACGGGGGCTGCCGAGGCGCACGAGCCGAAGCAGTGGGCGGCCGGTCTGCCGGCCGTGGCGAACTCGTTCCGGCACGGCGTCGAGCAGATGGGGCTGCCCCGCACGGCTCGCGTGTTCGGCCGGCTCAACCAGGACCAGGGGTTCGACTGCCCCTCCTGCGCCTGGCCGGACCCCGAGGCCGGCGACCGCCACGTCGCGGAGTTCTGCGAGTCGGGCGCCAAGGCCGTCGCGTGGGAGGCCACCAAGCGCCGCGTCGACCGGGACTTCTTCGCCAGACACCCGGTGTCCGCCCTGCACGAGCAGAGCGAGTGGTGGCTGGGGCAGCAGGGTCGTCTCACCGAGCCGATGTACCTGCCCGCCGGCGGGACGCACTACGTCCCGGTGACGTGGGGCGCCGCCAACGAGATCATGGCGCGCCACCTCAAGGCCCTGCCGACACCCGACGATGCCGTCTTCTACACGTCCGGGCGCACGAGCAACGAGGCCGCCTTCCTCTACCAGCTCATGGTCCGCGCCTTCGGCACCAACAACCTCCCCGACTGTTCCAACATGTGCCACGAGTCGTCGGGCACGGCGATGAGCGAACAGATCGGCATCGGCAAGGGCGCGGTCACCCTGGAGTCGATGGAGCAGGCCGAGCTCATCGTCATCGCCGGGCAGAACCCCGGCACCAACGCCCCGCGGATGCTCACGCACCTCGAGAACGCCAAGAAGAACGGCGCCGTCATCGTCGCCGTCAACCCGCTGCCCGAGGCCGGCCTGATCCGCTTCAAGAACCCCCAGACCCCCCGCGGCATGGTCGGCCCCGGAACCGCGTTGGCCGACGACTACCTCCAGATCCGGCTCGGTGGCGACCACGCCCTGTTCCGCGCGGTGGGGCACCTGCTCGTCACCGCCGAGGACGCGGCCCCGGGCACCGTCCTCGACCGCGCCTTCGTCGAGTCCCACACCGCTGGATACGAGGAGTATGCAGCGGCGGTGCGCGAGATCGACTGGACCGCAACGCAGCTCGCGACGGGACTCGACCGCGCCGAGATCGAGGCGCTGGCGCAACGGTTCGTCGAGTCGAGGGCCACCGTCGTCTGCTGGGCCATGGGGCTGACCCAGCACGTGCACGCGGTCAACACCATCCAGGAGGTCGTCAACGTCCTGCTGCTGCAGGGCAACATCGGCAAGCCGGGCGCCGGCCCGTGCCCGGTGCGCGGGCACTCCAACGTCCAGGGCGACCGCACCATGGGCATCTGGGAGCAGATGCCGCAGACCTTCCTCGATGCCATCGAGGGCGAGTTCGGATTCGCTCCCCCGACCGACCACGGCGTCGACGCGGTCGCGACCGTGCAGCGGTTGCGCGACAAGGCGGTCCGGGTCTTCTTCGGCATGGGCGGCAACTTCGCGATGGCCACCCCCGACACCCCCGTCGTCCACGAGGGTCTGCGCGCCTGCGACCTCACCGTGCACGTCTCGACCAAGCTCAACCGCTCGCACACCGTCACCGGCACCGAGGCGCTGATCCTGCCGTGCCTGGGTCGCACGGACCGGGACGCGACGCCGCGCGGCCACCAGGGCGTCACCGTCGAGGACTCCCAGGGTCAGGTCCACCTCTCCGAGGGTCGGCTCGACCCGCCGTCGGACCAGTGCCGCTCGGAGGTCGCCATCGTGACCGGCCTGGCCGAGCACCTCGTGCCGGACGTGGGCTCGGTCGACTGGCACGCCCTCGGCGAGGACAACGACCTCGTGCGGGACCACATCTCCCGGGTGGTGCCGAGCTTCGAGGACTACAACGCCCGCGTCCGCCAGCCCGGTGGCTTCCTGCTCCCCCACAAGCCGCGCGACAGCCGCGAGTTCGACACCCCGTCCGGCAAGGCTGAGTTCCTCGCCCGTGACGTGCCGATGCTCGAGCTCCCCGAGGGCCGCCTCCTGCTCCAGACGATCCGCAGCCACGACCAGTTCAACACGACGATCTACGGCCACGCCGACCGCTACCGCGGCATCAGCGGCAACCGTCGCGTGGTCCTGGTCAGCCCGGAGGACCTGCACCGCCTCGGCTTCCACCAGGGCGAGGTGGTCGACGTGGTCAGCGAGTTCGAGGGCACCGAGCGGCGCGCCGAGGGGTTCACGCTGGTGTCCTACCCGACGGCCCGGTCGTGCGCCGCCGCGTACTACCCGGAGACCAACGTGCTCATGGCCGCCGACCACGTCGCGCTGCGCTCGAACACGCCGGTGGCCAAGGCGCTCGTCGTCCGCCTCGAGCGCCGCTGACCGACCCCATAGCCGTATGGCGCGTCGCGCCGCTGCCCATGCGATGCGTCAGGTCCGACGCATCAGGTCCGGCGCCGGGCGAGACCCGAACGCCCGACCTGCTCCTCCAGGAGTCGTTCTGCCTCGGCCAGGTCGAGGTGGGATGCCACGGGGCTGACCGGCCCCGGTGTGGACACCAGCGTCACCGAGGCCACCCCGCGCGAACGTTCGAGCGGCCCCTGGGACAACCGCAGGGACTGCACGCGGGCATGCGGCACGAACTGCGCCACGCGCCACCAGCGACCGCGACGGGTCACCAGCACCTCGGGCGCCACGGTGTAGCCCAGGCGTCGCCACCCGACCGGGTCGAGCCGCTTGGCCCGGGTCGTCGCGGTCGTGAAGCCGTGTCCGGGACCGTCCCCGAGCATCGCGGCGGTCGCCACCTCCCGCGGGAGGCCGGGCAGGACCAGGACGAGGACCTCGATCGCTTCCTCGACGGTCCCGACCGGAAGCAGCACCGTCTCGGTCGCATCCTCCCCCTGGGCAGCGCCGGCCACGTTCATCCGCAGCCGCCACCACCCGGTGAGCCGCCAGGGCAACGGCTGACTCGCCTCGACCGCCTGGATCCGGTGCAGCGGAACGGTCGTCGCGCGAAGGTCGGTCAGGCCGTGCCGGATGCGCAGCCGGTCACCGCCGTGCAGGAGCTCGAAGTTGCCCTCGTGGAGCAACCGCTTGACCACGGTGCTCCCCACCGCGAGCGCCGCGGGACCCAGTCCGGCGACGGCCCCGCCGATGGAGGCGATGACAGCCCCGAACAGCGCCAGCGCCATCAGCACCAACGAGAGACTCTGGCCGCTGAAGAGGATCGCCTGCACCACCCGGGCGTTCGGCACCTTGACCACGCGTTGCCCCACGTGGGACGGCTCAGCCGCAGCAGCGGTGGGCGCCTCGTCGAGCACGCCGCCCGGGTCGTCGACCCTCAGGCGGCCACCGTCGACCCGGCTCGCCAGCGACAGCAGCTGCTCACGGACCTGCTGCGCCTGGGAGTCGGCGAGGAAGGACAGCTTCAGCTGGGCGTCCTTGCCACCGGCCGACTGGACGACGACCTCGGACAGCCCGGTGAGGCGGGCGAGCAGCGGCCGGCCGACGTCGACGGCCTGGATCCGGTCGAAGCGCACCTGTCGGTGCTGCCGGAACACGAAGCCCGTCCGCAGCTCGATCAGGGTGCCGGTGACGCGGTAGCGGGAGAACCGCCACGACAGCCAGGCCCCGGCGACGATGGCGAGGAGGACCCCGAGCACGGCGAGCGCGGCCCACCCGAGGTGTCCACGGGTCGGGTCGTCCCGCTGCGCCCCGAAGAGGGAGTCGACCTGTTGCGACACGACATAGGCCACGACGCCGGCGAACGCGAGACCACCGCGCAGCAGCGGCGACAACGGGTGAAGGTGCGACCACGCCTGCTCCTGCGCCGGCTCCTGCGGGTGCTGCGCCGCAGTGGTCTGCGGTTCGGTCACAGGCCGGCCCGCTGAGACTCCCCGCGGGCGGCGAGCCGTTCGCGCAGCCGCTCGGCCTCCGCGGTCGGCAGGCCCGGGATCTGGCCCCCGCTCTCCGGCGACGCGGTGTGCAGCTCGACGGTCGCGAGGTCGAAGCGACGCTCGAGCGGGCCGGACTGGACGTCGACGTACTGCAACCGGCCGTACGGCACCGAGACGACGGTCCGGAACAGCCGTCCGCGTCGAACGACGAGCTCCTCGGTCCCCTCGATCCAGCTGATCGCCGAGACCTGGCGCCCCGCCAGCCACCACCCCCAGAGCCCGAGCCCCACCGCCAGCGTCGCGCCGAGCCAGAACCACGACCAGGCGAGGACGGCCAGCGGCACGAGCACGAGCAGCACCGGCACGAGCAGGACGGTCAGGGACACGCGGCGCACGGTGGCCAGACGCTGGGAGACCGGCTGCCACGACAGCCCGGCGTCGTCATACAGCCGGACCGAGGCGTGGCGCGGTGCGCTGCCTCGGTCCGGGTCCGTCTGCGCCGCCGCCACGGAGGTGGTCGGAGGCACCGGCGGTGCTGCTGGTGGGACGGCTGGGGGCGTGGAGCTCACGCCTCCAACCTATCCGCCGAACAGCTTGGCGGCCTTGAGGATCGTCTGCCACAGGCCGTAGGCGAGCGGCGTGCCGACCACTAGCCAGGCCGCGGCGACGACGATCGGGCTCGTGGTGGCGGTGGCCGCAGCCGTGGCCCCCTTGCCGTCGCGGGTGCGGGTGTCGCTCATCGGCGTGCTCCTTCGGTCTCGCGCTGGGCGTCGGCGCCGGTGGTGGCGCCGGCGTCGAAGTGGTCCCGGCTGACATCGGTGACCAGCAGGTTGGCCACGAAGCCGACCACCAGGACGCCGACCATGGTGAACAGGGCCGGGCGGTAGTCGCCGTTGGACAACGTGCCGGGCTTGCCAGCGGCATCGAGGAACCCGTTGACGATCAGGGGTCCGGCGACACCAGCGGCCGACCAGGCGGTCAGCAGGCGACCGTGGATGGCCCCGACCTCGAGCGTCCCGAACAGGTCCTTGAGGTAGGCCGGGATGGTCGCGAAGCCGCCACCGTAGAAGGACAGGATGACCGCGGCCAGCAGGACGAACAAGCCGGTCGAGGTGTGGCCGATAGTCGCGAGCAGCAGGTAGGTCACGATGCCGACGCCGAGGTAGATCATGTAGATCGGCTTGCGGCCGATGATGTCGGAGGTGCTCGACCAGACGAACCGGCCGGCCATGTTCGCGAGCGACAGCACCCCGACGAACCCGCCCGCGGCTGCAGCGGTCACCGTGGAGGTGTCACCCTCGCGGAAGAAGTCCTGGATCATCGGCGCCGCCTGCTCGAGGATGCCGATGCCGGCGGTGACGTTGCAGAACAGCACGACCCACAGCAGCCAGAACTGCTTGGTCTTGACGGCCTCCGACGCGCGCACCATGGCACCACCGCGACCGGCCTGGTGGCCGGCGGCCACCTTCTTCCCGGCGGCGTCGGTCGACTCCGGGGGGACCCGGATGAGCGAGGCGCCGAACAGCATGAAGACGAGGTAGGACAGACCGAGGACGAGGAACGTCATCGTCAGCGCGTGCCCGTCGGCGACCGACCCGGTCTTGCCGTCGAAGCCGGCGTCGAAGGTGCCGAGCAGCTTGTTGGACAGCGGCGACGCGATGAGCGCGCCACCACCGAAGCCCATGATGGCCATGCCGGTCGCGAGGCCGGGGCGGTCCGGGAACCACTTCATCAGCGTGGAGACCGGGGAGATGTACCCGATGCCGAGGCCGATGCCGCCGATCACGCCGTAGCCGAGGTAGAGCAGCCAGAGCTGGCTCGTCGCGATGCCGAGCGAGCCGACGAGGAAGCCGGTGCCCCAGCACAGGGCGGCGGCGACCATGGCCTTGCGGGGACCCTCGCGCTCGACCCAGGTGCCGAGCACCGCAGCCGACAGGCCGAGCATGACGATGGCGATCGAGAAGATCGCCGCCACCGGTGTCTGCGACGTGCCGAAGTGGTCGACGAGCGAGGTCTTGAAGACGCTGAACGCGTAGACCTGGCCGATCGACAGGTGCACCGCGAGCGCCGCGGGCGGGATGAGCCACTTGCTGTACCCGGGGCCGGCCACCGAGTGGCTGCGGTCGAGGATCGACATGCACATACCTCCTTGTACGTGGCACAACCCCCACAGCAGGACGAAGGGGGGCAGGTGCCGCACGAGACGCTACCCCTGCGCGAGAGCAACCGCGCGCCAACTGGATCCGGGTGGCCCCACCACCGGGGCGGGCGAGCGGACCCGGAGCGCGCCGCATACCGTGGCGCCATGGGCAGGGTGACGCAGCGGACTCCGGCGATCCGACTCGAGGTGACCCCTGACGGGGTGGTCTCGCGGTCCCGACCGGACACCGTCGCCGTGGAGGAGCCGCTGGAGATGCGGGTCGACGGGACGTCGATCTCGGTCACGATGCGCACCCCGGGCGACGACTTCGACCTCACGCTCGGCTACCTGCTCACCGAGGGGGTGCTGCGGCACGCCACCGACGTGGCACGCCTGATGCACTGCCTCGACGAGGACGAGTTCGGCTCCCCCACCTACAACGTCGTCGACGTGACCCTGGCGCCGGACGTGACCGTCGACCTGTCGCGCAGCGAGCGCAACCAGTACACGACCAGTGCGTGCGGCGTGTGCGGCAAGACGAGCATCGAGGCCATCACCACCCATCGGCCGTATGCCGTCGACACCGATCCCGTGCGCCTCTCCCCTGCCGTCGTGGCCGGGTTTCCCGACGTCCTGCGCACGCAGCAGAAGGTGTTCGACAAGACCGGCGGCCTGCACGCGGCCGGGTTGTTCACGCCCGAGGGTGAGGCACTCGTCGTCCGGGAGGACGTCGGGCGGCACAACGCCGTCGACAAGGTGATCGGCTGGGCCGGGCGCGAGGACCGGCTCCCCCTGGCCGGCCACGTGCTCGTCGTCAGCGGCCGGGCCAGCTTCGAGCTCGTGCAGAAGGCCGTGATGGCCGGGATCCCGGCCCTGGTGGCGGTGTCGGCGCCGTCGTCGCTGGCTGTCGGGCTGGCTCGAGAGGCCGGGCTGACGCTGGTCGGGTTCGCCCGGGCGCCGAGGCTCACGGTCTACTCCGGCGACCACCGCCTCGACCTCGACTGACGCGCTCCCGCCGGCGACCTCCGCGCGTGCGCCCGGCGTGAGCGGGCGTCCATCGGCGTCGAGATGGTGTCCCGAGACGTCCCGAGATCCACATATATGTGCGCCCACGCTCCGGATACTGGCCAGTAGCCATGACCGGGTTGTGACCCGGGCCTCCCGAGGGGGGAAGATGGGGGCTGGTCGCTGGCAACCCCGCGACCCCACCGCCAAGACTGGCGCGAGAAAGGACTCACCACCGTGGCCGCACGCGAGGAAGCCGGACCCATTCTCAACGGCATCCCCAGCCAGCTCCCGGACATCGACCCGGATGAGACGCAGGAGTGGCTCGACTCCCTCGACGGAGTCATCGAGGAGGGCGGTCGCCAGCGGGCCCGCTACGTGATGCTCAAGCTGCTCGAGCGCGCTCGGGAGATGCAGGTCGGGGTGCCGTCGCTGACGGCGACCGACTACATCAACACCATCACCCCTGAGGCGGAGCCGTGGTTCCCCGGGGACGAGGAGGTCGAGCGCCGCTACCGCGCCTACCTGCGCTGGAACGCCGGTGTCATGGTGCACCGCGCGCAGGCTCCCGGCATCGGTGTCGGCGGCCACATCTCCACGTACGCCTCGGCCGCGACGCTGTACGAGGTGGGCTTCAACCACTTCTGGCGTGGCGCCGACCACCCCGGTGGCGGCGACCAGGTCTTCTTCCAGGGCCACGCCTCCCCCGGCATGTACGCCCGCGCCTACCTCGAGGGTCGCCTCTCCGAGGACCAGCTCGACGGGTTCCGTCAGGAGCACAGCCATGTCGTGGCCGGCAAGCCGCTGGCGCTGCCGTCCTACCCGCACCCGCGCCTCATGCCGGACTTCTGGCAGTTCCCGACCGTGTCCATGGGCATCGGCCCGATGAACGCGATCTACCAGGCGCAGTTCAACAAGTACATCCACAACCGTGGCATCAAGGACACCAGCCAGCAGCACGTCTGGGCGTTCCTCGGTGACGGCGAGATGGACGAGCCGGAGTCCCGCGGTCTGCTGCAGCTGGCGGCCGGCGAGGAGCTCGACAACCTCACCTTCGTCATCAACTGCAACCTGCAGCGCCTCGACGGCCCGGTCCGCGGCAACGGCAAAATCATCCAGGAGCTCGAGTCGTTCTTCCGCGGTGCGGGCTGGAACGTCATCAAGGTCGTCTGGGGCCGTGGCTGGGACCCGCTCCTGGCAGCAGACCGTGACGGCGCCCTCGCGCACATCATGAACACCACGAGCGACGGCGACTACCAGACCTTCCGCGCCAACGACGGCAAGTACGTCCGCGAGCACTTCTTCGGCAAGGACCCGCGCACGCGCGAGATGGTCAAGAACTGGTCCGACGAGGACATCTGGTGGAAGCTCAAGCGCGGTGGCCACGACTACCGCAAGGTCTTCGCCGCCTACCAGGCCGCGATGAACCACAACGGGCAGCCGACCGTCATCCTCGCGAAGACGATCAAGGGCTACGGCCTCGGCACGCACTTCGCCGGCCGCAACGCCACGCACCAGATGAAGAAGTTCACCCTCGACGACCTCAAGGGCCTGCGTGACAGCCTGAAGATCCCGGTCAGCGACGAGCAGCTCGAGAAGGACCCGTACCGCCCGCCGTACTTCCACCCCGGTGCGGACGACCCGACCATCCAGTACCTGCGCGAGCGTCGTGAGAAGCTCGGCGGCTCGCTGCCGGTCCGTCGGGTCCAGCACGAGCCCCTCAAGCTCCCGGCCGACTCGTCCTACGACGTCGTCAAGAAGGGCACGGGCAAGCAGCAGGTCGCCACGACGATGGCGTTCGTGCGACTGCTCAAGGAGCTCATGCGCGACAGGGAGTTCGGCAAGCGGATCGTGCCGATCATCCCCGACGAGGCACGCACGTTCGGCATGGACTCGTTCTTCCCGACGATCAAGATCTACAACCCGCACGGGCAGAACTACACCTCCGTGGACGCCGAGCTCATGCTCGCCTACAAGGAGGCCAAGGACGGCCAGATCCTGCACCTCGGCATCAACGAGGCCGGGTCGATGGCGGCCTTCACGGCAGCCGGCACGTCCTACGCCACGCACGGCGAGCCGATGATCCCGATCTACGTCTTCTACTCGATGTTCGGGTTCCAGCGCACCGCGGACTCGATCTGGGCGGCTGCCGACCAGATGACGCGGGGCTTCCTCATCGGCGCCACCGCCGGTCGCACCACGCTGACCGGTGAGGGCCTGCAGCACGCCGATGGCCACAGCCACATCCTCGCGGCGACCAACCCCGCGGTCGTGTCCTACGACCCGGCCTTCGCCTTCGAGATCGGCCACATCATGCAGGACGGCCTGCGGCGCATGTACGGCGACGACCCGGAGAACGTCATCTACTACGTGACGGTCTACAACGAGCCGATGAGCCAGCCGGCCGAGCCGGAGAACGTCGACAAGGAGGGCATCCTCAAGGGCATGTACCTCTTCGCCCCGGGGATCACCGACGGCCTGGGCGACGAGGCGCCGCGCGTGCAGCTGCTCGCGTCCGGTGTCGGTGTGCCGTGGGCGCTCGAGGCCCAGGAGCTGCTGCGCAACGACTGGGGCGTCGTCGCCGACGTGTGGTCGGTGACCTCGTGGAACGAGCTGCGTCGCGACGGCCTCGCCGCCGACGAGCAGGCGTTCCTGCACCCGGACGAGGAGCGTCGCGTCCCCTACGTCACCCAGCGCCTTCAGGACACCCGCGGCCCCGTCGTCGCCGTGTCCGACTACATGCGCCAGGTGCAGGACCAGATCCAGCAGTGGGTGCCCGGTGACTTCGCGTCACTGGGTGCCGACGGGTTCGGGTTCTCCGACACCCGCCCGGCCGCGCGTCGCTACTTCCACATCGACGGCCCCTCGGTCGCGGTGCGGGCGCTGCAGATGCTGGCCGCGAGGAACGAGATCGACGGCAACGTCGCGCGCGAGGCGGCGTCCCGCTACCGCCTGCTCGACGTCACCGCCGGCACCTCGGGCAACTCGGGCGGCGAGAGCTGACCGTCTGACCCCATGATCCGACGGTGGTCGGATCCCTTTGTGGCACAACAGGTATGCCGCCAGCTCACCATGAGCGGGCGGCATACCTGTCGGTGGGAGAGGATGGGGGCATGACCTCTGCATCCCCCCAGACCCCCCGCCGTCGCGTCGCGGTGACCGGCTCGTCGGGCAAGCTCGGCCGCACCGTCGTCGCCCACCTCGCCGAGAGCGGCTACGACGTCCTCGCCCTCGACCGCACCCGCCCCGACTCACCGCAGACGCCGTTCGTCGCGGTCGACCTCACCGACTACGGCCAGGTCTTCGAGGCGCTGTCCGGTGGGGTCGACGAGCACACGACCCCGGTCGACGCGGTCGTCCACCTCGCCGCGATCCCGGCGCCCGGCCTGACGACCAACGCCGCGACCTTCGCCAACAACTCGGCGGCGACCTACAACGTGTTCGCCGCCGCTCGCGCGCTCGAGGTCCGCAGCATCGTCTGGGCCTCGAGCGAGACCGTCCTCGGCCTGCCGTTCGACACTCCCCCGCCGTACGTCCCCGTCGACGAGGAGTACCACCCACGCCCGGAGTCGACGTACTCCCTGAACAAGGCGCTCGAGGAGGAGATGGCCGGGCACTTCTGCCGCTGGGACCCCGAGCTGACGATGGTCGGCCTGCGCTTCTCCAACGTCATGGACGTCGAGGACTACGCGGCGTTCCCGTCCTTCGACGCCGACGCCTCGGTGCGCAAGTGGAACCTCTGGGGCTACATCGACGCCCGCGACGGTGCCCAGGCCGTGCGCCTCGGGCTCGAGCGCACCGAGCCGGGGGTCGAGGTGTTCGTCATCGCCAACGCCGACACGGTGATGAGCCGCTCGAGCGCCGAGCTCGTGGCCGAGGTCTTCCCGGGCGTCGAGGTCCGCAAGGAGCTCGGCGAGCACGAGACGCTGCTCGGGATCGACAAGGCTCGTCGGGTGCTGGGGTACGAGCCGCAGCACTCCTGGCGCGACCACGTCTGACCGGTCGCGTCGGGCGCTGAAGTCCGCCTGACGCAGGCCACCCCGACACCGCGACCGGGTTGGTGGTCGGTGACGGTGCCGGGGTGGTGCGGGGACTTCGGCGGTGGCTGCGCCGGTCAGTCGCCCTGGCCGAGGAAGTCCTTGCGGGCCGTGACGCAGATGTCGGGCTGGTCGCAGAAGACGCCGTCGACCCCGGCCTTCATGAACTCCACGACCTCCTCGACCGCCCGCCCGAAGTCGGCGGGGTCCGTGCCGACCCGGTAGTCGGTCGGCAGGAAGGTGTTCTCCGCGCGGAACGTGTAGGGGGTCACCTTGAGCCCGGCCGCGTGCGCGGCGGCGACGAGCCCGGTCGGGCTGCCGAGGCTGCCGTCGGCGCGTCGCCCGATGACGAGGTTCTTGTCGGGGCCGATGCCGTCGATGGTGCGCGAGAGCTTCCGCAGGCTCGCTGCCGTGAGCAGGTCGGCGTAGGTGCGCCTGTCGCCCTTGCGGACGAGGTCGTACGGCGCACCCGACCCGCTGGCGAGGAAGACCTCGTTCGCGCGGTAGCCGTAGGTGGTGCGGAGCGTCACGAGGTTGGTCAGCTCGAAGCTCTGCACCCACAGCGGCGCCTTGGGCGTGTTGAGCCGGTGCTTGCGCACGAGCTTCATCAGCGCAGCCTCCGGGTTGAGCCCCTTGTCATGGAAGTACGTCGAGTGCTTGATCTCCGGGATGATGCCGATCTGGCGGCCGTACTCCCTGGAGAGCTTCTCGCGAAGGACCAGCACCTCCTCGAACGTCGGCACCGTGTAGCGGCCGTCGTAGACCGTCGACTCCTGGCGGATCTGCGGCAGCCGCTCCTTGGCCCGCAGGGTGCGCAGCTCGGCGAGCGTGAAGTCCTCGGTGAACCAGCCGGTCGTGGCGACGCCGTCGAGGTCCTTGGTCGTGCGACGGGAGGCGAACTCCGGGTGGTCGGCGACGTCGGTGGTGCCGGAGATCTCCGGCTCGTGCCGGTCGACGAGCACCCCGTCCCTGGTCATCACGAGGTCGGGCTCGATGTAGTCGGCCCCGAGTGCGACGGCCAGCTCGTAGGCACCGCTGGTGTGCTCCGGGCGGTAGCCGGAGGCCCCGCGGTGGGCGAGGACCAGCGGCCCGGTGGTCGTGCGGACCCGGTCGGTGGCGGCGGTCCGGTCGGTGCGGTCCGTGGCGGCTGCGGTCGCGCGGCTCGACGGGGCGGCGACGGAGGGCCCGGCGAGGGCGACGGTCGACCCGAGGACGAGGGCGCCGGTGACGGCCAGGGCGGGAAGGGTTCTGGTCATGCGGGCGACGCTAGGAACTCCACCGCCGTCGTGGGCGACCCTGCGGTGTCAGGCAGGTGAAGGTGCGCCGAACCGTTGGGGACGCTCACACCGCGGTTGTGGGCGTCATACAAATAGACTCCCCGTATGGCGCCCGCGACGGTCACGACGTCCCCCGCCACCCTGCAACGGGTGGAGCGGGCGGCGGGTGAGCTGTCGAGCGGCGCGACGCGACGCATGGAGGCGGCGCACGACTGGTACCGCGCACTGTCGGCGGAGGACCGGTCATGGGTCGGGCTCGTCGCCCAGGCCGGCATCGCAGCGTTCATCGCGTGGCTGCGCGAGGGCGGCGACCACATCCCGGTGACCGCCGACGTGTTCGGCACCGCCCCCCGCGAGCTCACCCGGTCGATCACGCTGCGCCAGACCCTCGACCTCGTCCGGTCGGTCGTCGACGTCGTCGAGCAGGACGCGACCGCGCTGGCCGAGCCGGGCGAGGAGCAGGCGCTGCGCGAGTCGGTGCTGCGGTACTCGCGCGAGATCGCGTTCGCTGCGGCCGAGGTCTACGCCCACGCGGCGGAGGCCCGTGGCGCGTGGGACGCCCGGCTCGAGGGCCTGGTCGTCGACGCCGTCCTGCGTGGTGAGGCCGACGACTCGATGCAGTCGCGGGCCGCGGCGCTGGGTTGGGGCTCGACGACGCGGGTCGCCGTCATCGCCGGCAGCACCCCACCCGGCAGCTCGGCCGGGGTGGTCGACGGCCTGCGCCGGGCGGCCGAGCGCGTGGGCGTCGACACCCTCGCGGCTGTCCAGGGTCGCCGACTGGTCTGCATCATCGGCAACGTCGACGACGCCATGCTGGCCGCGCGCGAGGTGGGCGACCAGTTCGGCGAGGGGCCGGTGGTGGTGGGGCCGACCGTGCCGCACCTGTTCGCCGCCGGCCGCTCGGCCCGCGCCGCGCTGGCCGGCCACTCCTGCGCGCAGGCATGGCCCGAGGCGCCCCGGCCGGTGGCGGCGGACGACCTGCTCGCCGAGCGGGTGCTCATCGGTGACGCCCCGGCGAGGGCGCTGATCCTGGACCGGATCTGGCACCCGCTGTCGGCCAGCGGGGGCGCCCTGCTCGAGACGGCAGCCTCCTACCTGGAGACCGGTGGCGGCCTCGAGGGCACGGCGCGGCTGCTGTTCGTCCACCCCAACACGGTGCGCTACCGCCTCGGCAAGATCGCCGACCTCACCGGCTACCAGCTCACCGACCCTCACGACGCACATACGGTCCGCATCGCGCTCGCCCTCGGCCGGCTGAGCCGGCCGGGACCCTCCGCGGTGCGCTACACCCCCTCGCCCTGAGGACGTGGCCTCGGTCACGTCGCTGGAGATCAATTGGAGGAAACCTCCAAAACGGGCCCCGGATGTTCGTGCGGAACGGTCACGCCCCGGGTGGTCGCGGACCGCAAGGGTGGAACCGTGCTCGCCATCGTCTGCCCCGGACAGGGCTCCCAGACCCCCGGTTTCCTCGCGCCCTGGCTCGAGGTGCCCGCCTTCCGCGAGCGGCTGGAGTCGCTCTCCGACGTCGCCGGGCTCGACCTCGTCGCCCACGGCACGACCTCGGACGCCGAGACCATCAAGGACACCGCGGTCGCCCAGCCGCTGATCGTCGGTGCCGGCCTCGCGACCGCTGCGGTGCTGCTGCCCGACGGCCCCGCGCGGACCGTCGGTGTGACCGCCGGCCACTCCGTCGGCGAGATCACGGCGGCAGCGTTCGCCGGGGTGCTGTCCGACCACGACGCGATGGTCTTCGTCCGTGCGCGCGGCGCCGGCATGGCTGCCGCGAGCGCCGTGACGCCCACCGGCATGAGTGCCGTCCTCGGTGGCGACCCCACCGAGGTGTCCGCCGTCCTCGAGCGCCACGGCCTGACCGCCGCCAACGCCAACGGTGCCGGCCAGACCGTCGCGGCCGGCACCCTGGACCAGCTGGCGGCCCTGGCCGCCGACCCGCCCGCCAAGGCGCGGGTCATCCCGCTCCAGGTGGCCGGCGCCTTCCACACCACGCACATGGCCCCGGCGGTCGCGGCCCTCGACGAGCTCTCGCAGGGCTTCGCCGTCAGCGACCCCGGTGTCACCCTGCTCTCCAACCGCGACGGCGCCCCCGTCACCGACGGCCCCGAGGCGCTCAGCCGACTGGTCCAGCAGGTGAGCAACCCGGTCCGCTGGGACCTGTGCATGCAGACCATGGTCGAGCAGGGCGTCACCACGCTCATCGAGCTCAGCCCGGCAGGCACCCTCGTGGGCCTGGCCAAGCGCGGGATGCCCGGGGTCACCACCCTGGCCCTGAAGACGCCCGACGATCTCGCGGCGGCCCAGCAGCTCATCTCCGACGACGCGCAAGAGGCCTGACATGACCACACCCGCCCCCAAGGGCACCGGCACGATCACCGCACCGTCCGGTGCCACCTACTCGCGCATCCTCGGCGTCGGTGGCTACCGCCCGGAGCGTGTCGTGTGGAACTCCGAGCTCGTCGAGGCGATCGACTCCTCCGACGAGTGGATCCAGGAGCGGTCGGGGATCAAGAGCCGCCGCTTCGCCGCCAAGGACGAGACGGTCGTGGACATGTCCGTCGCCGCCTCGCACGAGGCCCTCGCGATGGCCGGGCTCGAGGCCTCCGCCATCGACGCCGTGGTCCTTGCCACGGTGACGCACCCGTACCAGACCCCGGCCGCGGCGCCCATCGTCGCCGACCGGCTCGGCATCCAGGCCGCGGCCTTCGACATCTCGGCCGCGTGCGCCGGCTACTGCCACGCCATCAGCCTGGCCAACGACATGGTGCGTGGCGGCAGCGCCCGCCACGTCCTGGTGATCGGGGTCGAGAAGCTCTCCGAGTTCACCGACCCCAAGGACCGGGGCTCGGCGTTCATCTTCGGCGACGGAGCCGGCGCCGCGATCGTCGGCCCGTCCGACACCCCCGGCATCGGTCCCACCGTCTGGGGCTCCGACGGTGCGCAGTGGAAGGCGATCTCGCAGCGCGACTCCTGGGTCGACGTCCGCGACCACGACCTCGGCTGGCCCGCCATCGGCATGGCCGGGCAGACCGTCTTCCGCTGGGCCGTCTGGGGCATGGCGCCGGTGGCGCTCAAGGCCCTCGACGCCGCCGGGGTCCGCGCCGAGGACCTCGACGCGTTCATCCCCCACCAGGCCAACATGCGCATCATCGACGCGATGATCAAGCAGCTCAAGCTGCCCTCCGACATCGCTGTCGCCCGCGACATCGCCGACACCGCGAACACCTCGGCCGCATCCGTCCCGCTCGCGACCGAGCGGCTCCTGCGCGAGGGTGGTGCCCCCCGAGGTGGCCTCGCCCTCCAGATCGGCTTCGGTGCCGGCCTGGTGTATGCCGCGCAGGTCATCGTCCTGCCCTAGCGGCACCCCCGACTCCCGCGGGCCCGCGGGTTGCACGACCGGGCCGACCACCGACCAACCACCCCGACACCCGTCGGGACAACGAAGGAGCGCAAGCACATGGCACAGAGCGAGCAGGAGATCCTCGAGGGTCTGGCCGAGATCGTCAACGAGGAGACCGGTCTGGACACCGACTCGGTGCAGTCCGAGAAGTCCTTCACCGACGACCTCGACATCGACTCCCTGTCGATGATGACCATCGTGGTCAACGCCGAGGAGAAGTTCGGCGTCCGCATCCCCGACGACGAGGTCAAGAACCTCAAGACCGTCGGCGACGCCGTGTCCTTCATCTCGAAGAGCCAGAGCTGACCTCTGGGCTGACGTGCGGCTGACGCCGCACCCGCACCACCCGCGGGGTGGCGCGCCCGCGCCATACCGGCTTACCGGCCGCCACCCCGCAGCAGCACCACCTCGTCACTGCACCCCCTCACGAAGGAGCACCCAGACATGACCGCCGAACGACGCGTCGTCGTCACGGGCCTCGGAGCCACCACCCCGGTGGGCGGCAACGTCCCCGACACGTGGGACGCCATCCTGGCCGGCAAGTCCGGTGCGCGGACCATGCCCTACGAGTGGGTGGAGCAGTACGACCTCCCCGTGAAGTTCGCGGCGACCCTGCAGACCCCCGCCGAGGAGGTGCTGAGCAAGGTCGAGGTCCGTCGCATGGACCCGAGCGCGCAGTACGCCCTCATCGCCGCCCGTGAGGCGTGGGCCGACGCCGGCGCCCCCGAGGTCGACCCCGAGCGCTTGGCCGCCTCCATCGGCACCGGCATCGGCGGTGTGTGGACCCTGCTGTCGCAGTGGGACAACCTGCGCGAGAAGGGCCCGCGCCGGGTCTTCCCGCTCGCGGTCCCGATGCTCATGCCCAACGCCTCCTCGGCCGCCGTGTCACTCGAGATCGGCGCCCGCGCCGGCGCCCACACCCCCGTCTCCGCCTGCGCCTCCGGCCTGGAGGCCATGGGCTACGCCTACGACATGATCCGCGCCGGTCGCGCCGACATCGCGGTGGCCGGTGGCACCGAGGGTGCCGTGCACGCGCTGCCCATCGCCGGGTTCGCCGCCATGCAGGCACTGTCGACGCGCAACGACGACCCCGAGCGCGCCTCGCGTCCCTACGACACCGGCCGCGACGGGTTCGTCCTCGGTGAGGGTGCCGCGGTCGTGGTGCTCGAGGAGTACGAGGCGGCCAAGGCCCGCGGCGCCAAGATCTACGCCGAGATCGGTGGCGTGGGCATGTCCGCCGACTCCCACCACATCGCCGCCCCCGAGCCCGAGGGCGCCGGCGCCTCGCGCGCCATGGTCGAGGCGGTCCAGCGGGCCGGGCTGACGCCCAAGGACATCGTCCACGTCAACGCACACGCGACCTCCACCCCCGTCGGTGACGTCGCCGAGTCCAACGCCATCCGCCGCGCGTTCGGTGGCGACGCGGACGGCATGCCGGTCAGCGCCACCAAGTCGATGACCGGGCACCTGCTCGGTGCGGCCGGCGCCCTCGAGGGCGTCCTGACGATCCTCGCGCTGCACCACCGCCTGGCCCCCGCGACGATCAACCTCGACGACTTCGACCCGGCCATCAAGCTGGACGTCGTGCACGGCGAGGCCCGCAAGCTCCCGTCCGGCGACATCGCCGCCCTCAACAACTCGTTCGGGTTCGGCGGCCACAACGTTGCGGTGGTGTTCACTTCCCTCTGATCCGTGCGGTTGCGTGTGTTAACGGCAAGTCACCCGTTCGGAGGGTGGTTCTGTCGTGACGTCTTCGTGATCATCGACTCGCGGCTACCTTCATGCCGCTGGTCGGATGTCAGGAGGACGCGACGTGGTGGGTGCAGCAGGCGCTCGGGGTTGGGGCATCGAACGCATCCAGGTCGTCGATGAGCGTCTGGCTCGACGGTTCCGGTCGGCGCTGTGGACCCACACGCTCCGCAGCCCGCTCGTCCTGCGCCAGCTCGTCCCGGTCGTGTCGGTGTCGGCGGTCACCGCCGTCGTGTGCGCGCTCCTGCACCCCGGGAGCAGCCCCCAGCTGACCTGGTGGCTCATGGGCTCCCTGCCCGTCGTGGCGCTGGTCGCCTACGTGGCCATCGTCCTGATGACCATGTGGCGGAACGAGTCCTGGCTGGCCCGCGAGGTCGTGCCCGGCCGGTTCATCGCGGTCACCGTCGGGCAGGAGAGCATCCGCGTCCGGGACCACGACTCCTCCGTCGAGTACGGCTACTCCCTCGTCACCGGGGTCCACCAGTACGGCGACGTCGTCGTCATCGAGCACAGCCCGTCCTTCTGGACGCTGCCCCTCGAGCTGTTCGAGGTCCACGAGCTCAGCGTGATCCGCGCTCGGGCCGGGCGCACCTTCCTCCCGACACAGGGCACGTCGGCCCACCCGCTCGAGGTCGGCCCCGAGGTGCTGCTCCAGCAGAGGTCCCACCGCGAGGGCCGGGTCGTCCGCTGAGCCGAGCCCGGCCGAGCCTCACCGACCGCGCGGCGGCTTGTCCGTGGGGCGACCGGGTGCGGGAGGGAGGGTCAGGTCGATGATCGGCGTGCTCGTCGACGTGCTCGTCGACGAGGTCGGCGACAGCGTCGCGCTGCTCGACGGCTTCGGACCCTTGGTGCGGCTCGTGGTCGCGGACGCGGTCGGAGGCGTCGTCGCGCTGCCACGGGGCACCAAGGTGGCTGACGTCGCGGACCTCGACGTGCTCGTGGACGCCGAGGTCGTGGTGGCGTTCGTGGCGTCCGGGGTGGACCCCGTCCTGGAGGAGCGCGAGACCGACGTGGCGCCGTCGCGCCCCGTCGTCGGTCCGTCCCGTCCCACCGACGGCGCCGTGCGGTCGCTCTCGGCGGACTCCTGCTGCTGGGTCGGACCCGATGGGCGCTCGGGCAGCACGAACGGGAACGCCACCACGGCGGAGAGACCGGCCACCCAGAGCAGCGGCAGGCCGGGAAGCGGCTTCCAGCTCCCCCGGCGCTCGAGCACGCCGTGCCGGACCAGCTCGCGCAGGTAGGCGACGAGGGTCACGAGGGCGACGACGCTCAACAGCCACAGCACCCAGGCAGCGGTCGCTGCACCGGTGGGCAACGGAGCGGTCAGAACGAGCCAGGCGCTCCACAGCAGGGTCCCCACACCCACTGCGGCCAGCGCCCCCACGAACGCCAGCGCACTGGCCTTGGGGCGGGTCACAGATACCTCCAGGGTCGGATGATCAGCGTGCGAGGCTACCGACCTCCGCCCGCGCCCCGCGAAACATGCAGGTCAGCGCGGCCCTCCCGACCCCGTCCTCACCCCATGGACAGACGAGCCGGCGACCCTCCCCCCGGAAGGTCGCCGGCTCGTCCCCGCAGTGCTGACCGCTCGGTCAGCCGACCTTGTGGAGCCAGCGCACGGGGGCTCCGTCCCCGGCGTACCGGAACGGCTCGAGCTCGGCGTCCCAGTCCGTGCCCAGCAGCTCCTCGAGCATCTCCGCCATGGCCTCGGGAGACCCCTGGGAGAGCCGGACGACCTCGCGCAGCCGGTCCTCGTTGACCACGGCGTCACCGGCCGCAGAGGTCCAGGTGTGGTGGATCCCCAGCGCCGGGGTGTGCGACCAGCGCGACCCGTCGGCGCCGGGACTCGGCTCCTCGGTCACCTCGTAGCGCAACCTGTCCCACCCTCGCAGCGTGGACGCGAGCTTGGCGCCGGTGCCCTGCAGGCCCGACCACGCCAGCTCGGCACGGACCAGGCCGGGGCCGGCGGGCTGAGCGGTCCAGTCCAACGACAGCTTGCGGTCGAGGGCTGACTCCAGTGCCCAGGTGATGTGCGGGCACAGCGCTTTGGGGGTGGAGTGAATGAACACCACCCCGCGGGTCGTGACACGCGGCATCGCGACAGACATCCGGGCCTCCTTGGGTGTGCGAGGGACGTCTTCCCCACGAACCTGCGCACATCTCGAGCTCGGCGTGTTGCCGCGATCTTCAGTTGGACTTGCTGGCGACCATTGTGCACCACGCACCACGTCGGCACCAGCGTTATCACCAGTCCCGTCCAGCACACCTTTCACACCCCGGTATGGCGCCGCCACGCGACGGTTCCCCCGCGCCATACCTGAGCCTCTGGCCCAAGGCCATTGAGGGCCGGACGCAAGCGCGGGCGGATGCGCTCAGGGGTTCTGGACGAGGCGAAGCAGCGTGCCGTCGGGGTCGATCAAGGCGCCGATGACCAGGCCTGAGGCCTCGAGCCGCGGTGGGTGCAGCCGTGGCCAGCCGTGCGTGATCTCGGGCAGCCCGGCGTCACGGCACCGGTCGTAGAACGCCTGGACGTCGTCGAGGCGCAGGCAGCAGCCGAATGAGCTCGACGACGGATCGAGGTCGGGGAAGGGAAAGAACTCCAGCACCACGTCGTCGCGCTCCAGGATCATCCAGCCGTCGTCGCGGTACCCCTGCGTGAAGCCGAGCCGCTCGTAGAACGCGCTGGTGGCGGTGAGGTCTCGCGCTGGAAGATTGGGTGTCGCCCGGTTGGCCATGCCGCATCGTAGGCACCACTCGTCCCGTGGCGGGGCGTGCGAGTGCCCGGCGCGGACTGTCGCCGTCGGCTGCGCCTGCATCGCTGATCACCGGCCCCGGCGGGTAGGCTCACCGCGCCCAGCCGGTGAGAGCCGAGCTGGTGCCGGGGCAGTAGCTCAGTCGGTCAGAGCAGCGGACTCATAATCCGTCGGTCGTCGGTTCAAGCCCGACCTGCCCCACAGGTGTTCACTCAGGTCAGCGGCGTGCGCTACTCGTTCGAACCCCGTGCCAGCGCCGAGCAGGGCTCGGCTGGGCTTGAGGGGATGTACGAGTCCACTCCCGACCAGGGGATCACGTTCACGACCAACGTCGACACGATCATCCGGAAGGGCTTGGATCCACAGGTCGTGGCACGACTGCTCGCGGAGGGCCCGAGATGGCGCACCCGTGCTGGAGGCACTGCTGTCGGGGAACTCAGCGAATCTCATCTCGATGACGAACGGCGCGGAGGCTCAGCTGAGGGCAGTCACAGCCTCTCTGGTGCCTCAAGCACGACTCACGGCGATGGCCGTTAATACCCCCACCGATGCCCTGGTTGACACCCTCGGGGACGTCGACGTCACTTCACGGGCGGCAACACGCCGACATGGCCCTTGATGACCACGACCTCTGCCAGGTCACGCAGCTTGCGGTTCGTGTCCTGGCTGGACTTGACAGGAAGGCGAACGCCTCCTCCTCGCCGACCTGGAGGTGCGACATGACGATGCCGATGGCCACGCCGATCTTGCGCGACGTGCGCAACGCCACCTCAAGCTCGGCTGCATGCTTCGTGCTGAGAAGGCCATCCTCCTGCAGCTCCATGATCATCGCGCGGTCCACATCGACGTGCGTCTCCAGACTGTCCAGGCGACCGCCCTGGAGGTCTTCGCGCACGTCCCTTGCGTCCGCCCGCTGGGTTGCCTCATCCGCCTGGTACTGAAGCTTCTCGATGTCACCGTGGTCTTGAGCCACGGTGGCTGCAAGGTCATCCACGCGTTCTTCCACACTCTTGGGAGTCTTCTGTCCGGCGGCGCTCATGGGCGGAAGTATGCACCGACCGCCAAGGCGCGAACAGTCACACGCCACCTGCTGATCGCCCCGCCTGTCGTTCGGCGGCCTCGGCCCACAGGTCGGCTGACGACGGTCCAGATGCCGCCGGCGCCGCACCGAGGCCGCCAGCCCTTGTCCTCGAGGTCCTGCGCCAACTGCTCGAGTGTCTCTTGGCCGGTGGGGTCCCGGCGATGAGCAGGATCCAACGCATCGGCCGATGGTGCCGTGACATGGAAACGCTGGCCCATCAGGAGGCCAACGTCCCACGCGCGAGACCCGTACTGGGGGTGCGGCTTCGCCCGTTTTCGCACGATACTCCGCCAATGCACGCGTGAAGTGAACGGCAGGTCATGATCTGGTCTGCATAACCCGTAGGTCAGGCACGACACAAGCGCTCCCACCCTCGGGGGACGAGGGTGGGAGCGCGGCCTGTGCTGGAGGGGGATCCGCACAGGCGTCTGTAGCGAGCCATCTGGTCAGCGGTGGTGCGCGGCCACGCGCGGCTACCGAGCCGACGCCGTTGCCCCCCAGGCGACCAGAGTGCCCAGACTCGATCCGACCATGACCATGAGGGCTGCTGTGCGTGCTTGCATGGTCGGACCGTCGATTCTGTTGTAGATCCAGCGGGCCGTGGTCCGGCGCAAAGGCACCCCCTGCGCGCGAGGGCCGGACCACGACTGTTCGGTAGGTACCCCACACTCGAGGCGGGAAACTGTCGTGACGGGAAGCCGCCAAACTTCGTCATGGTGGCTGGCGGTGACACGCCTCACGATCGCGGCAGACTGTCCCGGTGACTGGTGCCTGCGCTGCGGTACCACGACTGGGGCACGAACCCGATCGTCACTGACGTGTCAGGGCGCATGACCGACTCATCATCCGTCGGTCGTCGGTTCGAGCCCGACCTGCCACACCCAGGCCCGGATCCCGTGGTCGGAGTCCGGCCCCACGCGAGGGCGTTTCGGCCTTCACGGCCAGCATGCGAGATTTGAGGGCTGTTAGCACGGTTCGGGGTATGGACTTGCCCCCTTGCGGGCAAAGGTCCGGTCAAGGTACTGCCGCTGGGCGGTGCACCGCGCGTACCGTCATGGGGGTCGGCAGGTCCAGCGCACCCCCACTCCAGCGGCGGAACCCACCGACAGCGTCGAAGGCCCCGGTCTCATCCCCCGCGGGCCCCGACTGCGGCCGACAATCAGGGGTAGGCCGCACGTCAAGCGCCTCCGTCTCTCCCGTTCTGGGCCTGGCGGAGGCGCTTTCGTGTGTGCCAGCGTGCCGGCACAGTGCTGGCGGCAGCCTCAGCAGGCGGTGATGCGGTACAGCGTGAGCCGTCCGCCGGAGGCCACCGGCTCGAAGCCCGGCGCCGTACCGACGTCGAGGCCGCGGTAGCCCGCCTGTCGCCAGTCGCCCTTCCAGAAGGTGACCGGTCCGGCGAGCACGTACCCCAGCCGCAACCGGTGGACCGCGGGACAGACCTCGGGGTCCTGTTCTGCAGCAGCAAGGTGCGCGGCCACGACCGTACGATCGCTCCCCCAGCTGCCCTGGAGGTGGGGGTACAACATGGTCCGGTCACCCAACGGTGCGGCGAGGACCGAGCCGTTCCACGGGTTCCCGGCGATGGTGCTGCCTGCGGGGACGAGCTCGGGAAGCCTGGCCAGCAGGCTCTCCTCGGCCGGGCCCAGCATGTCGTGGCCGCCGTACCAGGTGCCGACGACCTTGCTGTTGGCACCGGCGTACATGCCGCCCGACAGGACGACGAGCGCGACGGCTGCGGCAGCCAGGGCGACCTCGGGGAGGTGGCGTCGGCGTGGACCGACGAGGTGCGGGTGCTGCTGACCGGCGAAGGAGACCACGGCCGCGACGAGGCGGTCCAGACCCACGACGGCCAGTGGTACGGCCGTGACGCCGACGAGGGCCGCCAGGCGGAACGAGTCGTCGTACCAGGGGCCGCTCAGGGCCCGCGCCACCGGTCCGTCGCTGCCCGCCACGAGGACGAACGCCGCCCCGGCGGTGGCGTGCGCCAGCACCAACCAGCGCAGCGGGCGTCGCTTCCACGCCGCCACCCACCCGACGACCACCAGGGCAGAGGCCAGCCACGGGACGGGGGACCGCACCGGCGCCGACAGCACCCACTCCCCCGCTGCCTGCGCCAGGCTCTGTCGCGCCGGCCAGCTGGTCTGCCGGGTGGTGGCGAACACCGGGGACTGCGTCACGAACCACAGCTCGGCCAGGACGAGCAGCACCGCGGCACCCGCCACCGCCGCCCGTCGCGCCCTGCTCGTGCCGGGACGGGCGATCCACTGCCACCCCGAGACCAGGGTGACGACGGTGACGAGCAGGACGGCGCTGAGCACGGCATTCGGGTGCGCCAGCGCCAGGCCGGGAAGCGCCCCGAGGCCGAGCACCGCTCCCCGGAACCGGCCCAGCGACCGGTCGCTGCCGGGCTCGCCGTCCACCCGCAGCACGGTCACGGCGCACGCGAGGACGGCCGGGAGCATCGCCGTCGCCAGGGCGTTGGGCCACAACGTGCCGTACGACAGCAGCAGGCTCGGTGTGGCGGCGAAACCCGCTGCCACGACTCCTCCGGCCAGCAGGACCCCCGGACGCGCGCCGAGCGCCTGACGGACCAGGAGGACGCAGCCCAGCGGCCAGACGATCCCGGCGATCGCCACCGACACCGCGGAGACCGAGGAGACGACCCCGGCGCCCCCGACCTGCTCCACGAGGACGGCCACGCCGTGCCACGCCGCCGGGTAGAAGCCCGTGGGTCGTTCCGGCGCCGCAACCGTGCCCAGCGTCAGCGAGGACGCGTCGCCGGTGCGCAGTGCGGTCCAGACGGCGTTGAGGTGGAAGACCGCGTCGAAGGTCTGCGGGAAGACGTCGGGGCGACCGATCCCTCGAGCGACGGCCACCGCCGCACAGGCGCCGCCGACCAACGCCCCCACGACACCGGCGGTGTCGGGCACCCGGGCACCGTCGCGCGGTTCGACACCTCGGAGCCCAAGGGCACGACCGAGCGCGAGGACGCCCACGAAGCAGGCCCCGAGGACCGCGACCCCGACACCGACGGCACCGATGCCGAAGGGCGCCCCCACCTCCTCCGCCACGATGGCGGTGAGCGCGACCGTCGTGACCGACAGCGCGGGGGCCAGACCCAGGGCCGGTATGCCGCGCAGCCCGGCGAGCAGCGCGAGGACCAGTCCGGGGACGAGCAGGACACCCGCGGCGGCCACCAGAGCCGGCCACGCGGCATACCAGGCGCTCAGCACGGGCTCACCGGGCCACCCGCACGGCCTCCACGGCCGCGCCGATCGGGCCGTCGGTGACGAGGTGCCCGCGGTCGAGGACGACGCCGCGGTCGCACAGCCGCTCGACGAGCGGCAGGTCGTGACTGACGACCACGAGGGTCCTTCCCTGCACCCGGAGCAGCTCGATCCGCTCGAGGCACTTGGTGCGGAACGCCTCGTCGCCGACGGCGAGGATCTCGTCGACGAGGAAGACGTCGGGCTCGGTGTGCACGGCCACGGCGAAGGCCAGCCGCAGGAACATGCCCGAGGAGTAGAACCGCACCTGGGTGTCGAGGAACTGGCCGATGTCCGCGAAGGCCACGATGTCGTCGAAGCGCTCCTCGATCTCGGCGCGCTCGACGCCCAGGATCGAGGCGTTGAGGTAGACGTTCTCGCGTCCGGTGAGGTCGGGGTGGAAGCCTGCACCCACCTCCAGCAGTCCGGCGAGGCGGCCCCGCACCCGCACCTCCCCGGTGTCCGGCGCCATGACCCCGGCGACGAGCTTGAGCAGGGTGGACTTGCCGGATCCGTTGCGCCCCAACAGCGCCACCGACTCGCCCTGCCCGACGTGGAGGTCGATGGGGTGCAGCGCCGTGAACTCGTCGCGACGCGCGCGGCCCTGGAGCGCCCAGACGACGCTCTCCTTGAGGGAGTGCGTGTGGCGGAGGCTGAAGTGCTTGGAGATCCCGTCGACCTCCACCGCGCAGACCCTGCCCATCACAGCTCCTGGGCGAAGCGACCGGACAGCCGGCGGAAGGTCAGCTGCCCCACCGCCAGCAGGGCAGCAGCGATGGCGAAGGACAGCAGCACCCGGGGCCCGAGGTCAGGCGGCAGGGAGGCTGCGTTGCCGGGCGAGGCGTGCGCCCAGGTGCCGCGGTGGACGAGCTCGACCGCCACGGTGAGCGGGTTCGACTGGTAGACCGTCAGCAGGAGCGAGTCCGGGCCCAGGAGGTCGGCCACCCGCTGCCACGGGTAGAGCACGGGGCTGGTCCACACCAGCACCATGAGGACGAGGTCGACGACGTTCTCGACGTCACGGAACAGCACGTTGACCGCCGCGAGCAGCAGGCCCAGGCCCAGGGCCAGCAGCGCCACCAGCGTGAACGCACCGACGAGTGCGAGCAGCCCCAAGGGGTCGGGCGACCATCCTGCGACCAGGGCCCCGACCAGCAGGACGAGGAGCTGGGGCCCCAGATGGACGCCGGCGACGCACAGGCTCGACACGGGGAAGAGCTCGCGCGGCAGGTAGATCTTGCGCACGAGGTCGGCGTTGGTGACCACCGAGCGCGTCGCGTTCCCCACCGCCTCGCCGAAGGCGGTCATCACGACCAGCCCTCCGAAGAGGTAGACCGCGTAGTCGCCGATCGCGTTCTGCCGCAGCACCAGACCCAGCCCGACGAAGTAGACCCCGAACTGCACCGCCGGCTTGACGTAGGACCAGCCGAGACCGAGGACCGATGCGCGGTATCGGACCCGGAGCTCCTTGCGCACCAACAGGCTCAGGAGGAAGCGGCGACCGACGACCTCACGCAACCCGCCGCTGCGCCCCTGGACGAGCAGGGGTGCGGCAGGGAGCGCGGCCGACGCGGGAGGCCTCGCCGTCACGTGGCATCGCCGTGGTCGGGCAGCGGCAGGTCGAGGGTCTTGCGCCAGGCGTCCTCGCCGACGAGCTCGGGCAGGGCCGCGCGGTACTCCGCCGCGAGCCGGGGCCACTCACGCAGCAGTCGCTGGTGCACCGCAGTGGCACGCCGCGTCGCCGCGAGGACCTGGGAACGGTCGCGCCGGTGCCACGAGACACCGGTGCCGTCGGTCGTGGAGACGAGCGCGGAGTCGAGCCGTGACAGGGTCCACCACCCGGCGTCCACGGCCGGGACCTCGCGCTCGGGGCGCTCGCGGGACCCGGCCGGCACGGGGGTGAGCTGTCGCGCCATACCGAGGAGCGCGGTCGTCAGGGTCGCCACCTGGCTCGTCGGCCTGCCCGTGCTGGGATCGCGCCGTCGCGGCTTGGCCGGTCGGACGGCAGCGAACTCCGTCGGGTCGGCCGCGACCCGGGCGTCGTCGAACTCGGTCCGTGCGGCACGCACGGCCGGCAACGTCGTCCCGAGGCCGGCGTGCAGCCCGTCCGGCCCGTCGAGGACGTCGAGCAGGGCCTGCTCACGCAGGTGGGCGGCGGAGTACTGCATCGCCATGAGGTGCTTGAGCTGGATGGCCAGGCTCTCGCGGACCATCCGGCCACCGTGCTCGAACGGCGAGTGCAGCAATGCTGCGACGAAACGGTTGCGGGCGTGGAAGTAGGCCTGCCAGTCCACCGAGTCGTCCTTGTCGGTCCACGGCACGTGCCACACCGCTGCGCCCGGCAGGGAGACCGTGGGGTACCCGGCGGCTGCTGCACGCAGCCCGAACTCGGCGTCGTCCCACTTGATGAAGACCGGCAGGGAGAGCCCGACGTCGCGCAGGACCGTGGTGGGGATCAGGCACATCCACCAGCCGTTGTAGTCGGCTGCGGCTCGCCGGTGCAGCCACGGCGTGGAGCGCAGGTTGGACTCGGACAGGTCGTGGTCGTGCTTCGTCGCGGCCGACGGCGCCCAGCGGAACTGCCACGGGACGACCCGTTCGGCGAAGGCGTGCAGCACCGAGCGCTCGTACATCGAGAACATGTGCCCACCCACGACGGTGGGCGTCCGGGCGAAGTCGGCGAACGTCACCGCGCGGGCGATGCCCTCCGGCTCGCAGACCACGTCGTCGTCGAGGAGCAGGACGTGGTCGCTGCGACCCACGTCGAGGGTCTCGAGCATCGCCCTGGCGAAGCCGCCGGAACCGCCGAGGTTGCCCTGCTCGAGGATCCGCAGCCGTCGCCCCAGCGCCCCCGAGGCTGCGGTGAACCCCGCGTCGCGACGTACCGGCTGGGTGCCCTGGTCGACGACGAGGACCTCGTCGACCACACCACGCAGCTCGTCCGCGGCCCCGAGCTGGGCGAGGAGGGCGGTGCAGTAGGCCGGGCGGTTGAACGTCGTGATGCCGATGGTGACGGTGCCGCGCGGGGCTTCAACGGAGTCCGGGCGGCGTTCGCCTGCAAGCCATTCCGCCGACTCGAGGACGAGATCGTTGCTCCCGGCGACGAGGTCGAACCAGTACCACCCGCCGTCACCGAAAGCGCCCAGGGGCAGGGACACCAGCTCGTCCGAGGACGCACTGAGGGACCTGGCCGTCACCCGGGCGACAGATCCCCGTGCCGAGGACCGGTAGACGACGAGCGTGCCGGTGCCGGACGTCCTGACCCGCAGCCGAACCCCGGCGAGCGTGCTCCACCGGCGCCAGTACCCGGCGGGGAAGGCGTTGAAGTACGTCGCGAAGGACGCGCGCTCGCCGTGGCCGAGCCGGTAGGAACGACGCCCCAGCACCTGGTCCGGGTTCTGGTCGTAGGCCACCGGCTGGGCCGCCTCGCCGTCCGGACCGGCCACCGGCACCTGCTGTCCGTCGACGTAGAGCGGCAGCACGTCGAGGTCGCCGTCGGTGGGGAAGACCACCCGCGCCAGGACCCGCTCGTCGGCCCCGGTGGCGCTCATGCCCCCGCTCCTGCCTGCGCGAGGGCTGCCCGACGACCGGCCGCCGTGACCGTCCCCCGACCGTGCACCAGCTCGTCGAGGTCGTCGACGAGGCGCAGTGCCGAGGCGATGGCCATGTGCATGTCGAGGTACTGGTAGGTGCCGAGGCGGCCACCGAACGCGACGCCCGAGGCCCGCTCCTGCTCCACGAGCTCGCGGTAGGCCAGCAGCCGGCTGCGGTCCTCCGGAGTGTTCACGGGGTAGTACGGCTCGTCGCCCGGGCCTGCGCTGCGCGAGCGCTCACGGACGATGACCGTCCGGTCGGCGCGGTAGTCGCGCTCGGGGTGGAAGTGGCGGAACTCGAGGATGCGGGTGAAGTCCACGTCCCCGTCGGCGTAGTTCATCACCGGCGCCCCCTGGAAGTCGCCGACGGGCAGCACCTCGCGCTCGAAGTCGAGCGTCCGCCAGCCGAGCGCACCGTGGGCGTCGCCGAAGTACCGGTCCACCGGACCGGTGTAGACCACGGGAACCTGGCCGCGGACGGCGTCACGCGACAGTGCGTGGTCACCGTCGAGGAAGTCGGTGCCGAGGTGCACCGAGATCCGCGGGTGGTCCGCCATCCGGCTCAACCACGCGGCATACCCGTCGGTCGGGAGGCCCTCGTAACGGTCGTTGAAGTAGCGGTTGTCGTAGGTGTAGCGGACCGGCAGGCGGCTGATCACCTCCGCGGGGAGGTCGCGCGGGTCGGTCTGCCACTGCTTGGCGGTGTAGTCGCGGATGAACGCCTCGTAGAGCGGGCGACCGATGAGGGAGACCGCCTTCTCCTCGAGGTTGCGCGGCTCCCCCATCAGCTCTGCTGCCTGCTCGGCCACGAGCCGACGCGCCTCGTCGGGACCGTGGTTGGACCGGAAGAACTGGTTGAGCGTGCCGAGGTTGATGGGCAGCGGGTACACCTCGCCGCCGTGGACGGTCCAGACGCGGTGCTGGTATGCCGTGAAGCCCGTGAAGCGGTTGACGTACTCCCACACCCGCTCGTTGGAGGTGTGGAACAGGTGGGCGCCGTAGCGGTGCACCTCGATGCCGGTCTCCGGGTCGGTCTCGCTCCAGGCGTTGCCACCGGGGTGGTCGCGACGGTCCACGACGGCGACGTCCAGGCCACGCTCTGCTGCCTGCTCGGCGACGGTCAGGCCGAACAGGCCCGCGCCGACGACGACGAGGTCGACCCTCATGCCCCGCTCCTCTCGTGGCGGACGGGTCGCGGGGGCACCGCCGTGCCCATCCCGACCTCGCGGTCGACAGAGCTGCCCGCCTCGCCTGCGGACGTGGTGAACCTGTTGCGGTACAACGAGGTCCGCAGCCCGACGGGGATGACGCGGTAGCCGCCGCGCACGGCGACGTTGCGCAGCATCTGGCCCGACGAGGTGAAGCCCTCACGGTGCAGGCGACGCTGGAGCCCCAGCTCGGAGCGGAGCAGGCGCACTCCCCCGCGGCGCTGGTAGGACCCGGCATCGACGCGGTAGAGGACGAGCGGCTCGGGCACGTTGGCCACCACGGAGCCTGACTCGATCATGCGGGTGAACAACCAGTAGTCCTCGAGCAGGGGCAGCTCGCGGTACCCGCCGGCCTGGAGGACCGCGGACCGCCGGTAGACGACGGTCGGGTGGTTGAACGGGCTCCGCAGCCGGGCCTCGGACGCGATCTGCCCGGGGTCGGTCGGGGGGATCCGCAGCAGGCCACCGCTCGGCGTGGTCTCGCCGAACTCGCGCATCCCTGCTCCGACGAGGTCTGCACCCGCCTCGATCAGCGGCAGCTGCACGGCGAAACGGTGCGGCAGGCTGATGTCATCGGCGTCCATGCGCGCGACGACCTCGTGCGAGCAGGCCGACAGGCCGCACTGCAGCGCCTGGGCCAGACCGACGTTGTGCTTCAGCCGCAGGCGACGCACCGGCACCGGGCTGGACGACTCGGCGCGCTCGAGGGCCGAAGCCAGCTCCGGTCCGATCTGGCCGTCCTGGACGACCACGACCTCCGACGGGCGCACGGTCTGTTCGTGCACGGTGCTCTGGAACGCCCTGGCCAGGTAGTCGGCACGATCGCCGCGGTACACGGGCAGGAGCAGGGAGAAGGGAGTGCTCACGTCGACGACGCTAGGGACGCAGGGGGACGGGACGGTGAACACGCCGCGTCCTCGCGGTGGACCGCCGGCCAAGGACACGGTTCGGTGCGCGAGTCGACACCCGCGGTGCACCCGACGTTCACCCGCAGACCGCCCGGGCGGCATCCACGCCGCCTAACGTGCCGGTCGTGAGGATCCCTCCGCAGGACCGCGCCCCCTTCGTCGTGTGCGTCATCGTGACGTGCGACCGGACCGAGCTGTTGCGCCGGTGCCTCGACGCGGTCGCCGGCCAGCACCACCGCCCCGACCACCTCGTCGTCGTCGACAACGGCGAGGAGCCCGGTGCAGCGGATTCGCTTGCCACCACTGGGATCCCACACACGCTGCTGACCAGCGAGACGAACCTGGGAGGAGCCGGAGGGTATGCGTACGGCGTGTTGACCGCACGTGCCCTCGGCGCCGACTGGGTGTGGCTGGCCGACGACGACGGCCTCCCGGGCTCCCCCTGGACCCTGGGCCGGCTGCTGGCCTGCGCCGACGACCACGAGCTCGACGTCGTCTCCCCCCTGGTGGTCGACCAGGACGACCCCGAGCGCCTCGCCTTCCCGCTGCGCCGCGGGCTGCGCTGGGTGCGTCGGCGTGCCGAGCTCGGTCCCGGCGTCCTGGTCCCCAACGTCGCGAACCTGTTCAACGGCGCCCTCTTCTCCGCCCGCGCCCTCGACGTGGTCGGCGTGCCGGACCCCCGCCTGTTCGTGCGGGGCGACGAGGTCGAGGTGCACCGCAGACTGCGACGCAGCGAGCTGCGCTTCGGCACCTGCGCCCCCGCGACCTACCTGCACCCGCAGGGCCACCACGACTGGAAGCCTTTGCTCGGTGGCCGACTGGCCGTGCTCGTCCCGCAGGACCCGGCACGGCGCGACCGCACCTTCCGCAACCTCGGTTACCTCACCGCCCAGCCGGGTCTGCGGTGGAGGCGCTGGCCGGACGAGATCCGTTACGCCTGGTACTTCCTCGGGCAGCAGCACGATCCGGCAGGGTGGTCCCGGTGGCGCCGACTGAGCCGTGCGGGGCGGCACGAGATCTTCGAGCCGTCGCCCGAGCGCGCGCGGGCTCGCCATGTTGCCATTGCGTGACGGTCCGGGTGGGGGTGCTCCCCTGAGGGGGTCGAGCCGGTAGGTTGCCGGTCATGACGGAGCCCCTCGTCGTCCTCAAGGACGTCAACAAGCACTTCGGCGACCTCCACGTGCTGCGCGACATCAACCTGTCCATCGGCACGGGTGAGGTCGTGGTCGTCATCGGCCCCTCGGGGTCGGGCAAGTCGACGCTGTGCCGCACGATCAACCGGCTCGAGACCTTCGAGAGCGGTTCGATCACCATCGACGGCAAGGCGCTGCCCGAGGAGGGCAAGGAGCTGGCCCAGCTGCGTGCCGACGTCGGCATGGTCTTCCAGTCCTTCAACCTGTTCGCGCACAAGACGATCCTCGACAACGTGACGCTCGGCCCGATCAAGGCCCGCAAGACGCCCAAGGCCGAGGCGGAGAAGCGGGCGATGGAGCTGCTCGAGCGCGTCGGTGTGGCCCACCAGGCGCAGAAGTTCCCGGCCCAGCTCTCCGGCGGCCAGCAGCAGCGCGTGGCGATCGCCCGCTCCCTGGCGATGGACCCCAAAGTCATGCTCTTCGACGAGCCGACCTCGGCCCTGGACCCCGAGATGATCAACGAGGTCCTCGACGTCATGGTGAGCCTCGCGAAGGAGGGGATGACCATGGTCGTCGTCACCCACGAGATGGGCTTCGCCCGCAAGGCGGCCAACCGCGTCGTCTTCATGGCCGACGGGGCGATCGTCGAGGAGCAGGCTCCCGAGGCGTTCTTCACCGCGCCGAGGTCCGACCGCGCCAAGGACTTCCTCGGGAAGATCCTCACCCACTGACCACTGACCTGCTCGACCGCAGTGCACCGGTGCTGCGATCCACAACCAGGAGGAAAAACATGAAGGTTCGTCAGCTCGGAGCCGTCGCCGCCGCATCGGTGCTCGCGCTCAGCCTGACCGCATGCGGGGACAGTGCGTCCGACAGCGGCGCCAGCGGTGACGGCGGCAGCGGCAAGGCGTTCAAGGTCGGCATCAAGTTCGACCAGCCGGGTCTGGGTCTCAAGGAGGGCTCGACCTACACCGGCCTCGACGTCGACGTCGCGACCTACGTCGCCAAGGAGCTCGGCCACGAGGCGGCCGACATCCAGTGGGTCCAGGCCCCCTCGGCCCAGCGCGAGACCCTGATCTCCACCGGTCAGGTCGACATGGTCGTCGCGACCTACTCGATCTCCGACGCCCGCAAGGAGAAGATCTCCTTCGCCGGTCCGTACTTCATCGCCGGCCAGGACCTGCTGGTGCGCAACGACGACACGTCGATCACCGGTCCGGACTCGCTGACCGGCAAGAAGCTCTGCTCGGTCAAGGGCTCGACCTCGGCCCAGAAGGTGAAGGACACGTATCCCGGCGTCCAGCTCCAGGAGTTCGGCACCTACTCCGAGTGCGTCGCCGCCCTGGTCTCCAAGGGCGTCGACGCCCTGACCACCGACAACACCATCCTCGCCGGCTACGCCGCGCAGGAGCAGTACAAGGGCAAGCTCAAGGTCGTCGGCAAGACCTTCTCCGAGGAGCGGTACGGCATCGGCATCAAGAAGGGCGACACCGCCACCTGCGAGAAGATCAACACGGCGATCGCCAAGATGATCAGCTCGAACGAGTGGCAGGCCGCCGTCGACAAGAACCTCGGCCCGGCCGGGTTCAAGGTCGACACCGCGACCAACCCGCCCAAGCAGGACGCCTGCTCCTGACCGGCTGACGACGTCCTCGGTATGCCGCCCGCCCACCCTGGCGGGCGGCATACCGAAGCCTCGCTCCCCTCCCCCCACCTGCCCGCCCCGGCGACGGAAGGCTTTCCTGCATGGGCGACATCCTGAGCAACTACGACGTGCTCGGCGCGTTCTGGCTGACGATCCGGTTGGCCTTCTTCTCCGCCATCGGCGCACTCGTCCTCGGCACGATCGTGGCGGTCATGCGCGTCTCGCCGGTGGCCGTCCTGCGGCTGCTCGGCACGTCGTACGTCAACATCTTCCGCAACACCCCGCTGACCCTGCTCATGGTCCTCAGCGTCCTCGGCCTGACGTTCATCATGGGCATCTCGCTCTCGGAGGACTTCTCGCAGAACGCGATCCGCTGGGCGATCGTCGTGCTCGCCGTCTACCACGCGGCCTTCGTCTGCGAGGCCCTGCGGTCGGGCGTCAACACGGTGCCGGCCGGCCAGGCCGAGGCGGCCCGCGCCGTCGGCCTCACCTTCGGCCAGAGCATGACGAACGTGATCCTGCCGCAGGCCTTCCGCGGCTCCATCGCCCCGCTCGGCTCGGTGCTCATCGCGCTGATCAAGAACACCACGGTCGCCGCCGTCATCGGCACCGCGGACGCCGCCGGCCTCATGCAGGAGATCGTCGAGAACGAGACGGGGTCGATCGGCGTCTTCGCGATCTTCGCCCTCGGGTTCGTCATCCTCACCCTGCCACTCGGCCTGCTGTTCACGAGCATGTCGCGACGACTGGCGGTGAAGCGATGAGCGGGGCCAGCATCCTGTTCGACGCCCCCGGACCGCGGGCCCGCCGTCGCCACGCGATCCTGGCCGCCCTCGGCCTGGTCGTCGCCGTCGGCATCGTCGTGCTGGTCGTCCTCAAGATGAAGGACGCGGACCAGCTCCAGGGTCAGATGTGGAAACCGTTCGTCACCGACCGGGCGGTCTGGCGCGACTACCTGCTCCCGGGGCTGATCGGCACCTTCAAGGCCGCCGCAATCTCGATCGTGTTCGCTGCCGTCTTCGGCCTGCTCTTCGGTGTCGGTCGGCTGTCGTCGATCACCCCGGTGCGGTGGGTGTGCGGTGTCGTCGTGGAGTTCTTCCGCGCCGTGCCGGTCCTGCTCATGATGATCTTCGCCTACTTCGGCATCTATGCCCGCAGCGACATCTTCTCGGCCGAGACGGCTCCCCTGGCCGCCGTCGTCACCGGGCTCACCCTCTACAACGGGTCGGTCATCGCCGAGCTCGTCCGCTCGGGTGTCTTCTCGCTCCCCAAGGGGCAGTCCGAGGCCGGCCTGTCCGTGGGACTCACCGAGTCACAGGTCATGCGTGCCATCCAGCTCCCCCAGGCCCTCACCGCGATGCTGCCGGCCCTGATCGGCCAGTTCGTCGTCGTCCTCAAGGACTCGGCGCTCGGCTACCAGGTGACCTACCTCGAGCTGCTCAACTGGAGCAAGACCCTCGGCTCGGCCTTCGCCAACACCATCCCGGCCTACCTCGTGGCCGGGGTGCTCTTCATCCTGGTCAACTACCTGCTCACGGTGATCGCGTCGCGGGTCCAGCAGCGGCTGTCGCGCCGTGGTCGCGCCGTCATGGCAGCGGCCGGACCGGTCACGGGCGCGGTCCCCGAGGCCTCGACGATGGGCGGCAAGGGCGTGGTCAACACCGACGCGAACGCCGGTGGTGGCACCGGCCACTGACCCCGCCCCGGCACGACACCGTGCTCGACGCAGACGGAACGACGCAGACGAACGACGAAGGACCGGGTCGGATGACCCGGGCCTTCGTGGTGCGCTCCCCCGGTTGGACTCGAACCAACAACCTGCCGATTAACAGTCGGCTGCTCTGCCAATTGAGCTACAGGGGAAAGTGCTTCGGCGGTCACCCGCCGTTGGCGCTGCGCAACCATAGCAAAGGATGCGCGCCGACCAGAAAACGGGATGCCGTCAGCGAGTTCGACCTCAGGACAGGCCGACCTGTTCACGCAGGTAGGCCAGTGCCGCTTCCGTGGCAGCCGCCACCTCGGGGTCGTCGGCGCGCGCCCCACGACCCAGCACGACCTGCTCCACGAGCCCTCCGCCACCGAGGTCCTGGCGGATGACCGCGCGGGCCGTCCGCCGCGGGCCGAGCTCGATCTTCTGGGTGAGCACGACGCTCGCCTGGACCCGCTCGCGCAGCGTCTCGGGCAGCAGGGTGGAGTCGCCCAGCACCCACTGGCCGGGCTTGGCGCCGTCCACCCAGGTGACGGTGAGCTGGGTCAGCTCGGCGGACCAGGAGCCGGAGTCCACCTCGTGCCAGGGGCGGGTGAGCGTGGCCTCCCCGGCCGCGTCGACGGCATACAGGGCGTGGTTGGTGGCCACGAGGGTGGCGCCTGTGGGCTCGCCGGTCACACCGGGGCCCGCGCCGAGGAGCACCGGCGCCCACGAGAGCACCCGTTCACCGGGGCCGAGGTCCACGGCGTCGCGGACCGACGACGGCAGCTTGGGACCGCGACGCAGCGAGATCGCCATCAGGACGCCCGGTCGCGCAGCTGCGCGAGCTCGCGCTGCAGGTCCTGCAGCTCGCCGCTGAGGGCGCGGGCCGCGGCGGGGTCGCTGTGGGCGTCGGCCGCCATCCGGCGCATCGCCGACATGGCGTCCCCGATCTTCCTCGTCAACATGACCTCCTGGACCCGCACGAGCAGCGAGTCGATGTAGCGGCGCTCCGGCAGGCCGGTCGCCTTGTCGAAACGGGTGGGCAGGGGTGCGACCGACAGCTCTGACACGAGCGATCGCACGGACAGCGGAGCGGCCTCGGCCACCGCGTCGCCCCAGGCCTGCGTGGACGTCCCGCGCTGCGGGCCGCCGACGCCACGGACCCCGTCGAAGACGGCCCGGTGGGCCGGGGCGGTGAACGCCTCGGGGCTGATCGCGTCGATGTCGGACTCCGCGAAGCTCTCGGGGTACTGCAGCAGCGTCTGGAGCAGCTGGCGCTCGGCGAAGACGACGGGGTCGCGCAGGTCGGGGGCCGGCAGGGACGACCGGACCTCCTCGAGCGAGGGCTCGGGGACGACGTCGGCGTCGGGACGGTACTGGCCGCGCCCGCCCTGTGATCCCTGGCCGCCCGAGTCGCCCTGGCGGCCCGAGCCGCCCTGGCCACCCTGCCCGCCCGGGGCATCGGCCTCGGCCTTGGCGTCGCGCGCGGCCATCCGCTGGGCCCGCGCGACCTCGGCCTGCACCTGCTCGACCTCGACGCCGATCCACCCCGAGACCGTGCGGATGTACTCGGGTCGCATCGAGCTGTCGCGGATGCTGTTGACGATCGGCGCCGCGGCCCGCATGCCCTGCACGCGCCCCTCGGCGGTGGACAGGTCGAACCGGTCGATGGTCGTCCGCACCGCGAACTCGAACATCGGCACGGCGTCGTCGATGAGGTGGCGCACGGCGTCGTCGCCCTTCGCGATCCGCAGCTCGCACGGGTCCATGCCACCGTCCGCCACCGCCACGAACGACTGCGACGCCCAGCGCTGGTCCTCGCCGAACGCCCGCATCGCCGCCTTCTGCCCCGCCGCGTCGCCGTCGAAGGTGAAGACGACCTTGGCCGGGGCGAGGTCGGCCTCGTCGCGCATGATGCGGCGCAGCATCTTGATGTGGTCGACGCCGAAGGACGTGCCACAGGTGGCGACGGCACCCTCGATGCCGGCGAGGTGGCAGGCCATGACATCGGTGTAGCCCTCGACGATGACGGCCTTGCGGTCCCCGGCGATCGACTTCTTGGCGGCGTCGAGGCCGTAGAGGACGCGCCCCTTTGTGTAGATCGGCGTCTCGGAGGTGTTGAGGTACTTGGCGGCGATCCGGTCGTCCTCGTAGAGCCGTCGCGCGCCGAAGCCGACGGTGTCGCCGGTGATGTCGCGGATCGGCCACACGAGGCGTCCGCGGAACCGGTCGTACAGCCCTCGACTGCCGCGCCCGGACAGCCCGCCGAGCGTGAGCTCCTCGTCGGTGAACCCCTTGCCGCGCAGGTGGCGCGACATCTCCTCGCCGCTGCGCGGGGCGAAGCCGATGCCGAAGCGCTTGGCCGCCTCGCTGTCGAACCCGCGCTCGCGCAGGAAGTCGCGCCCGATCCGCGCCTCGGGCGAGTTGAGCAGCGCGTGGTGGTAGAACTCCTGCGCCACGCGGTGCGCCTCGACGAGCCGCGAGCGCCGACCGAGCGACTCCCCGTCGTGGGGGCGCCCGCCCTCCTCGTAGTGCAGCTCCATGCCGAGCTTCTGGGCGAGCCGCTCGACGGCCTCGCTGAAGGTGAGGTGCTCGACCTTCTGGACGAACGAGATGACGTCGCCGCCCTCGCCGCACCCGAAGCAGTGCCAGGCGCCGACGGTCGACCGGATGTTGAACGAGGGGGTCTTCTCGTCGTGGAACGGGCACAGCCCCTTCATCGAGCCCGGACCCGCTGGGCGCAGCGTGACGTGCTCGCGCACGACGTCCTCGATGGACGAGCGCTCCTTGACGAGCGCGACGTCCTCGGTCCTGATCCGACCCGGCAACTGGCCCTCCTTGTCGCCGCCGAGTCTAGGTGGTGCCCCCTCCCCCGGTGGGCACCACCCACAGGCGCATCCAACCAGGGACGACGGTTGGGGTATGGCGCGGACGTGGCTGCGCGCCATACCCGTCCTGCGGTGGCCACCCGCGATTTCGGCGGGCCGGAGGCGAGCAGTAAGGTAAGCCTTGCCTTCGCACCCCATCCTCGTAGGAGTACCGCACCGTGATCCGCCGACGGACCGCCCTGGTCGCCCTCGTGGCGAGCGCCACCCTGGCCCTCACCGCCTGTGGCGACGGCACGCTCGAGGCCGGGAAGAACCTCGACCCCGACAAGCTGACGATCTACAGCGCACAGCACGAGAACCTCACCGAGGCCTGGGCGAAGAAGTTCCAGGAGGACACCGACATCGAGGTGCAGATCCGCTACGGCAGCGACTCCTCGATGGGCGCCCAGATCGTCCAGGAGGGTGCCAAGTCGCCCGCCGACGTCTTCCTCACCGAGAACTCCCCCGCGATGACGACGGTGCAGAACGCCAAGCTGCTCGCCCCGGTCGATGCGGGCACGCTGGCCCAGGTCGGCGACGCGTACGCCCCCTCGAGCAAGGAGTGGGTCGGCATCGCCGCCCGCTCCACCGTGCTCGTCTACAACCCCACCAAGATCAGCGAGGCCGAGCTGCCGAAGTCGATCCTGGACCTGCAGGACCCGAAGTGGGCCGGCAGGTGGGGCGCCGCTGCCGGTGGCGCCGACTTCCAGGCCATCGTCAGCGCGATCCTCGCGACTCAGGGCGAGGAGAAGACCGCCGCCTGGCTCAAGGGCCTCAAGGACGGCGCGAAGATCTACCAGAACAACATCGCCGTGATGAAGGCCGTCAACGCCGGTCAGGTCCCGGTCGGGATCATGTACCACTACTACTGGTACCGCGACCAGGCCCTGACCAAGGCCGGCAGCGGGAACACCAAGCTCCTCTACTTCCGCAACGAGGACCCGGGTGCGTTCGTCAGCGTCTCCGGCGGTGCGGTGCTCAAGTCGAGCAAGCACGCGGCCAACGCCCAGAAGTTCCTCGCGTTCGTCACCAGCGCCGAGGGGCAGAAGATGCTCGCGACCAGCGACGCCAAGGAGTACGCCGTGGGCAAGGGTGTCGCGTCCGACGCCGCGCTCGAGCCGCTCGACACGCTCCAGGCCCCCAAGGTCGACCCCTACACGCTCAACGGCCCGAAGGTCATCGAGCTCATGACGGCAGCGGGCATCCTCTAGGTGTCGACGCAGGTCCCCACCCCGGTCACACCCCACAGGGCACCGGCCAGGCGGCGCGGAGGGTCTCCCTCCGCCCCGGCAGCAGTCGTCGCGGCGAGCCTCGCCGTGGCGGCGCTGTGCGTGCTGCCCCTGCTCGTCGTCGGCTTCACCGCCTTCGACACCGGGGTGGGCGCCGCGTGGGACCTGCTGTGGCGGCCCCGGGTCGGTGAGCTGCTGCGCAACACCGCGTCGCTCGTCGTCCTCACCGTGGCTCTCACGACGGCCATCGGCATCGCCACCGCGTGGCTCGTCGAGCGCACGTCGCTGCCCGGCGCGAGGTTCTGGCGGGTCCTGCTCGTCGCGCCGCTCGCGGTTCCGGCCTTCGTCAACAGCTACGCGTGGACGACGGTGCGCCCCGACCTCGAGGGACTGGCCGGCGCGGTCCTCGTGACCACGCTGTCCTACTTCCCCTTCGTCTTCCTCCCTGTCGCCGCGGTGCTGCGCGGGCTCGACCAGAGCATGGAGGACTCCTCCCGCTCCCTCGGCCTCGGACCGTGGCCGACCTTCTTCCGAGCCGTGCTCCCCCAGCTGCGTCCGGCGGCGCTCGGCGGGATGCTGCTCGTGTCGCTGCACCTTCTGTCGGAGTTCGGCGTGCTGGCGATGCTGCGCTTCCCGACGTTCACGACGGCGATCCTCGAACAGTTCCAGGTGGCCTTCAGCAACAGCGCCGGCAGCCTGCTCGCCCTCGTCCTCATCGCCCTCTGCCTCGGCCTGCTGACCGTGGAGCTGCTGCTGCGCGGGACGATGCGCCACTCCCGCTTCGGTCGCGGGGCCGCCCGCCGCGCGCTGCCGGCCCACCTCGGCGCCTGGACCGCACCGGCCCTGCTGGGTCTGGCGTTCCTGACCGTGCTGTCCCTCGGGGTGCCGCTCGGCAGCCTCCTCTACTGGTTCGTGGCGGGCGACGCCCAGCCTGACGTGCCCGAGCTGCTCCAGACCCTCGGCAGCACCCTGGGCCTCGGACTGGGTGCCGGCCTGATCACCGTCGTGGCGGCCTTCCCCATCGCCTGGCTCATCGCCCGCCGTCGCAGCTGGCTCTCGGTTCTAGTCGAGCGGGCCACGTACGTCGCGTCGTCGCTTCCCGGGGTCGTCATCGCCCTGGCGCTGGTCACCCTCTCGGTCACCTACGCGAACGCGGTCTACCAGACGAGCGTCGTCCTCGTCGCGGCATACGCGATCCTCTTCATCCCCCGCGCGATGGTGAGCATCCGGGCGGCCATGGCGCACGCGCCCGAGGAGCTCACCGATGCGGCACGGGCGTTGGGCGACAGTCCTTTCCGCGCGTTCGTCCGGGTGCTGCTGCCGCTGACGCTGCCGGGGACGCTGGCCGGCTTCGCGATGGTGTTCATCGCCGTCTCGACCGAGCTGACCGCCACGCTGCTGCTCGCCCCGACCGGCACGCAGACACTGGCCACCGCCTTCTGGAGCGCCAGTGAGAGCATCGACTACGCGGGCGCGGCTCCGTATGCCGCCGCGATGATGCTCGTGTCCGCTCCCCTGACCTACCTGCTGCTTCGATCCCCCGACGAGGAGCCTGCCCTGTGACCACCTTGCGCGTCAGCGGTGTCGACGCCTCCTACGGACCGCGCCCGGTGCTGCACGGCATCGACCTCGTGGTGCCCTCGGGGACGACGACGGCGATCCTGGGCCCGTCGGGGTGCGGCAAGACGACCCTGCTGCGGGTCGTCGCGGGGTTCCAGACTCCTGACGCCGGGACCGTCCAGCTCGGTGAGCAGACGGTCGTGGGCCCCGGCACCTGGGTCGCCCCCGAGCGCCGCGGCATCGGGTACGTCCCGCAGGAGGGCAACCTCTTCCCGCACCTGTCGGTCGGGCACAACGTCTCGTACGGCCTGCCCCGCGCCGCCCGCCGCGCCGGTCACCGGGTGTCGGAGCTGCTCGAGCTCGTCGGCCTGTCCGCCGACCTGGCGTCCCGACGGCCCGACCAGCTGAGCGGTGGGCAGCAGCAGCGCGTCGCCCTGGCCCGGGCACTCGCCCGTCGCCCGTCGGTGGTCCTGCTCGACGAGCCGTTCTCCTCGCTCGACGCGGGACTGCGCGCCTCGACCCGTCAGGCCGTCGCCGATGCGCTGGCCCACGAGGGCGTCACGGTCATCCTCGTCACCCACGACCAGTCCGAGGCGCTGTCGTTCGCCGACGAGGTCGCGATCATGCACGAGGGTCGGTTCGCCCAGGTGGGGGCACCCACCGAGGTCTACGCGACGCCCGCCGACCGGCACGCCGCGGCCTTCCTCGGCGACGCGGTGTTCCTGCGCGGCCGGGCCGAGGGCACCTCTGTCGCCACGTCGCTCGGCACCATCCCGGTCCACCAGCCGGCTCCTCCCGGCACGGTCGACGTGCTGCTGCGTCCCGAGCAGATCCAGCTCGGGACCGTGGCCGAGGGCCGCCCCTGCGCCGAGGTGCTGTCCACCACGTACTTCGGCCACGACGCCCTCGTCGCCCTGCGCCTGCAGGCCGACCACACCGTCGTCACCGCCCGCATCCACGGGACGGACGTGCCGGCCGCTGGGTCGATCGTCGGCCTCAGCGTGGTCGGCGAAGCGCGGGCCTTCAGCCCCGCCTGATCTCGTTCCTCAGGTTCCGGGTCAGCACCAGCGCTGGTGCAGGGCCAGGGCGCGGACGTCGGTGAGCGAGGCGACCTGGTCGACGATGAGCCGCAGCGCGGCCGCATCGCTGTCGGCAGCCTTCCAGTCGGCGAGGAGGTCGGGGTCGAGGCGACCGGGCGGATCTGCCTGGTACGCCTCGACGAGCGACCGCACGACCTCGCGCTGACCGGCCATGACCGTCACGCGTTCCTGGGCGTGCATGACGAAGTGCGCGGCGACGGCCTTGAGGACTGCGCACTCGGCGCGGGTGTCGTCCGGGACGACGAGGTCGGCTGCATACCGCGTCAGCGTGCCCGTCCCGTGCCGCTCGCGGGTGGCCACCTCCACGGCGAGCACGAAGCGTCCGATGAGCCGGGACGTCATGTCCTTCAACGCTGCCCGGTCGGTCCGCGACCCGTCGTATGCCGCCGGGACGGCGCCGCTGGCGAGCACGCGTTCCAGCGCCGCACCGAGGGCGTCGGTGCCCAGGTCCGCGGCGTAGAGGCCGGTGGCGACCGCGAGGACGCTGTCGACGTCAGCGCCGTCACGCAGCTGACGGACGTCGAGCCTCCCGGAGGCGATCGCGTCCTCGACGTCGTGGACGGAGTAGGCCACGTCGTCGGACCAGTCCATGACATCTGCCTCGAGGCACCGCCGTCCCGGCTCACGTCCGTCGCGGAACCACTCGAAGACAGGGAGGTCGTCCTCGTAGACGCCGAACTTCGGCGTCGCACCGACGGCGGCCGGGGCTGCGCCACGGGCCCACGGGTACTTCGTCGCGGCGTCGAGGCTGGCGCGAGTCAGGTTGAGCCCGGCGGGCCGACCGTCGGGGTGGGTGCGCTTGGGCTCGAGGCGCGACAGGAGCCGGAGGGTCTGGGCATTGCCCTCGAAGCCGCCGATGTCCGCCGCCACGGCATCGAGCGCCTGCTCGCCGTTGTGCCCGAAGGGCGGGTGCCCGAGGTCGTGGGCCAGGCAGGCGGTGTCGACGACATCTGCGCTGCACCCCAGTGCTGCCCCGAACTCACGGCCGATCTGGGCCACCTCGAGCGAGTGCGTCAGCCGGTTCCGGACGAAGTCGTCGTCACCGGGCTGCACCACCTGGGTCTTGGCCGAGAGCCGCCGCAGGGATGCCGAGTGGACCAGGCGCGCACGGTCGCGGGCGAAGTCGTCGCGGTCGGCGCGCTTGAGGACCGGGTCCTCGCGGACCCAACGCTCCCGGTCGACCTCGGTGTACCCCACGCGGGGAACTCTAGGCGTCGTCACCCGCTCCGGCGGAGGCAGTGTCGTCGGCAGCGGACCCGGCCGCGCCGGTCGGCCTGGTCGCGCCCGCTCGGGCGGCTGCCTCGGCCGCGCGCTCCTGCCATCGTGGAGCCTGGCCGTAGCGCTGCGACGGGATGAGTCGGCCGTGCGCGCAGTCGTCGAGCAGCTGGGCCAGCCGCTTCTCGCGCATGGCCTCCTGCTTGGCGGTCAGCACCCAGTTGACCGCGGTCCTGCGGTACGACGGGGTCGCCTCCTCCCAGAACGCGGTGGCGCGCGGGTCGGCAGCCAGCCGGGCTGCATACGCCTCGGGGAGCTCACGGTCACGCGTCTCGTAGGCGTAGATCCCGGACCGCTCAGGGGACCGGCGCTCGTAGGCGGCCAGGCCCGACGGCTTCATCCGCCCCTCGGCCTTGAGGCGCTCGACGCTGGCGATGTTGATGCTGCTCCAGGTGCTCTGCGCCTTGCGCGGGGTCCACCTCTGCCGGACGGTGTCCTCGTCGATGCGCTGGGCGACCGAGTCGATCCACCCCCAGCACAGTGCCTCGACGACCGCCGCCTCCCAGGTCAGGCCGCGGTCGGGCACATGCTTCTTGCGCAGGCCCATCCAGAGCTCGGTCTCGGTCTCGTGGTGGGCGGCGAGCCACCGCCCGAACTCCTCGGGTCCGGAGAAGAACGTCGCCGGCCGCTCCAGGGTCCCGCCCGGTGTCCCGATCATGCAGTCAGCCTGCCACGGCGGTCTGACGGCGACTGCTGTTCCCCGCCGGGAAGATCCCAAACGGTGGCCTTCGCCACAGGAGGAGCGCGTCCCTGCAGATTGCGAGCCCAAGCGGGGCGTCGCAGGCTGTAGGTATGAGCCATCTGAGTGGAAAGACCATCGCCTTCCTCGTCGCCGCCGAGGGCATCGAGCGCGTCGAGCTGACCGACCCGTGGCAGGCCGTCACCGACGCCGGGGCCACCCCGGTGCTGCTGTCGCCCGAGGAGGGCGAGGTGCAGACGTTCGACCACCTCGACAAGGCCGAGACGCGCCCCGTCGACAAGACCGTGAAGTCCGCCTCCGTGGACGACTACGACGCCCTCGTCCTGCCCGGCGGTGTCGCCAACCCCGACGCCCTGCGCACCGACGACGACGCCGTCGGCTTCGTCCGTGACTTCGTCGCCTCCGGCAAGCCGGTCGCCGCGATCTGCCACGCCCCGTGGACCCTCATCGAGGCCGACGTCCTCAAGGGCCGCACCCTGACGTCGTGGCCGAGCCTGCAGACCGACCTGCGCAACGCCGGCGCCACCTGGGTCGACAAGGAGGTCGTCGTCGACGGCAACCTCATCACCAGCCGCAACCCCGACGACCTGCCGGCGTTCAACAGCCAGCTGCTCGAGTCGATCGCCCACGGCGCTGCGGCGCAGGAGTCCTCGACCCCTGCCTGACCCCTCCCTCGGTTCGATGTGTACGCGCCGCGAACTCACGGCGCGTATGCATCGAACGCCGGGGCCAGGCGAGCGGTGCCGTCGCCCGGGTCTAGCCTCCGGAGACGGAGAGCTCGGCCTGGGCGACGGCTTCGCGTGCGGCGTCGTTGAGCTCGCGGGAGTCGAGCCAGCCCTCCGGCAGTGCGACGTGACGCGGCGAACCAGCACGACCACGCTGGCCCTCGGCTGCCTCCCCCGGCCACGGGGCGTCCGCCTCCATGGTCGCGATCAGGGTGTCGAGGGCGTCGAGCGAGTCGACCAGCGCGAGCGAGTGGCGCACGGTCGATCCGGCGGGGAATCCCTTGAGGTACCAGGCGATGTGCTTGCGGATGTCGCGGCAGGCCTTGTACTCGTCACCGTAGAAGTCGACGAGGTACTCGGTGTGCCGGCGCATCGTGGCCGTCACCTCTCCGAGGGTCGGCTCCGCGCGGGCGGTCGTCCCGGCGAAGGCTGCGGCGAGGTCGGTGAACAGCCATGGCCGACCCAGGCAGCCCCGCCCGACCACGACCCCGTCGCAGCCGGTCTCGGTCGCCATGCGGAGTGCGTCCTCCGCCGACCAGATGTCGCCGTTGCCCAGGACCGGGATGGTCCTCACCGTCTCCTTGAGCCGGGCGATGGCGCTCCAGTCGGCCTGGCCCGAGTACGCCTGCGACGCCGTACGACCGTGCAGCGCAACGGCTGCGACACCTGCACGCTCGGCCGTCAGGCCCGCCTCGAGGTAGGTCAGGTGGTCGTCGTCGATGCCCTTGCGCATCTTCACGGTGACCGGCACGTCATACGGGCTCGCCTCACGCACCGCGGTCGCGACGATCGCGGTGAAGAGGTCCTTCTTCCACGGCAGCGCCGCTCCCCCGCCCTTGCGGGTCACCTTGGGGACGGGGCAGCCGAAGTTGAGGTCGATGTGGTCGGCCCGGTCCTCGGTGACGAGCATCCGCACGGCCGCGCCGACGGTGGCCGGGTCCACGCCGTAGAGCTGGATCGACCGCGGGGACTCGTCCGGGTCGTGCTCGATGAGGCGCATGCTCTCCGGCGTCCGCTCGACGAGGGCACGCGAGGTGATCATCTCGCTGACGTACAGCGAGGTCGCCCCGCTGGCGCCACCGGCCTCGAGGCCGTCCCGCCCGTACTCGCGGCACAGCTTCCGGAAGGCACGGTTGGTGATCCCCGCCATGGGGGCGAGGACGACGGGCGACTCGATGGTGTGGCGGCCGATCTGCAGCGGGGGCAGGACGGGCGACGGGACGCTGGTCTGGGGTGCGGTGGCGGTCGTCATGGCGACACCAGTGTCCCATCTGCTGCTTGACTGGCCGAATGCATGCCCTCGTCAGTGCCCTGGTCAGCGCCGCCGACCTGCGAGCCGAGCTCGCCTCCCCCACCCCACCCGTGCTGATGGACGTCCAGTGGGTCCTCACTGGTGCGCCGGGTCCGGTGGGCAGGGAGAGGTATGCAGCGGCGCACCTGCCTGGCGCGACGTGGGTCGACCTCGACACCGAGCTCGCCGGCCCGGTCGCTGTCGACGGCCGCGGTGGTCGGCACCCCCTGCCGGACCCCGCCGTCCTCGAGACCGCGCTGCGCCGGTCCGGCGTGCGGGCCGGCGGTCGGGTGGTGGTCTACGACCAGGGACCGGGCTTCGCCGCGGCCCGGGCCTGGTGGGTGCTGCGCTGGGCCGGCGTGGAGGACGTCCGCGTCCTCGACGGAGGGTTGACGGCGTGGACGGCGGCGGGTGGCGCGACGACGACCGACGTGCCCGCGACCGCCACCGGCGACGTCACCGTGCGGGCGGGATCGCTGCCCGTCCTGGACGCGGCCTCGGCGGCCGAGGTGGCGCGCGACGGCGTCCTCGTCGACGCCCGAGCCGCCGAACGGTTCTCCGGCTCCACCGAGCCGATCGACCCCGTGGCCGGACACGTCCCCGGTGCGGTCAACGCGCCCACCACGGACAACGCCGGCGCCGACGGACGGCTGCTCCCTGCAGACGAGCTGCGGAACCGGTTCTCCTCGTTGGGGATCCAGGCTGATGGCCCGCCGGTCGGTGTCTACTGCGGGTCCGGGGTGACGGCAGCTCACGAGCTGTTGGCCCTGCACGAGGCCGGCATCGACGCGACGTTGTACGTGGGCTCGTGGAGCGACTGGGTCAGCGACCCGGACCGCCCCGTGGCGACTCTCGACAGTTCGATGTGAACACGCCCGTGATTCCGGGCGCGTTGACATCGACCCATCGCGAAGGGGACGTCAGAGCCAGCCGAACTCGTCCGCGATGCGCACGGCATCGGCCCGGTTCCGGGCCATCGTCTTGCCGATGGCCGAGGACAGGTGGTTGCGGACGGTCCCCTCGGAGAGGCTGACGTGCTTGGCGATGTCGGCGACCGAACCCCCGTCGCGGGCCGCCACGAGCACCTCGGTCTCGCGGGCCGTCAGCGGCGAGTCGCCGCCGGACAGCGAGTCCGCGGCGAGGGCGGGGTCAACGACACGCAGCCCTGCGTGCACCCGCCGGACGGCTTCGGCGAGCTGACGGGCCGGGGTGTCCTTGACGACGAACCCGCTGGCCCCGGCCTGCAGCGCCCGGCGCAGGAACCCCGGTCGCCCGAACGTCGTGACGATCAGCACCCGCACACCGGGCAGGGCCGCGTGCAGGGCCGCCGTGGCCGCGATCCCGTCGAGTCCGGGCATCTCGACGTCGAGGAGGGCCACGTCGGGTGAGCTCCGCCGCGCAGCCGCCACCACCTCGTCGCCGCGGCCGACCTCGGCCACGACCTCCATGTCCGCCTCGAGGCCGAGCAGGGTGGCCAGCGCTCCACGCACCAGCGCCTGGTCGTCGGCCAGGAGCAGCTTGATCGTCATGCCTCCACCCTCTCGCCGGCCGCCGGCCCACCCGACACCGGTCCACCCGACGCCGGTCCACCCGACACCGGACCGCCCGACACCGGACGAGGCACGGAGGGCACGGTGCGCACGGACAGCTCGAACCCGTGCGGGTCGAGAACCACCGTGCGGAGCTGGGCTCCGGCCGCCTGGGCTCGTTCGCGCAGCCCGATCAGCCCGGTCCCGGCCTGGGGATGGCTCGTGACGTCCGACCTGCCCGCGTCACCTCCGTGGCCTCCGTTTCCCGGGTCGCCGCGGTGGACCGGCCCGTCGTCGGCCACGGTGATCCCGCCCTCGTCGAGGGTCACCCGACAGGTGGTGGCACCGCTGTGCCGGATGACGTTGGTGACGCCCTCCCGCAGCGTCCAGGCACACAGCTCGCGCAGGTCGGTGGGGACCGCGTCGGCCGCCGTCGGGAGGTCGGCCTCGATCCCCGCTGCAGAGAGGGAGGACCGCGCCCGCGCCAGCTCCGCGGGCAGCGACATCTCCCGGAACCCGGCCACCGCCTGCCGCACGTCGGCCAGGGCGTCCCGCGCCAGCCGTTCGAGGTCGGCCACCTCGGTGCGGGCGCGCTCGGGGCTGACCTCGAGCAGCCGTGCGGCGAGCTCGGCCTTGACCGTGATGACGGTGAGGCTGTGGCCGAGGATGTCGTGGACGTCGCGGGCCATCCGGTTGCGCTCCTCCTGGATGGCCAGGCGCGCGTTCTCCTGTCGCGCCTCGGCCAGGGCCCGCTGCCGCTGCGAGGCGATCATGCCGCCGGTCACCGCAGCCATGGCCAGCACCATCGACATGGAGATGCTGGCGTCGTGGCTCCACCCGTCGACGTGGAAGGTGAGGAACTCGTAGAGCAGGACGAGCGCCACTCCGAGCACGAGGCCCAGCCGCAGCCGGAACGTCCAGAGCCCCGACACCGCCAGGAACACCCAGGTGCTCGCCCCCTCCTGGCCGACCGTGATCGTCGACAGCCCGGCGAGCACGGCCAGCCCCAGCCAGCCGGCGACCCCGGTCCGGGTGACGAACCAGCGGTGCGGTGCCGGCGTCGACTCCCCCCACACCGACCCGCGCAGGTGCGCGAAGTGGGCGATGTAGAGGGCGACGAACAGGACCAGGACGACGAGGGCGGCGTCGCCGCGCAGCTCGAGCCGGTGCCGCCAAGCGGCAGAGAACGCGTCCGACAGGAAGACCAGCCAGATCCCGGCGAAGACGAGACCGAACAGGCGTCCGCTCCAGCCTGCGTCCGGCTCGGAGTCCAGCAGCCGCGGACGTGGTTCGGCGAAGGCGTCCCTGGGCCCTGGTGCGCTCACGGCACCCAGCCTCTCAGAGTCCAGCGCCGATGCCGCGGCCAGGACGGCGCTCAGACGCGCGCGGTGTCCCGGCCGAAGCGCCACACCGCTCCTCCCACGAAGACCGCGAACCACACGGCGACGTTCGCGACGGCGGCCCACCCGGGGGCGTCGCCGGTGAGCGGGGTCCGGACGAGCTCGCCCAGCCCGTACATCGGGGTCACGGTGGCGACGTCCTGGAAGGCGTGGCCCAGCTGCTCCAGCGGGACGAAGATCCCGCCGAGGAAGGCGAACAGCGCGAGGACCGGGCCGAGGACCTGCATGACGTTCTCACTCGGCAGCAGGTACCCCATGAAGACCCCGAACGCCGCGAAGACCAGCGAGCCGATCCACACCGCCAACGCGGTCTCGACCCAGACCGCGGGTTCGGCGCGCGCCCCACCGAGGGCGGCGGCGCCATACGTGACCACGATGGAGATCGCGGCCAGGACCAGCGCCACGAGGACCTTGACGGCGATGTATGCCGCGGACGTGAGCGGGGTGAGCCGCAGCTGCCTGCTCCAGCCCTGGGCCCGTTCCACCGACACCATGGCGCCGGCACTGGTGGTGGAGAGCATGGCGCCGTACAGGGCGAGGTCGATCATGACGTAGGCCGCGACGTTGCCGTGGCCGGCGTCCTGGTTCGAGTAGGACTGCCCGGTCCCGAACATGAAGAAGAACGCGACAGGCATGATCACCGCGAAGACCAGGGTGCGACGGTTGCGCAGCAGGCGCCTGACCTCGAGTCGTAGCAACGTCGGGTTGAGCCCTCCGAGTGCCGGCACGGCGCCTTGCGTGCCCTGTGCTTCGAGGCGGTGGGTCGTGGTGGTCATGACTCGGCTCCCTCTGAGGTCAGGCTGATGAAGGCGTCCTCGAGACCGCGGCTGGTGATCTCGAGGTCGTGGGCGTCGCTGGTGGTGAGCAGGTGCCGGGCGACGGCGTCACTGTCCGTCGACGTGACGATCAGGGTGTCGCCGCGCAGCTCGACGCTGTCGACCACACTCATGTCGGTCAGGCGTTGCAGCAGAACAGGATCCGCGTCGTGGAGGGTGGCCCGGAGCGTGCGTCCGGACACGAGTGACTTGACCTCGGACGCGGTGCCGTCGGCCACGACCTCGCCGTGGCTCACGAGGACGATGCGGTCGGCGTACGCGTCGGCCTCCTCGAGGTAGTGGGTCGCGAACACGACGGTGCGACCACGTGCCGCGTCCTCGTGGATCGCGCTCCAGAAGTCCCGGCGTCCGGTGACGTCCATGCCGGTGGTGGGTTCGTCGAGGATGAGCAGCTCCGGGTCGGGCAGCAGGGCCATGGCGAACCGCAGCCGCTGCTGCTGGCCGCCCGAGCACTTGCCCACGCGGCGGTCGGCGAGGTCGCTGATTCCGGCCCTGTCCAACACCTCGTCGACCGGACGGGTCCCGGCGAACAGGCTCGCCGTGAGCTCGAGGGTCTCGCGTGCCGTGAGGTCCTTGAGCAGTCCCCCGGACTGCATGACCGCACTCACCAGGCCCCGCCTGACCGCGGTGGAGGGGTCGAGCCCGTGCACCTTCACTGATCCGGCATCGGGTCGGGACAGGCCGAGGACCATGTCGATGGTGGTGGTCTTGCCGGCGCCGTTCGGGCCGAGGAAGGCGACGACCTCGCCCGGAGCGATGGTCAGGTCGAGGCCGCGGACGGCGTGGACGCTGCCGAAGCTCTTGGTGAGCCCGGTCAGCTCGATCGCGGGAACGGTGTGGACGGCGGCTCCCCCGCTGGGCCGCCGCACGGTCTGCGTCGATGACATGCCTCCACCGTGCTGCGTGCAGGGCCCGGCGACCCGCGACGCTCGTCACGACCTCCCCATGACGTCTGTCAGGGGCCGCTCAGGCAGCTGTGGGCAGGGCTCAGCGCCCGCTCACCCAGTGGCGGGCAGGGAGCTGGGCAGACTTCGCCGCCGTTGCCGACCATGGCCGCGTGCGCGGTCCTGCCCGCGTTCGCGCGGCTGGTCCCCGACGTGCCGCTCCTGCTGGTGGCGCTGGTCGGTCAGAGCCTGGTCGTAGGAGCCGATGGTCAGGTCCCACTCGACCCGCGGCTTGCTGCCCGGTTCGTGACGGACCCTCCCCGCGTACCGGTAGGTGTGCACGACCGTGTGGTGCGCCCGACACAACAACGCCGCATTACCCAGGTCGGTCGGTCCACCGTCGGCCCAGTGGACCAGGTGATGGGCATCAGACCAGGCCGCCGGCTTCGAGCACCCCGGGAACGTGCACCCCCCATCACGCAGCCACAGACCGCGGATCTGGGCCCGGTCGAACAACCTGCGCGCCATGCCCTGGTCCAGCACCTCCCCCGCCGTGCCGAGCACCACCGGCACGACCTGCGCATCACACGCAAGGCGCCGGACCACGCCCGCACCCAGGTCCTGACCCTGCAGCGTCATCCCCGCACCACGACACCGCTGCGCCAACACCTCCAACGGCACCGTCACCACCAACGACGTCTTCGCCTGCCTCGGCACCCCCTCCGGAGCCGACACCGCCCGCACGACCAGGTCCAACAACGCATCCGCACGCCGCGCAGCCGGGGACCTCACGTCCAGCTCCCCGGTGTCCTCGTCACGGCGGGGTTTGGCCAACGCGTCGACCGCAGCATCGACGACCGCAGCACCCTCCTCGTCCAACATGAGCGTGTACCGCCACATCCCGACCGGACCCGGACCCTTCACCAGCGACCGGTGCTCCCGCCGCACCTGCGCGTCACGCTCCACCGACCCCTCGGACCGAGCCAGGTCGGCCGTGCGCCGCAACCCGGTCGCCAACGTCTTCTCGTCCCACCCGCGATCACCCCGAGCCCCTCCCAGCAGCCCTGCCGTCGACTCGGCAAGCCACCCCGGCTCGGCAAGACCACGGATCCCCCGGTGGAACCGGCACACCTGCGCCGCCTTGGTCACCGACAACGCCTGCTCCCGCACCCCCGGATCCGGCGACGTGGCTCCCGCCACCGCCTCGACGACCTCGACCAGACGCCGGTCCGGCGCCGCGACCGACGACGACAACGCCACCACGCCCGCGACGACGTCCGCTTCGAGCAGGTCCCGGGTCGGCAACGACGGAGCGACCGCCCGCGCCCAGTCCACCGGACCGCACCCCTGTCCCGCCCCCAGGCTGCGCCGCTTCGCCTCGGCCAACACCACCACCAGCTGCGCCGACACCGCCGCCCGCACATCGGCCAGGACCCTCAACGCGTCCGCGACCCCGGCATCGTCGAGCAACGCCACCCGCTCCAGATCGGCCTGCGCCAACACCCCCCGAGCAACCTCGGCACCACTGACCACCGGACGGCCGAAGCCGCGCGCGGACAGATTCGTGATCCTTGGACTGGTCGCCATACCAAGGACACTATCGGCGACCACCGACAACGCCCCCGCACGACTCCGCAGACCCAATCACATTGCCCAGCAACGCAACTCGACTAACGAAGTCACCTTCCCGCTGGCAGCCGCAGGCCTTGCCCGACGAGCCGCAGCCGGGCGTTGCCGTTGGTGGTCAGCCGTCCAAGACCTACCCATGAGGGTGAGCCCACCGTGGTCCTCGCCATCGTCGCGGCAGCGTCCGTCGCGCCGGGAAGACGCGGGTTCGGGACCGTCGGAGAGGTGAAGCCCCACAGCGCGGTCTGGTTCCCCGCTGCCCTCAGCGCCTCACGACTCACTGCGTCCGACAGCACGCTGACGCCGCCGAAGAGGAGGATGGCTTCGGTGCTCGCCCGGTAGGCGTCGCCCACCCCACCGAGTCCCGTGAAGGGATCGCGCACGAGCACCAGAGGCTGTCCGAGAGCGCCCATCAGAGAACCTCCGGTGAGGGCGTCGGGGAAGGCCTCCCCCGAGGCGTACCCGATCACCGTGGCGCCCGGGAAGAACGTCGCCAGGACCTGGGCGTTGGTCCCGTACCGGTCCTTGCCGTAGAGCCCCGAGGACCTGCTCCCGTAGAGAGCGTAGGCGCCCTCGGCCGCCGCACCCCCGATGCCGTAGACATCCACGTATCCACCGGCGGCCACGTGGGTGCGCACGGTGGCAGGGATGCTGGTGCCGTTCGTGAGCAGGACCGGAGCCGACAGCCGGGCAGCGGCTGGACCAGCCGACAGGGCGTCGGGGAACGACCGCCCGTCGGCGAGGAACACAGACAGGTACGTGGGGTTGCCGGTCCAGCGTGAGCGGACCGCCTTGGCCACCTCCACGCTCGTGGCGTACCGATCAGCTCCTGCATGACGAACAACTCGGAATCCCCTGCCCTTCAACGCCTTCTCGATGTCGGGACTCATCACTCCCGAACCACCGACGAGGTGCACCGTGCGGCGCACAGGTTCTGTCCGGGCTGTCAGGCGCTCGAGCTCGGCCAGCACGCGCGGGTCGAGGACCTTCGGACCATTCAGCAACAGCGGCATCTTGACGGCCGCGGCCAACGGCCCTCCCACGACGGCGTCCGGGAAGGACGTCGAGGAGGCCAGTACTGCCCCGTCTGACGTGGTCCAGCCCCACTGGCTCGCCGCCACGCCCGTGGCGATGCGATCCGCGCCACTCAGGCGCTCGATCAACGCCTCGGGGGTCCGGGCGCGCCACGATGCCGACTCGAAGGTGCTGCCTGACGGTGAGGTCGCGACGATCGAGGCCGGACCGCCCGCGAACGAGCCGTGGCGACGTCCCAACACCTTCAGCGCACTCGAGGTGCAGCCCGTACCCGAGGAGACGTAGGTGATCATCGTGCCGCTGGGGGCGAAGCCGGGGCGTTGACCGGGGCAGTCGGCTCCGAGGGCGGCCACCGGGATGGCGCCCGACCCCTCGTCGACGAAGATCGCCGGGCCTGCATCGGTGGTGCCGACGAAAGCCAGCGTGCCGTCGGGGCCGACCACGGGCTCCCGAGCGTCCACGGTGGCATAGCCCAACGGCTCCGGGGTCGCGAACGGGGTCTGCCCGCCGTTCGGGAACACGCGTGGGAACGGTGCAGCCTCGGTGGCCTTGTCCTTCGCCGTCAGGGCCAGGTCGCGCCGACCAGCGATGACGTCGGAGGGGACCGTCACGACCAACCCGAAGCCGTCTGGGGTGGGGGCGGGCGCTCCGGGGTCGTACGCCGCGGGACGGATGAGGCCCGAGTAGCGCCACGTGTCGACAGCCCACCTGGCGATGGGGAGGTAGCCGCTGCTGACCTTGGTCGTGGTGGTGATGCTGTCACCGAAGGGAGACCACAGGGCGGGCGCCTTGTAGGGGTAGGTCGACATGACCATGTCGCCGGGTCCCACCAGGTCGTAGCCCCTGCCTGAATCGGCGATCACCGCGTCACCACCAGGGCTCCAGACCAGCTGTCGCCCGTCGATCGGCGTGGACGGACCCGCCGGAGTGCCGTCGCGACGGAACACGCGCATCGTCCCCGCCCCTGACGCGTCGACCTGCGCGACGCTGAGCTCCCCGTCGACCGAGGGTGCCGGAACCCACGGCAGGGCGAACCTCTGTGGGTCCCAGCCGCTGGCGGCCAACGCTCCGGTGGTGGCCGCGGGTCCGGTCAAGGCTGTCGCACCGGCAGCGGCAGCGCCGGCCGCTCCGACGCCGAGCCCCGTGACGAGCCCGGTGACGAGCCCGGTGACGAGTCCGGTGACACCGAGCAGCGCGCCGGCTCCCGTCGCTGCGACCCGCCGCCCGACGCGTCCGTGACGACGTCGGTGAAGACGTGAGTGCCGACTCTGCCGCGAGCCACGCGCCATGGTTCCCCTCCATCTGACCCGGCGATGTCCAAGCCTCAAGACAGTTCATGCGGCGGACAGGCACAAGGTAAGGCACCACCTGCACCCACGTGGGCGTTCTGTGCACAATTCGGGGGGCGCCCACCACGTTCCCCGCGCGAACCCGCGCACCGAACGCGGACCGCCGGGCGACTCCCGGCCCCGCGCCCGCTCCCCACACCCGATCACCGGGAAGGAACCGTGTTCTCCCACCTCAGCCACCTCGAGTGCTCCCGTACCGGCGAGCGCCACGATGCCGACGTCGTCCAGGGCACCAGCCCCGTCGGCGCGCCCCTGCTCGCCCGCTACGACCTCGAGCGCGTCGCAGCCACCGTCGACAAGGCGGTCCTCGCCACCCGCGAGGCCTCGCTCTGGAAGTACCACGAGGTGCTTCCCGTCCGTGACCCCCGCTTCGTCACCACGCTGGGCGAGGGCTGGACCCCCATCGTCGGCCTCCCCGCATACGGAAGGGCGGTGGGGCTGCCCCGACTGGCGATGAAGGACGAGGGACTCATCCCGACCGGGACGTTCAAGGCCCGCGGGGCCGCGGTCGGGGTGTCCCGCGCCGCCGAGCTCGGGGTGCGCGGCGTGGGCATGCCCACCAACGGCAACGCCGGGTCCGCCTGGGCGACGTATGCCGCGCGCGCCGGCCTCCCGTCCCTCATCGTCATGCCCGAGGGCGCACCCGAGATCACCCGCACGGAGTGCGCTGCGGCCGGGGCCGAGCTCTACCTCGTCGACGGGCTCATCGGAGACGCCGGCGCCATCGTGCACGAGGCCATCGGTCGCCGGCCCGGTTGGCAGGAGGTGTCCACCCTCAAGGAGCCGTACCGCCTCGAGGGCAAGAAGACCATGGGTTACGAGCTCGCCGAGCAGCTCGGCTGGCGACTCCCCGACGTGATCCTCTACCCCACCGGCGGAGGCGTCGGCCTGATCGGCATCCACAAGGCACTGCTCGAGATGCGCGAGATGGGTTGGATCACCGGTCCCCTGCCGCGCTGGGTGGCCGTCCAGGCCACCGGGTGCGCACCGATCGTGCGGGCGTATGGCGCGGGCGCCAGGGAGAGCGAACCGTTCCCCGACGCGCAGACCGTGGCCTTCGGCATCACGGTGCCCAAGGCGCTAGGCGACTTCCTCGTCCTCGACGCGATCCGGGAGACCGACGGCTGCGCGGTGGAGGTGAGCGACGAGGACCTGCTCGCCGAGCAGCGCCGACTGGCGGCGTCCGACGGGGCGTTCATCTGCCCCGAGGGGGCAGCGTGCCTCGCCGCGGCGCGCGACCTGCGGGAGTCGGGGTGGATCCGCGAGGACGAGCACGTGCTCGTCATCAACACCGGCACCGGGATCAAGTACCCCGACACCATCACCGTCGACGCGCCGTTGCTCCCGGTGGGTGGTCGGCTGCCCTGACCGGGGCGCGCGGGTGAGGCCCTAGTCTCGGGAGGTGAAGATCGAGGAGCTCGACTGGGCCGAGACCCCCTGGGGTGAGATCAGCCTCCGCCGACGGTTCGACCGCGTGACCGGGCGCGATGTGTTCGAGGTCCGGCTGGGCGAGGACTACCTGATGTCCAGCCAGTTCGTCGTGGGCGAGCAGGAGCTCTCGCGGATCGGCCTCGCCGCCTCGACGGCGGCGGCATCGACGGTCCTCGTGGGCGGGCTCGGCCTCGGTTACACCGCCGCGGCAGCCCTCGAGGACGACCGGGTCCGTGAGCTGACCGTGGTCGAGGCGCTCGAGGCCGTCATCTCCTGGCACGAGCGCGACCTCTTCCCGGACACCCACGGCCTGGCTGCAGACCCCCGGGTGCGGCTGGTGCACGACGACTTCTTCGACCTCGTGCGGTCCGGACGTGCCGACCGCACCTACGACGCGGTGCTGGTCGACATCGACCACGCCCCGGACTGGCTGCTGCGCGACGACCACGGCGACCTGTACACCGTCGAGGGCTTCTCGAGGGTCGGCGCGATGCTGACCGACGACGGTGTCTTCGCCCTGTGGTCGGACGAGCCACCCGTCCCCGAGGTGGTCCGGCGGATGGGCGAGGCGTTCGAGCAGGCCGACGCCCACGTCGTCCCGTTCCCCAACCCGATCACCGGCGGCGAGTCGACGAACACCGTCTACCGAGCGATCCGTCCGCGGCGCTGACCGACGCGCTCCTCGAACGGCGTGTCGCGCCACGCGACGGGAGGGCTGACGCCCATCCGGCCATTCGTCTGCGTCCCGGGTGGGCCGAAAGTACCGTCCTGCCTGCACGGCTGTCGTCCCTGAGACCGCAGACCTAGGCTCCTTGAAAGTTGCACTGCCCGGTGAGGGTCGACCCCAGCGACGCGAGGAAGAGGCACACGTGAAGGGCATCATTTTCAACCTCGTCGAGGACGCTGTCGTCAGCGGTCACGGCGAGGACACCTGGGACGACCTCGTCGATGCCGCCGGCGTCGAGGGCTCGTACACGGCCCTGGGCAACTACCCCGACGAGGACCTCACCAAGCTCGTCGGCGCCGGCGCAGCCGCCCTCGACACCCCGCCCGAGGACCTCACCCGCGGACTCGGCCGAGAAGCACTGCTCGGCCTGGCCCGGCGCTACCCGCACTTCTTCACGCCGCACACCGACGCACGCAGCTTCGTCCTCACCCTCAACGACGTGATCCACGCCGAGGTGCGCAAGCTCCACGCCGACTCCAACCCGCCCGAGTTCTGGTTCGGCGATGCCGACGCCAAACAGCTGCAGATCCACTACCGGTCGCAGCGCCGGCTGTGCTCCCTCGCCGAGGGCATGCTGGTCGGCGCCGGCGAGTACTACGGCGAGAAGGTCACGGTGCGCCACGAGGGCTGCATGCACGAGGGGCGCGACCACTGCACCTTCGCCGTCGACTTCCAGCCTGCCGCGTAGTGGGCAAGGGAGACCACCAGGACGTCACCGGAGCACCGACGAACAGCGGGTCGTCACCCGAGTCCGAGATGCACCGCGAGGTGCAGCGGCTGCGCAGACGCCTGGAGCGTGAGCGCGCAGCCCGTGTCGAGGCCGAGAACATCGGCGAGCGGGCCACGTCCGACCTCTACGCCTCGCTCCGGGAGCTGCGTGAGCTCCACGACCAGCAGGACGAGGCGATCCGTCGCCTGCGCGACCTCGACCACGCCAAGGACGCCTTCCTGTCCACGGTGTCGCACGAGCTCCGCACACCGCTGACGAGCATCATCGCCTACCTGGAGATGATCGAGGACGGCGACATCGTGGCGGGGCCGGGCATGACCGAGGCCGTCGACGTCATGAGCCGCAACGCGCACCGCCTGCGCCAGCTCGTCGAGGAGCTCCTCACCTTCTCCGAGCTGGAGCACCAGCAGGAGACGATGGTCGTCTGCCCCGTGGACCTCGTCGAGGTCGCCGGCCAGGTGCAACGGTCCCTGATGCCCCTGGCGATCCGGCGCCGCATGTCGGTCTCGGTCGAGGCGCCGGACGGCGTGCCGCCGTGGGTCGACGGTGACGCCGCGCTGCTGGAGCGGGTGGTCCTCAACCTGGTGAACAACGCCGTCAAGTTCACGCCCGACGGCGGCTCGGTGTGCGTGCGCGTCACCCACGACAGGACGCACGTGGTCCTCGAGGTCATCGACACCGGCATCGGCATCCCGGCCGACGAGCAGGACAGGGTGTTCGCCCGCTTCTTCCGGTCCTCCCGCTCCGTGGCGGAGGAGATCCAGGGCACCGGTCTCGGGCTGGCCCTGGTCGCCACCGCGGTCGAGCGCCACCACGGGACCGTGTGGCTGGCCTCCACCGAGGGCGAGGGCACCACGGTGACGGTCCGGCTGCCGGTCGGCACCCTGCGGTCCTCCGACCCCCAAGGCACCCGGGGCACGCGAGGTCGGGTCGACGCCACCGCTTCCCGACGGGGCACCGCAGCAGGCTCCGCCGCGTCCTAGCCCCGCCTGCTCTGCCCGGCTCGCCGCCGGCAGAGTTCGGTTCCTAGCCCCGCTCGCCCACTGCGAGCGCGAGGGCCTGCGGGTAGTCCACCCCACGCCCCTCGTCGAGGCGGGTGACGTCGTAGACGCGACCGGTCCTGACGTTCCACGCCAACACCCACGACCCGTCGTAGCCGGCAGAGCGGAACAGCAGCGTCGACGGGTCGGCCCAGGCCAGCGCGGTGCAGCACGACACGAACCGGCCGGTCTGCCCGTCCGGTGACTCGGGGGCCAGCAGCACCCGGCCGGGCTCGCCGGCGCCGGACACCGCGACCAGCCCCTGGTAGATGGGCCCGTTGCCGCGGACGATGACCGGCGAGGTGACGACCTGGTCGAGCACGGCACCGCTCGCCGACCACGGTCCGGCAGACACCGTCTCCCCCACGAGGTCGGTCACCGGCAGTCCGCGCGGGTCGAGCCGCTCGGCTGCGGGCGCCGCCGCCACCGCCCGTGGAGAGCTGCTGCCGAGGTCGAGGGTGAACGACCTGTCGGCGGTTCGGGCTCGCACGGTCTGCCCGTCGGTCCACTCGGCCACGGCGAGGTCCTCCGCCGGCACTGCATACCTCTCGAACGACCCGGTCCTGAGGTCGAGCCGCACGACGGCGCGTGGCTGGGCGAAGACCACCCAGCGTCCGTCGGCGCTGATCGCCTTGGGCCCCAACGGAACTCCGTCGTTCCTTCCCGCGTCGCGGGTCGGCAGCAGGTCCAGCCCGTCCACGACGACCTGGGTGCGACCCTTGGGCACCAGCACCGCGCGGTAGTGCGTTCCGGCCCGACGCAGGTAGACGGCGACGACGTCCGGCGGTGGGCCCGCGAGCGACGACAGCTCCACCGCGCGCCCCTCCGGATCGATCGCCGACGGGAGTCCGGCGTCGTAGTCGGGCAGCTGGTCCTCGTCCCCCTCCAAGGGCATCGCGGCGTACATCGTGCCGTCGGGGAGCCGGTTCACCGGCGCCGTCACCGACGTCGAGGGCGTCGGGCCCGGCGACGGGGAGGACCCACCGCGCTCCACCCCCAGGGCCACCGCGACGACCACCGCGGCCGCTGCCACGCTGCCTATTCCCGACAGCGCCCGCCGGCGGCGGCGGGCGCGACGGTCCAGGGCCAACGCCCAGGCGCGGTCGGCGAGGTCGACCTCGACGAGCCGCTGGCTGGCGCGGTCGAGGAAGCCGCCGACAGCCTCCGCGCCCATCCCCAGGGTGGCCAGGGCCTTTTGCTCCTCCCCGGCGACCGTTGCCTGCGACTCCCCCAGCACCTCGGCGGCGTCGGACTCGCTGCGCTCCTCGAAGTGCCGGAGCACGACGACGGCCCGCTGGCGTGGGGTCAGCGCCGCCAGTCCACCGACGGATCCATCGACGGACCCACGGACAGATTCCGAGGCGGGCTCGGTCGCGAGCTCCGTCGCCAGCTCGGCGGCCAGGGACTCGGTGCCGGCCTGCTTCGCCGCGGCGAGCGCCTCGCGGTAGACGTGCTGGCGCACCACCGTGTCCGGGTACTCGCGCACCCGCGGCCACCGTGCGGCCACCGTGGCGAGGGCACTCTCGAGCGCATCCTGCGCCAGCCGCTCGTCACCGCAGACGAGGTGGGCGGCGCGCAGCAACCGGTGCTGGCGCGCCCGCACGTACCGGGCGAAGTCGGCGTCGACCGCGGGCTGCATACCTCCCCCGTGCTCGGCTGCTGCGTCAGCAGCCGAGCAGGCGGGCTCCGAGGTAGGACTCGACCTGGTCGAGCGCCACGCGCTCCTGCGCCATGGTGTCGCGCTCACGGATCGTCACCGCGTGGTCGTCGAGGGTGTCGAAGTCCACGGTGATGCAGAACGGTGTGCCGATCTCG